>JBBEBL010000255.1:0-1789 GCA_040882345.1 Chloroflexota bacterium
CCTGATCGCCGCGGATGACGTGGCCGTCGCGCGGTTCCTGGACGGCACGCTGGACTTCCCGGGGATCCCGCGCCTCCTGGAGGCCGCGGTGGAGCGGTTCGGCACCACCGGTGACCCGGCACCGGACGTGGATGGCCTCGTGGCCCTCGACGCTGAGGTGCGCGCCGCGTTCGCGAGCGGGCCGCTGGAGAGACGCGCATGACGGGCTTCGTGCAGTCGATCATCACGGTCGTCCTGTTCATCGGTATCCTCGGGATCCTCGTCGTCATCCACGAGCTCGGCCACTTCGTGACGGCCCGGCTGGCCAGGGTCCGCGTCCTGGAGTTCGGCATCGGCTTCCCGCCGCGGGCCAGGGTGCTGCGCAGCGGTGGCGAGACCCTGTACACCCTCAACTGGCTGCCCATCGGCGGCTTCGTGAAGCTGGAGGGGGAGGACGGCGACGACCTGGACGACCCGCGCTCCTTCGCGGTCCAGCCGTGGCTGACCAAGATGATCATCCTCGTGGCGGGCGTGGCGATGAACGTGGTCCTCGCCTTCGCGATCTTCTTCGCCATCGCCTTCGCGGGGGACCCGACCATCGGCGTTCGAATCGGGACCGTCCAGCCCGGGTCGCCGGCGGCGGGCGCCGGACTCGTGCCCGGTGACGCGCTCGTCAGCATCGATGGCGGCTATTACAGCGCCTTCGAGGATGGCTCTCTGCTGGCCACCCTCCAGGAGCGCGCCGGCGAGACGATCGACCTTGGGCTGGAGCGGGCCGACGGTTCGTTCCAGACCGTCACGGTCACCCTCCGCGACGCCGCGGCTGTCGCGGCCGGCCAGGGGGCGCTTGGCGTGTCGGGGTTGTCCGCGATGACAACGGGCGTGTCCATCGGGCACGATCCGGTGGAGGCGGTCAGCATCGGCGCGTCGCGGACCGGCGACGCCCTCGGCTTGATCCTCGGCGGCCTTGGCCAGCTCGCCGACGCGATCATCAATCGACCCACGGAGCCCCCGCCCGTCGCCGGGCCCGTCGGCATCGCCACCCAGATCGGCGACGTCTTCTGGCAGCTGGGCCCGGTCATCACCCTGTATGTCGCGGGCATCCTGTCCGCCAACCTCGCGGTCGTGAACATCCTGCCGTTCCCGCCGCTGGACGGCGGTCGGATGCTGATGATCACCCTCAAGGCCATCTTCGGAGCGCGGATCAGCCTCCGGGCGGAGCGGCTGACCTACGTCGTGGGATTCGTCTTCCTGTTCGCCTTCCTCATCTGGATCACCGGGTTCGACATCATCCGGAGCCTCACGGGCGGGACGTGATCCCGCGATGAGCAGCCCGGACCAGCTCCGCCCGCGGCGGCGACCGACCGTCAGCGTTGACGTCGGCGGGGTCCTCGTCGGCAGCGCGCACCCGGTCGTCGTCCAGTCGATGACGAACACGGACACGGCGGATGCGGACGGCACCGCGATCCAGGTGGCTCGGCTGGCGCACGCCGGTTCGCAGCTCGTACGCATCACCGTCAACAACGAGGCCGCGGCCGCCGCCGTGCCGGACATGATGCGCAAGCTGCGCGACAACCTGGGCGTGGACGTCCCGGTCATCGGCGACTTCCACTACAACGGTCACAAGCTCCTGGTGGAGTACCCGGAGATGGCCGCCTCCCTCGCCAAGTACCGGATCAACCCGGGCAACGTCGGGGCCAAGCGCCACGACGAGCACTTCGCGACGATCGTCCGGGTGGCCGTGGACAACGACAAGCCGGTCCGCATCGGGGTCAACTGGGGGTCGCTGGACCAGGCCATCCTGACCGAG
>JBBEBL010000255.1:1889-10636 GCA_040882345.1 Chloroflexota bacterium
ATCGGCGACACCATCCGCGTGTCGCTGACCCCGGAACCCGGCGCGCCGCGTGAGCGCGAGGTGGAAGTCGCCCAGCAGGTTCTCCAGTCCATGGGTTTGCGCTCGTTCCTGCCGCAGGTGTCGGCCTGCCCCGGGTGCGGGCGGACCACCAGCACGTTCTTCCAGGAGATGGCGCAGCAGATCCAGGGCCACCTGAAGGAACGGATGCCCGTGTGGCGCGAGACGCACCCGGGCGTGGAGGAGTTGCGGGTCGCGGTGATGGGCTGCGTCGTGAACGGCCCGGGCGAGAGCAAGCACGCCGACATCGGCATCAGCCTGCCCGGGACGTTCGAGGACCCGGTCGCGCCCGTGTTCATCGACGGCAGACTCGACCGCACGCTCCGTGGCGACGGCCTCGTGGCCGAGTTCATCGGCATCTTGGAGACGTACGTGAACGACCGCTACGGCGTGGGCACGGGCGCCACCGAACGCTGAGCCGTCCGCTGCTCGCAGTCCACGCGCTTCGCCGCGGGATATTCACCGAGGGCGAAGCAGACGGCGCGAGGCGCTGGCGGGATGCGCCGGCATCACCGTGGCTGAACGTTGGCGGACTGAGGACCACCTGCGTGGTCTGCGGGGCCCTCCTCCCGGCCTCCCGTTCACCCACGCCGAACGACGAGCTGGGAAGGGGCTCGCGAGCCGCCCCGACTCAGGGCTTCGATGTGTCAACGTTCACCGTTCGCGAAGTCCAGGCCGGGCGGAAGGTCCACCCGTGACGGGACGCTCGAGACCTCCGCGCGGGGCTCTCAGTCCAGGTGGACGTGCAGCGCGGTCGGTGATCGGGCCAGGGTTCCCCACGACCCGTCCACCTATCCGGGTGTATACTCCCGCCAACTGAACGGCCGCTCCGTGACGTGGGTGACCCCCACGTTTTTTTTCGGACCGGTCGTGGACGGCGTTGCAGCAGGAGGAGGCGATCATGAGTCGAGACTTCGTGGGCGCCCTGCTCCAGCTCAATGCCGAGAAGCAGGTCTCCCGGGAGCAGCTCATCGCAGCCGTGGAGGATGGGATCCAGTCCGCCTATCGGCGCGTCGCCGGGGACGAGGACATCCAGGTCCGGATCGATGCCGAGAACGGCCACATCCGCGTCTACCGCGCTCGCCTGGTCGTCGAGGAGATCGAGGACGAGCTGACCCAGATCATGGTCGCCGATGCGCAGGCCTTCAACGCGAACGCCAAGCCCGGCGACATGGTGGAGACGGAGCAGTTGGACGGCGACGTGTTCGGCCGTATCGGCGCCCAGACGGCCAAGCAGATCGTCCTCCAGCGCATCCGCGAGGTCGAGCGCGACCAGGTCTTCGACCAGTTCGCGAACCGCGAAGGCGAGCTCATCACGGGCACCGTCAACCGCGTGGAGCCGCGGGCGATCATCCTCGACGTGGGCAAGAACGTGGAGGCCATCCTGGCGACGACGGAGCAGAGCTCGCTGGAGCACTATCGGATCGGCCAGAACGTCAAGGCCTTCGTGCTGGAAGTCCGACGGTCCGTGCGCGGTCCGCAGATCTTCGTCAGCCGTACCCACAAGGGCTTCCTGCGTCGGATGTTCGAGCTGGAGGTCCCGGAGATCCACAGCGGGACGGTGGAGATCAAGGCCATCGCCCGCGAGGCGGGCAGCCGCTCCAAGGTCGCCGTCGCGTCCCGCCAGGAGGGTCTGGATCCCGTCGGCGCCACCGTCGGGCAGCGGGGCGCCCGCGTCCAGGCAGTCGTCGCCGAGCTCGCGGGCGAGAAGATCGACGTCATCCCGTGGAGCGACGACGCCGGGGTGTTCGTGGCCAACGCCCTGTCGCCGGCCCAGGTCCTGTCCGTGGACATCGACGAAGAGCACCGCATCGCCAATGTCACCGTCCCGGAGCGGATGCTTTCGCTGGCCATCGGCCGCGAGGGACAGAACGCCCGACTGGCGGCGCGCCTGACGGGCTGGCGGATCGATATCCGCAGCGACGTCTCGGTCGCGGAGGCCAAGGCCCCCGTGGAGTCGGAGCCCGTCGCCGAGCCCGTCGCCGAGGCGGAGGCCGCACCTGAACCGGTGGCCGAGCCGGTTGACGTGCCGGCCGTGGAAGCGGACACGCCCAAGCCCGCCAAGCCGAAGCGCGTCACGAAGAAGGCGGCTGCCGCCGCCGCTGAGGCTGCGACCGAGGAGGTGGCGTCGTAGGCGCCGCCGCGTCCGCCGGCACGACCAGGGGCACGCCCGCCCGGCGCGTCCCGACCCGGACCTGCGTGGCGTGCCGGACCGCTCGGCCCAAGCGCGAACTCGTGCGCATCGTCAGGACACCTGACGGCGGCGTCCTCGTGGACGACACGGGCCGCCTCGCCGGACGCGGTGCCTACGTCTGTCGGACGGCCGCGTGCCTGACCATCGCCAATACCCGGAGCGCCCTCTCGCGGGCCCTCCAGACCCCCGTCCCCACCGCGCTCCTCGCGAGCATCGCGCTCGGGCCGGACCCCACGACCGACATCATGCAAGGAGGAGCCCGTGGCCAGGAGTAGGAGCGGCACCCGCGGCCGTCGCGGGCCCCGCAAGCCGCCGCGTCGCGACGGAACGTTCGGATCGCAGGTCCAGACCATCGATCCGCGCGAGCGCGGCCCGATCGAACTGCCCTCGACGATCATGGTCAAGGAGCTCGCCGAGCTCCTCACCGTCAACGTCGCCGACATCATCCGCGAGCTCATCAAGAGCGGCATCTTCGCGACCATCAATCAGCTCATCGACCGCGACACCGCGTCGCTCGTCGCGTCCGAACTGGGCTACGAGGTGGCGGAGGCCACCGTGGTCAGCAGCGGTGCCGATGGTGAGGCCGAGGGCGAAGGTCCAGTGACGGCGGCCACCAAGGAGGTCCTCTTCGCGGAGGACGACCCGGCCGATCTTCAGCCTCGGGCCCCGATCGTGACCGTCATGGGTCACGTGGACCACGGCAAGACGAGCCTCCTCGACGCGCTCCGCTCCACGGAGGTCGCGGCGGGCGAGCGCGGCGGGATCACCCAGCACATCGGCGCATCGGAGATCGAGCACGACGGCAAGCGCGTCGTCTTCCTCGATACGCCGGGTCACGAGGCGTTCACGGCGATGCGTGCCCGCGGCGCCCGCGTCACGGACATCGCGATCATCGTGGTTGCCGCGGACGACGGGGTCATGCCCCAGACCCTGGAAGCCATCAGCCACGCCCGCGCCGCCAAGGTCCCGGTCATCATCGCCCTCAACAAGATCGACAAGCCGGACGCCGACCAGACCCGGGTGAAGACCGAGCTGACCGAGGCCGGCGTCGTCATCGAGGAGTACGGCGGGGACGTGCCGCTCGTGCCCGTGTCGGCGAAGAGCCGTCAGGGGCTGGACGAGCTGATCGAGATGGTCCTGCTCGTCGCTGACCTGCAGGAGCTGACCGCCAACCCGAACCGACCCGCGATCGGCACCATCGTTGAAGCGCAGATGGACAAGGCCCGCGGCCCGATCGCCACGGCGCTCATCCAGACCGGCACGCTCAAAGTCGGCGACATCACCGTGGTGGGCGAGACGTTCGGGCGCGTGCGGGCGCTGGAGAACGACCGCGGCAAGCGCGTCAAGCAGGCCGGGCCTGCCAGCGCCGTCGTCATCCTCGGCCTGTCAGACGTCCCGGCCGCCGGTGACATCCTGCGGGTCGTCGCGGACGACAAGGCCGCACGGACGATGGTCGAGGCACGCAAGACGGAACTGGCCGCCCGCGGTGGCGACGGCAGCGGCCGAGCGACCCTTGAGGACCTGTACAGCCAGATCCAGGCGGGCCAGGCCAAGGAGTTGCGCATCATCCTCAAGTCGGACGTGTCCGGCTCGCTGGGCGCCATCACGCACGCCCTGGAGCAGCTGGACCAGGGTGAGGTCCGCCTCAACGTCCTCCACGAGGCGGCCGGCGACATCACGGACAACGACATCATGCTCGCGACGGCCTCCAATGCCATCGTGGTGGGCTTCAGCACGGGCATCACGGACACCGCCCGTCGAGCCGCCGAGGCCGAGGGTGTTGACGTCCGCCTCTACGACATCATCTACAAGCTGACCGATGACATCGACGCGGCACTCAAGGGCCTCCTGGAGCCGGAGATCGTCGAGATCGTGGAGGGTCGGGCGGAGGTCCGCCAGGTCATCAAGGTCGGCAAGAGCACCCAGATCGCCGGCTCGTACGTCACGGACGGCCGGATCGTTCGCGGCGGCGCCCGCATCTGGCGCAGCGGCAAGGTCATCGCGACGGATCGGATCGAATCCCTTCGCCGGTTCCGCGACGACGTCCGCGAAGTCCAGGTCAATTACGAGTGTGGGATCGGACTGGCCAACTTCCATGACCTCATGGAGGGTGACGTCATCGAGTGCTACAGCTCGCAGACCGTGTCGCGCGTGGCGGCCGGCTGACGGCCGGTACGACCTCGTGAGCCAGCGAACGGATCGGGTCGATGAGCTGCTCCGGCAGGAGATCGGCGCGATCATCGCGCGCGATGTCGCCGATCCACGGATCGGCTTCGCCACGGTCACCCGGGTGGAGACGACCCCGGATCTGCGCCACGCCAAGGTCTGGGTCAGCGTCATCGGCCAGCCGGCCGAGCGCACGGCCACCATCGCCGCGCTGAGCCGGGCGATGGCCTTCGTTCGGCACGAACTGGGCCGAACGCTGCGTATCAAGCGCATCCCGGACCTGCACGTCCACGTGGATGACACGGCGGAGCGCGGGACGCGAGTGCTGCGACTGCTCAGCGAGCTTGAGCACGGTGTCGTTCCGGAGGCGGACGTACCGCTGGGGGAGACGCTTCCGACGCCGGTCGCGCGGGTTCGGCACGACGAGGACCTGCCGGAGGAACCGCCGTCGGCCGTGATCCCGCCAAAGCCACGCGCCCGCCGGCCGGGCCCACGCGGCCAGGGCCCGCGCAGCAAGCGCCGATGAACGTGGATCTCGGTCCGTATCTCGCCGCGGTACCGGACGTCGTGGCGGACCGTGTGCGCGGCGCGCGGCGGGTGCTCGCGGTCGGCCATGAGAACCCGGACGCCGACACCCTGGGCGCAACGCTCGGGATCGTGGCCATCATCGAGGCGCTGGGTGGGACCGCCGACCCGGTCTGCACGGACCCCGTGCCCCCGCTGTACGGCTTCCTGCCCGGCGTCGAGCGGTTCCGGACGGATCCGGATCCGTCCGCGGGCTACGACCTCCTCGTGGTCTCGGATTGCGGGACGCTGGACCGGACCGGCGCCGTGCGCGAACGCCACCGGGAGCTGTTCGATCGACTGCCGCGGGTCGTCATCGACCATCACGCGTCCAACGATGGCGCCGGCGACGCGGACTGGATCGACCCGGGCGCTGCGGCCACCTGCGAGATGGTCGCGCTGCTCGCGGCTCGGCTCGGCGTCGGGTCCGACGGGGAGCGGGGCAGGGATCTCGCCGCCGTCCTGATGGCCGGGATCGTGATGGATACCGCGACCTTCGCCCATCCCAACGCGACACCGCGCACGCTGGCCGTTTCCGCGGCACTCGTGGACGCCGGCGCGCCACTCTCGGACATCTCGCGGCGGCTCTACCGGTCCAAGCCGGAGGCCCAGCTGCGCCTGTTCGGCCGCGTCCTGGATCGACTCGAGAGCTCGGACGGTGGTCGCGTCGTGTGGTCCACGCTGCTGGACGCCGACCTTGCCGCGACCGGGACCGTCCCGGCCCACTCGGAGGGGATCATCGACCTCCTCGCCCAGGCGGAGGAGGCCGAGGTCGCGATCCTGTTCAAGGAGGCCGGCACGTCAACCCGGATCAGCGTCCGGACCAGGCCCGGTGGCGTGGACGCGACCGTGTTGACCGGGCGATTCGGCGGTGGGGGCCACGCGCGCGCCGCCGGGGCCACGCTGGAGTCCCCCGTGGAACAGGCACGCCCCGCAGTGCTGGCGGAGGCCATGACCCTGGTCGCGGACATCGATCGCGGGACGGCGTCTTAGGGTGGCCCACTTGTCCCTGGGTCCGGGCCTGGATGGGATCCTCGTCATCGACAAGCCCATCGGCCCCACATCGCACGACATCGTCGGCCTGGTTCGGCGGCTGGCCGCCACGAGGCGTGTCGGCCATGGCGGCACCCTGGACCCGTTCGCGTCCGGCGTCCTGCCGGTCTTCCTGGGGCGGGGCACGCGCCTCGTGGAGTTCCACCTCGCGGACCGCAAGGCGTACCGGGCGACGGTCTGCTTCGGCGCGTCGTCGTCAACGGACGACCTGGAGGGCGAGATGACCCCCGCGGAAGGCCCCGCGCCGGATCGCGCCGCCGTCGAGGCTGCGCTGCCGGCGATGCGTGGCGTGATCCACCAGCGACCACCGGCCTACTCGGCCATCAAGGTCGGCGGCCGGCGGGCCTACGCGATGGCCAGGGCCGGGGAGGTCGTCGAACTGCCGCAACGCGAGGTCACGATCTTGGATCTGGCCATGGTGTCGTGGGATGGCTCCGACCCGGATCGTCCCATCGCCATCCTGGACGTCACCTGCTCCGCCGGGACGTACATCCGCGCCCTGGCCCGCGACCTCGGCGAGTTGTCGGGGAGTGCCGCGTACCTCGGGGCGCTGCGCCGGACCGCAGCCGGTTCGTTCACCGTGGACGAAGCGCTCGCCCTGGACGACGTCCGGGCCGCCGCGGCCGACGGACCAGCCGGCCTCGTGCCGCTGATGCGATCCGTGGACGACGGCCTGGACCGTTTCCCTGAGGTCGTCCTCACCGCGGCCGAGGTCGCCGCCGTCTCGCGGGGGCAGTTCGTGCGGCCGGCGGCGTCATTCGATGGCGGGGCTGAGCGCTATCGCCTGCGGGCGCCGGACGGAGCGCTCGTCGCGATCGCGACGGACGCGGGTCCCGGTCGCCTGGCTCCGGACAAGGTGCTCGTCACGGCGGAGGTCAGCGCCTGACATGGATCTCGTGGCGGGCGTGGAGGAGCTGCGCCCGGAGCACGGGCCGGTCTTCGCGGTCGTCGGCGTCTTCGACGGCCTGCATCGCGGCCACCTCTACCTGCTCGACCATCTGGCGCGCGAGGCGGGGGCACGCAGCGCGCGGGCGACGGTCATCACCTTCGATCATCATCCTGACGAGGTCATCACGGGGACCGCGCCACCGCTCCTGATGGACCCACAGGAGCGACTGGAGCGGCTCGCCGCGGCCGGCGTCGAGCTGACGGTGGTCCAGCACTTCGATGAGGCCGTTCGCCACACCACCTACCAGGCGTTCATCGGGATGATCCGGTCGCGCACGGCGCTGGCCGGGTTGCTGATGACGCCGGACGCCGCGTTCGGCTACGAGCGGCGCGGTACCCCGGACGCTCTGGCGGCGCTCGGTGCCGAGCAGGGCTTTGACGTGGTCGTCGTCCCCCCGTTCACGCTGGACGGTCGCTCGGTCCGCTCGTCCGACGTGCGGGCCGCGCTCGCCGCCGGCAAGCTGCGCACGGCGGAGGAGTTGCTGGGCCGAACGGTGACGATCTCCGCCCATGCCGCTCCGACGGTCAACGGCATCGGCACCCCGCTGGCTTTCGCCTGGCCTGTGGCCCTGCCGCCGGTGGGCACCTACCGCTGTCGAGTCGGGGGGAGCGAGGGATCCCTTCGCCTCGAGGACGGCTCCGTGGTCCTGGAAGGCGTCACCATCGCGCCGGGTCGGACGCGGGTGGAGTTGCTCCCGCGCTAGGGCTTGCCTCGTTGTTTCAGCAGACCACGACATGTAGGGTCTGCGCATGAGCGATGACCCTACGCGACCGAGCGCTGAAACCTGGACCCCGAGTCGCGGCGGGCGAATCGCCATTGGTCTGCTCGTCGGCTTCGGTGCCGTCGGCATCGGAGCGGGCCTCGGTCTCATCGGGACCTTCCTCGATGTCGACCTGCCCTTCTTCGATCCAAGCGCTATGATCATGATGGCTCCGGTCATCATCGTGCCCGGTTTCGCCGGTGCCGTGTTGCGGGAGCGCGATGCGGTCGCCGCGATCACGGCCGGAGCAGTGGCGAGCCCGATCGTCGCAATCTTCGCCGTCGACGGTTCATGCCAGAAGAACTTGTGGGCCGCCGTGGGACTCGCTGCCATCACGGCGTACGTCCTGGTCATCGCCGGGGTCGTGGCGTTCGTCGGCGCTTGGATCGGGCGCGCGTCCACGGTCCGGTATCAACCTCGCCGAGACGTCATCGCGCTGGTCGTCGTCGGCGCGATCGGCATCGTCGCGTGGATCACCGCCGTGGCGATGCTCTTCGGGTGCCCGTAGCCCGGTCGGCTTGGGATGGGAATTGCCGGCGCTCGCCGTCGTCGCTAGAGGCCTGGCCGCCAGAGCGGTTCGGTGACGCCGCGCTCGTGGTTCTCGAAGCGGGCCATCACGAACAGGGCGTCCGACAGCCGGTTGAGGTAGGGGAGGACCAGTTCGCCGATCGGTTCCTCGTGGGAGAGCGTGATCGCCTCGCGTTCGGCGCGTCGGCAGACCGTCCGCGCGACGTGGAGCTGGGCAGCACCCGGCGAGCCACCCGGGAGCAGGAAGTTGCTGAGCGGCCCGACGACCGTGTTGAGATCATCGATCAGGCGCTCCAGGCGCTTGACGTGCCTGGGCAGGACCGTGGGGATGTTGCCCCGGCGCTCATCGTCCTCCGGCCAGCACAGGTCGGACCCGAGGTCGAACAACTCGTTCTGGATGGTGGCGAGCTCCGTCGCCAGGCGTTCCGTGAGCCCGAGCGCGAGGGCGACCCCGATGGTCGAGTTCAGCTCGTCCA
>JBBEBL010000256.1:0-3605 GCA_040882345.1 Chloroflexota bacterium
GGGCCGCTCCTGGAGGATGCCGTCCACACGGATGTCGACCCGCTCGTTGTAGAAGCAGGCGAGACCCGCGATCCGCGCGCTTTCCGGGAGCGGGGAGGGGTACGTCCACACGGCGTCGTCAAGGCGCTCGCCGTCCACCTCGATGGACCAGTACGACGCCGTCCCCTTGTACGGACAGCCCGTCGCGGATGCCGAGGGGCGCAGGAACTCGGTCCGGACGTCCGTCATCGGCAGGTAGTAGCGCGTCGGCAGCCCGGTCTCGAACAGCACGGTGGGTCGATGCGAGTCGGCCACGGCGACGCCGTTGACGATGACCTCGACGTGACGGGAGCTGGGCAGGATGTCCACGCGATGGTGCGGGTCTCGTGCGTGCGTGTGGACCTCCTCGTCCTCCTCGAACCAGGCGTCCATGGCATCCCACTCGAACCGGATGAGATCGCGAAGCGGCTCCAGCGGAGAGTCGGGATATCGTCGCGCCGCGTCGTGGGCGACTCGGTCGCCGACCCGCACTGACCAGAAGCGGGCGTCGCCTCGGCTGGGAGAGCGTTCGGTGTGGTCGGACGGGACGAGGAGGTCCGAGTCGACGTCCTCGACCGGGATGTAGTAGACGGGGAAGTGCGGCCCTTCCCAGACGAGGGCCGCCTCGTCCGTGTCGAACACGGTCACCCCATCCAGAACCGCACGGATACGCTTCGCCACGGGTTCGATGCGGACGCTTCCGCGAGTCTCGGTCGTCATGTTCCTGCTCCGATCACGGGTGGTCCGCTACCGCGCACGCGGAACGGACTGGGGTTGATGTCTTGGGTCACACCGTACGCACCGGTCAGGGCACCGTCTGTGGCGTCCGTCACGGCACGCCATGCGGCCGAAAGGGACAGTTGCCATGTCGCCACGGAGCGGACCGGGGGATATGGAGGCAGATGTGAGATGGGCGTTGACGACGTAGGGACCCGACGCAGGTCGAGTCAGGAGCGAAAGGACGGTCGAGAGGAAGCGCACCCCGACCGCGATGCCGTGACCCTCGGATCGCGCCCATCGTGGCCCGCGTCAGTCGACCCGGAGCCGGATGGTGACCGTCTGACGGTGGCGATCCTCGATGAGGCCACGGAAACGCTGCTGTGGTTCGGGTGACGCCGATCCTGCGCAGGGACGCCTACCATCACGTGCCGGGTTGCTGGTATGTCGCCGGCAGCCGGATGCTGCGCAACCTGGACGAGCGGACGGTGGAGGCGATGGCCCGTCAGTCCGCCATGGCGACGTACGCACCGGGTGAGCTGCTCCAGCGGGCCGGACAGGCCATGTCGTCGGTGACGTTCATCAGCCTGGGCCGGGTCAAGGTATACCGCAGTTCCCGGGACGGGAAACAGCAGACGATCGCGCTCCTCGGGCCGGGCGATGCCTTCGGTGAGATCGGGGTCGTCGACACGAACGCCCAGGACCTCTATGTGGAGGCTCTGGAAGAGACGGTCGTGTGCCGCACGACCCGCGACGCATTCCTACGGCTGTGCAGTCGCGATCCGGCCCTGGCGATCCGCCTGGCCGAGGGTATGGGCGAAAAGCTCCAGGACGCCCGCGAGCGGATCGCCGATTTCGCCTTCCGCGACATCCGCGGGCGCGTGGCGCACCTGCTCCTGACCTTCCTGGAGCGGGAGCGACGCCTCAACGGAAGCGACGACATCCACCGGATCATCCCGGGATTGACGCACCGCGAACTCGCCGACATCATCGGCACCCGTCGCGAGTCCGTCACGATCGCGATCAACGCGCTTGAGCGTGACTCGCTGATCCGCCTCGAGGGCCACGAGATCATCTTCGAGGACGTCGCGGCACTTCGGACGGTCGCGGAGGCATAGGGCCGCGACCGCCCGGGTCAGGCCCCCGGTCAGCCGGCCGCGGGCACGAGCCGCTCCAGGCCGAACTCCGTCTCGAGCTGGCCAAGGCTTCTGAAGCCCGTGACGCCCTTCGGCTGCTCGCCTGGCCGAAAGAGCGCGATCGTGGGGATGGACATGATGTTGAACGCCTTCGCGATCGCGGGGTTCGCGTCGACGTCCACCTTCACGACGGCGACCTGGTCGCCGTACTTCGCGGCCAGCTTCTCGAGCTCCGGGGCGACCATCTTGCAGGGTCCACACCATGCGGCCCAGAAGTCCACCACGACCGGGCGGTCGCTGTGCAGGACGAGCTCCTCGAATGTGGCGTCGGTGGCATGCTGGATGTCGGTCATGGGATCGTGTACCTCTGGCTTTGTCGTGGTGCCACCAACCTTGGATGTCACGGACAGAGCCTGCCAAGTGAACGGGGACATGGCTGTGGCCCACATCACGCGCAGCCCGGGACCGGCGGGTCGCTCCGCAGCAGCGCCTCAGTGGCCGGCGGAGGCGCGGAGACTGACGAACGTATCGACAAGGTCCGGGTCCAGGGCGGTGCCACGGGTCCGGGACAGTTCCTCCAGCGTCCGATCCAGCGTCCACGCCGGCTTGTACGGCCGCTCGCTCCGAAGGGCATCGTAGACGTCGACGATCCGGACGATCCGGGCCGCGAACGGGATCGCCTCTCCGCGCAGCCCGTCCGGGTACCCGGACCCGTCCCAGTCCTCGTGATGCCAACGGGCGATCTGCCGCGCGAGCGCGAACATCTCGTCACCCTTGAGCAGCTCCTCGCCCCAGATCGGGTGCAGACGGATGAGGGCCCACTCCTCGTCGTCGAGCCGGCCCGGCTTCAGCAGGACGCGGTCAGGAACCCGGATCTTGCCGACGTCATGAAGCATCGCGGACCACGCGATCCGTTGGATCTCGTCCCTGCCCAGACCCACCGCGCCAGCCAGTTCCTCGGCCAGATCGCGGACATGCTCGATGTGAACGCCGGTCGTGCCGTCCCGCGCCTCGGCCGCTCGGGCGAGCATGAAGATCGCCTGGTGCCGGGCCGCCATCTCCGCCCGGCGGGCATCGTCGGACTCCTGGACCAGCACCTCAGCTCGAACAAGCTGCGCATCCAGGAGCTCACCTCGCCGACGCGCGAGGGCCAGCAGATGACCGGGTGTCGCGCCAAGGGCGACCAGGATGAGGATCCCGAACGGAGTCTGTGGATCCAGGACGTCGACCGGGACCCCGGTCTCGATCCAGTGCAGCGCAGGCGCTGAGATCAGTCCGGCCATCGCACCGATCCGCGGTCCATGGACGAGACCGATCGCGGGCACGATCAGGGCGAACAACCAGACGACGGTCGGCGTGAGATCGAAGAGTTGCTCGGAAAAGACGGTCGTCACACCGATCGCCACGGCCGCCCCCAGGATCGCCACGGATCCGCGCGCGATCAGGCTGGCGGCGACCGCCATGGCTGCGAGCAAGGTCAGTCCCAGCAGACCGGGACGATCCGGCTCGTCGACCCGGAACACCGCGGCAAGGCCGACCAGGACGAACAACCCGGCGCTCAGCAGAGCAAGGCCTCTCGCCGTATCGGGGGCCCGCAGCCGGCCGAGTTCGTCGAGGACGGACAGGAGACGTCCCCCAGTCCAGCCGCGGCGAATCAGCGGCAGGCTGCTTGTCTGCTCCATGCCACGAGACTAGGTGGATCGGTCCACAGCATCTACCCGACGAAAGTCCCCC
>JBBEBL010000256.1:3705-10614 GCA_040882345.1 Chloroflexota bacterium
AGCGTCAGGTCGAAGACCTGGTTGAGCGCCGACAGGTTGTAGGCGATGAGCGCGGTCGAGACGACCTCGACGAGCGCCGCGTCAGACAGTCCGAGCGCGCGCACGAGCTCGACATCCTCGTCCGTGACGGCACGTGGCTCGTAGGCGGCCTTGAGGCCGAACTCGACGATCACGCGCTGCCGCGCGGGCAACTCGGCCTTCCGGCGCTCGAAGTCCTGGGCGATGGCAACGGCGGTGTCGTCCGCTCCCTCGAAAACGGCCGCCCCGGCATGATATGGCGTGCACAGGACGGTCTCGTCGACCTCGTTCCGGGCCGACGCGGCGATCGCGAGAAGTTCCTTGGTCGCGTTGTCGACTTCGCCCTCCTTCGCCGAGTGATACTCGGTCAGGAACCAGGCGTAGTAGATGTCTGGCTTCAGGGCGAGCGCCCGAAGCGTCGGGGCGTCCTCGATCCGGGCGGCATCGGGCGGGATCCCAGGAATGTGGCGGAGCCCCTGGCGGATGAGGTCAAAGTGCTTGCGCAGGATCGGCGGTGCCTCACGGTCAAGCCGATCGATCTCACTCGTAGCGGCGATCGCGATGCGGTGGGTCGTCTGGGTCGTCATGTCGGTCGTCCTCGCGTTCGTTGGTTGGGGTGAGTTCGTTGCGGCCATCAGATAGCCGTGGTCTTGGCGGATGACGGACTGGAGAGGAGCTCGAGCGTGAGCGGCGTCGGGTTGGAGAGCAGGTCGAGCACCGGGCAGTGGGCATCGACGTGGGCCTTCAGACGCTCCAGCTCCGGCTCCGGCGCCGGCGAGTCGAGCCTGACGCTGCCGCGGATGGCCGTGAACCCGGGACGAACGACGTCGTCGACGCCGAAGAAGCCACGCAGGTCCAGATCGCCCTCGAGGGTCACCGCGACGCCATCGAGCGGGATGCCGAGATGGTCGGCGTGGAGGCGATAGGTGATCTCCTGGCATGCCGCCAAGGCCGCCAGGGCGAGCTCGACGGGATTGGGTGCCGTATCGGTCCCGCCGAGGGACGGCGGTTCGTCGACGGCGACCTCGAAGCCCCGGATGCGCACCACGCTGCGTAGGCCGGACTCCTGATGGCTGTCGGCGCGAAACGTGACGGTCGTGCCGCCAGTCGGCGAGGCTCCGAGAGCGGATCTGGTCGCCGCGACGAGCGGCGCGAAACTGGTGTCGGGCATCGAGTCTCTCCTCCGGGACGGGGCGTCCGCCGGCAGGTCTGGGCAGACGCGGTCGGTCGGGTTCGGTCTCGGCGGCCACCGTCGCGCCATCGGGCGAGGGCAGGTCGTGGGTCAGGCCGCCGAGCGCCTACACATGTCCCGAGAGATCCGATGCGCTATCACCCATTAACCATATCAAACTAGTAGTGATTACGACAAGGATGTGGCCCGTCGTCGTACGTGGTCCGATCCAGCCAGACGCTCGCCCGCCCGGATCTCGATATCGAGCCAGTTCGCGGCGGGGGCCAGTGGGCAGCTCCAGCGCGGATCGTAGGCACATGACGGGTGGTAGGCGTAGTTGAGATCGAGGATGAGGCGGTCGCCCGTTCCACCGAGGTCGGCGCCCTTGATCGTATCCAGCAGGTAGCGCCCGGCTCCGTACGTCTCGTGGCCAGCGGTGGCGTCCCGGAACGGAAGGAAGATCCCGCCGCCGTAGACCGCGATCCAGTACAGGTCAAGGCTTCCGACCGGCAGATGGACGCGGCCGATCCGATCCAGCGGATAGGCCACGCCGTCCCCGCCGGTGGCGGAGATCCGGGACGGGGGTGCGGGCTCCACGAGGGCCTCGAAGCGAAGGTCAGGATCGTGAGGCCAGTAGTCCAACCCGGTGAATGTGCCTCGGGCCGCCGGCCCGAGCGGCGACTGCGGATGGTCGCGGAACAGTCGGTCGCGGGCTTCCCGGAACCGAGCGAGCGTCGTCGGCGCCTCCGCCAGCGACGAGCTCCGCACGTCCGCGTACATGGCCGCGACGGTTCGGCGCCAGTCCAGGAGCGTCAATGATTCGCGATCTTGGGCCTGGGTCGTCATGGGATCCATCCCTTCGAGCTCGATCCAGTGGGCAGTGGTTCGCCCCGACCGGTCTCGAGGGACGCGGTCAGGGCGTGATGCGCGTGAATGATGCGCTCAGCGAGTCGGCTCGGTCGGCAGCTCCCGAAGCCGGACGGCCTGGAAGCGCAGGACCTCGGCGATCGCCGCCAGGCCCAACGCGATGGATACGAGGTAGACCACGACGCCGATCCGGCGGATCGCCTCAAGCTGGATGGCGGTCGTCTCGGCCGATTCGAGCGCTCCGGGGGCACCCTCGAGGATCCCGACACCGATGACGATGTGGGCGACGACGGCACCGACGAGGATCATCATGGCCATCGCCATGAGGCCGATGAATGCCTTGGCGATCGGCAGCATCCGCAGCGTCTGGACCATGCGCCCACTTGCTTGCTGGACAGCTCCTCCGCCGGCGCGGAAGGCCCCCAGGATCCTCGCGATCGCGAAGGCGATGGCGGCGAACACTGCCGCGAAGCCCATGAACATCGCGGCCGGACCGAAGTGGCCCAGGGCGGCGGCGGCCTGTGCGTCGTCGCCCTGGATGGCGCCGGCGCGAATCACGGCCAGAGCCAGTCCGAGTGGGAAGGCCATGATGGCCATGACGAGCATCGGTGCCCACAGGAGGCGCCCGACTCGCTGTGGCAGGTTGAATCCCGGAGCACGGTCGCTGGATTCGACGTCGAAGTCGGAGCGAATGGAGGTGGTCATCAGAAGTTCCTTTATCTATCGAGCGGCTACTGGCCGCGGGTGATGATCTGAACGACTCGGGCGGTCTGGAAGTCCAGCGCCCGGGCGATGGTGGCGAGGGCCAGCACGATGCCGGCGAGGAGCAGGCCGAGGCCGAATTCTCGGAGCGGCCCGAGCCAGGTCGAAGCGACGGTGATCTGGGTCGGGTCCGTCATCCCGGCGACGATGGCGTAGGCGATGAACTGGGCGATCTCGACCATGAGGCCGGCCATCATCAGGATGACGAAAAGCTTGGCCGTGACGGGCATCCTGAGCGTTTCGACCGTCAGACCCAGGCTTTCCTGGACCTCGCCGCCGCCGGAGCGCAGCGCCGAGAGGATCCTCGCGAGAAGGAACGAGATCCCGGCAAGGGCGAAACCCTCGCCGAGGAACTGGAGACCCTGGACCCACGCGCGCTGCGACGCGGCGAGCGTCGGGTCGACCGCGACGTTGCCGGCGGCCACCAGGGCGAGGACGAACCCACCGAGCAGCGCCATCGCCGCCATGGCGAGCATGGGCAACCACATGAGACCAGCCAGCCGATGGATCGCCAGCGGGCCCGGGGCTCGATCGGTCGCGACCGCCGGGCCGAACGCGCTGTCGAACGCGCCGGGTGCCCGGCGACTACCCATCGCTTCCTGCGGCATCAGATGCGGAAGGGCGACCTTCATGCTGTCGATGCGTGCGACGACCCTTCGTCGGATCGCGAGCAGGACCGAGGCGATCCCGAGCTTGGTCGACCCGAACGCGAGGGTCGTCAGCCCGAACGTCCAGATCGCGAGGGTCGTGATGTCCGTGCGGGACCCGCCGTCGGCGACCATCTGCGCCGCGCTCCATGCTCCGACGAAGGCGATCATCGCGGCGCCGACGGCAAGTGCGGCCAGGCCGAGGCCAGCCTTTCGCAAGGTGTCTGCGGTGGGCGGACCTCCAGGTCCCTGTGTCGTGGTGACGAGCTTCTGCGAACTCGTGGTCATGAGGCTGCCCTCCTTGTGGGCTGAGTCGGCAGCCACCGGATCACTCCCGGGGACCTGCCTGTGACCCGACGTTGCGCGTGATCCGACGCGCCGTCAGTGCGCTGGCGCACGCCGATGGATCGTGGCCGAGTGGCGGCCAGATCCGGACCGTGATGCGCGCTACAGCCTCGCCCGTCGGAGCGGCGTAGCGTAGGCGTCACGGCTGCCCAGCCGACATACCGACAAGGGCCGTACAGGGAGGCAACCACGCTCATGGATCGACGTCGCATCCTCATCGCCGGCATCGGCGCCAGTCTCGTCATCGCCATGTGGGAGATGATCGTGGAGGCGCTCATCCCCGATGGCGCCGGCTTCTTCGGAACTCCCATCGCTATCGGCGCCACGATCGTCCGGGACCTGCAGGGCTCGGCCAACCCCATCCCCTTCGATGCCGTCGCTCTGATCCTCGGCCTGATGGGTCACATGATGAATTCGGTGATCCTCGCCGTCATCTTCGGACTCATCGTGACGCGGCTGGCCCCATCGGCCGCGGGCACGATCGGACTCGGCATTGCCTGGGGCCTCGCGGTCTTCGCCATGATGTGGTTCGTCGTCGCGCCCGCGATCGACCCGCTGATGCTCAACCTCAACGCGGCCGTATTCCTTGCCGGGCATGTCATGTGGGGGGCCGCGCTCGGCTTCATCTGGACCCGTTACGGCAGCACCGGCCCTACCGTCAACTACGCGCGCTGACGGCACGCCGACGCCGTAGGCTTTGACGGATCGCGGACCGTCCTCCGGGAGGGAGGGCGGTCGTGGTCCATGCAGGCGAGGCAGTCGATGGCACGGATGGACGCACTCCCAGCCGATGCGAGCCCTGAGCTCGCGACGACGTTCGACACCTTCCGGAGGATCCTCGGAGTCGTCCCCAATAGCCTGCTCACCATGCAGCGGCGGCCGCGCATCGTGGCCGCGTTCGAGGCCCTCACGGATGCGGTGATGGACCCGCACGGCGCGGTGGACCCCGGACTCAAGCGGCTCGCCGCACACATGGCGAGTCGGTCGGCCGGCTGTCAGTACTGTCAGGTCCACTCGCTGGTCGCCGCGGGCAAGAGTGGCGTCGACGAGGCGAAGATCGCAGCGATCTGGGAGTTCCGGACGAACTCCCTGTACGACGACGCCGAGCGGGCGGCGCTGGAGTTCGCCCTGGCGGCCGGGGCCGTCCCGAACGCCGTCAGCGATGCGCACATGGACGCCTTGCGGGAACACTGGACCGACGACCAGATCGTCGAGATCCTCGCAGCGATCTGCCTCTACGCGTTCCTCAATCGCTGGAACGACACGATGGCCACCAACCTGGAGGCCGGTCCTCGCGAGCTGGGCGACCGCATCCTTGCGGCTGGTGGCTGGACCGGCGGGAAGCACGTCCATCCTGGATGACGGGCTGGCCGACCCGGGGGCGCTGGTGGATCCTCCTGATCCTTGGGATGGGGGAACTGCTCGCCATGTCGCCCTGGTTCAGCGCCTCCGCGGTCGCGCCGCTCCTGACGGATGCCTGGGGCCTTGCCGGCCTGGACCTCCCCATCCTGACCATCGCCGTCCAGCTCGGATTCGTGGCCGGTGCTCTCCTGCTGGCGGTCACCGGCGCGGCGGATGTCATCCCCGGCCGGGTCCTGTTCCTCGCCGGTGCGAGCCTGGCCGCCGCGGCCAATCTCGGCTTCGGGCACGTCGCGATGGACATGGCGACTGCCGTCCCGTTCCGCGTCGCGACCGGGTTCGCCCTTGCGGGCGTCTATCCGGTGGGGATGAAGATCGTCGCCGGCTGGTTCCGGCTTGACCGTGGGCTCGCGGTCGGCGTCCTGGTCGGAGCGCTCACGGTCGGCTCCGCCCTGCCCTACGTGTTTCGGGGTATCGGCGCGATGTCCGGGACGGATTGGCAGGCCGTCGTCACCAGCGCCAGCGTCGCTGGTGTCCTCGGCGGCGTCCTCGTCGGCGGCCTCGTTCCCACCGGGCCGTTCGACACGAAGGCCCCCAGATTCAGCCTGGGGGTCGCGCGGCGCGCATTCGCCGAGCGATCCGTGCGCCTGGCCAATCTCGGATACCTCGGCCACATGTGGGAGCTCTATGCCATGTGGACCTGG
Source organism: Chloroflexota bacterium (assembly GCA_040882345.1). GTDB lineage: Bacteria > Chloroflexota > Limnocylindria > Limnocylindrales > CSP1-4 > SPCO01. The sequence goes on from JBBEBL010000256.1 coordinate 9,579, forward strand.
ATCCCGGCGTTCTTCGCTGCGAGCTTCGCCGCAGCCGGGATGGCGGACCCGGCGGCCGCGAGCTTCGCCGCCTTCGCCGTGGTGGGCGTCGGCGGACTTGGGTGCATCGTCGCCGGCGCCGTGGCGGATCGCGTGGGCCGCACCACCCTCACGATGGTCGCCATGTCGCTCAGTGGAGCGAGCGCGCTGGCGATCGGCTTCCTGTTCGGCGCGCCGCCCGTGCTGACCCTGGTCCTGGGCCTCATCTGGGGCGTGACGGTCGTCGCCGACTCCGCGCAGTTCTCGGTCGCCGTGACGGAGCTTGGTCCACCTGGCACAGCGGGATCGGCACTCGCCCTGCAGACGGCCGCCGGATTCCTGCTGACGGGCGTGACGATCCTGCTGGTGGGCGCTATGACCGCGGTGGGCGGGCCCGGCTGGCAGGTCGCGTTCGCGCTACTCGCCATCGGACCGGCCGTGGGCATCGTGGCCATGGGGAGACTGCGCCGCCTGCCCGAGTCAGTCCTGATGGCCGGGGGACACCGCTGATCCCTACCGGCCGCGCGGTCGGCCTGCGCGGTGGCGCCGGAGAACGACCCACGCGATGATGACCGCAGCCACCGCAAATGGCAGACTCAGGCCGAGGATCAGGACGACCCCCCCGGCTCCAGCCGCCACGACGATCGGGATGGCGAGGCAGCAAGCGATCGCGACCAGCGGGACGACGATCGTGGCGACCGAGTCACGGCTCATGTCGTCTCGATCGGCGCCGGTTCGCCGCCCTCCGTGCCCAGCACGAGGCATGAGGTCAATCGGTCGGCGTTGTCGCGAACGATGGACTCTGCCGCAGCCACGATCTCGCGGATGCGGGGATCCACGAGCTGGTAGCGGTTGAACCGGCCGTCCACGATCGCCACGACGTAGCCGCACCAGCGCAGGCAGGCGAGATGGCTCGAGATCCGGCCCTGGGCGAGGCCCAGGTCCGTCTGCAGTTCCGTTACCGTGCGCGGACGCTCCGCCAGCAGCTCCAGGATCCGGACACGAGTCGGATCGGACA
>JBBEBL010000257.1:0-1713 GCA_040882345.1 Chloroflexota bacterium
AGCCCGGGTCCACCGAACATCCCCTCCGGACGGCCTGACGACGACCGCGGGGAGGCGATCGGCCGGATCCAGACCATAGGCCGGGCCCTGACCAGGGCGAGCGAGGGTCGGATGGCGGCCGATCAGGTCCCGTACGGTGCGCGCGACGGCCCGCCACCGATCGTCACGCACGCTTCCGCCAACCCCGGAGCGGCAGGTGGGCCAGCCGACGGTCAGGCCAGCAGCGGGATCGCCCGAAGCCGCGCGAGCGCGGCCAGGAACTCGCCGGCCCAGGGCCAGCTCGTCGGCAGATGGAGCGTGACCCGGCGGGCCGAGCGGGTCAGCCGACCGACGAGGCCGAACAGCCGCCGGCGCAGCGTCTTCGCCGTCACGATCCCCGCCCCGAGGCCGAGCCGCGCCGTCCAGCGGGCGAGGTTGTGGGCCACGACCTGGACCGCCAGCCAGGCGCCGTTGGCCGCGAACTTCCCGGACGGCAGGTGATTGAGGCCCAGCCCGTACTTGAGGTCCCGGATGGCATTCTCGATCTCGGCATGGCGCCGGTGGTCGGCCTCGAGGACGAGGGTCTCCCCGTCACGGTCGGTGATGAAGGCATGGAAGTCGTACAGGGTCAGCAGGGCGAGCTGGGAGCCCGGGGTGGGCTTGACCCGCCGCACGATGAGCCGGACGGGGGCCGCGTCCCGCTCGTCCTTGAACGGGGTGTACGTCGTCTCGGCCACGTCGGCTCCACCGTCGATCCAGTACGGGATCGGCGTCCAGGCATCGTCGGGGATGGCCTCGATGAGGCGCCGGGTGGCCGGACTCTGGCGGATCGTGATGCTGAAGCGGACGCCCAGCTTGCGGCAGACCTTCACGACCTCGTGGGCATAGAAGCCACTGTCGGCGCGGACCGTCAGCTGACCCGTGGCCCCGGCGTGTCGGACCCGGCCGATCGTCTCGGCGAGGAAGTTCGCCGCCCCGCGGGCCGTGTTGGCCCGGCCCTCGCGCAGGCGCGCCATGAGCACGTCGCCCGTCCCGGCGGCGATCGCGAGGAGCGGGTGATAGCCGCGGACGTGGGTGTACGTGTGGTGGCGGGCACCCTGCTTCTTGAGTCCGTACGTCTCGCAGATCGTCGAGTCGAGATCGATCGTCAGCGGTCCAGCTCCTGGTCCCGCACCGGCGGCCCAGGCCCGGGCGAGCAGCTCGCGGCTGACCCGGTCGAGCTGGCGGACGTGGCCCCAGCGGAAGCTGCGCAGGAACGTGCCCAGGGTGGACGCGGCCTTGAGGGTGAAGCCGAGCACCCGCTCCGTGCCGCCGGCCCGCAGGGCATTCGCGTCGTCGATCGCGTCGCCACCGGCGAGCGCCGACATGACCAGCGTCAGGAACTTGTCGCCGACGTTCGCCCGACCGGTCGCCGAGCCGAGATCGAGGTGGCGCTCGACCAGATCCTTGAGGCCGAGGTGCTGGGCCAGGGTGGCCGGCAGGAGGAGCCCCGCATCGGCCACCAGGCGGTCGTCGTCGAAGGCCACGTCGAGCCGGTCCCGGGTGTGCGATGATCGCATCTATCAGGTGCTCCTCTGGTTTGGCTGATGGGTTGTCTCAAACACCATCTTCCACGTTCAGAAGGGCACCTGTTTGCGTGTCCCGACAGCTGAATCAGCCCGGGCTATCGGTGGATCCAGGCTAAGGAACCACCCGAATGGCCCGATCAACCACCTCCCGCGGCGCTGCCGCCAT
>JBBEBL010000258.1:0-10597 GCA_040882345.1 Chloroflexota bacterium
TCCGCTCGGCCATGACGCGATCCGGCTCCGGCATCTCGGCGATCTTCGCGAGCACGTCGCGCTCCCCGTCCCCCTTGGTCTTGCTCGCGCGCGCTTCCGCCTTCAGCTCCCTGGCGCGCTCCTTCATCGCCGCTCGTTCCTCGTCCGTGAAGGTAGTGATCTCCTTCGTGTCCTTCACCGTGGGCTTCCTCCTCTACGAGACGCGCCCTGCGCGTACCAGTCGAGCACCCGCATGGCGCGGAGCGTGTTCCAGCGGCTCGGAGTGCCTTCCCCGTCCTCCATGTGGATGTGTGCCTCGCCCTCGCGGACGACGTGGAGCGACCATCGGTCGTCGGAGTTCCGCGCCGCCTCGACGACCTCGATCGCCTCGGCGACGCGCTCGTCCGGCGAGACCCCGGCGTCGCGCAGGTATTCAAGCCCGCGCAGGATGTCGTACTGATACCAGTGCGGGTATGAGAACCGGAGCCAACGCGAGTCGATCACCTCGCCGGTCGACTTCCGACGGAACAGCCGGCGCTCCAAGAGGTACTCCTCGCCGCGCCGGCGAGCCTCCCCGACCTTAGGCGGAAGGCGTGGATCCCGCCGGGAGGTAGGTACAGGAAGTCCCCTGCCCCGCCCTCACGCCAGGTCGTACCGTCGAACAGGCTGACCCGGCCATCGATCACGTAGAACGCCTCGGAGAAGGTCCGGTGGTAGTGCGGCGTCGCGCCGCCGGAAGTCGCCGCCATGTCCCAACGGAAGAGGCCATAGCGCTCACCGGTCTGCGTCCCGGTGGCGACCAGGCGCGCGGTCGTCGCGCCGATCTGCAGGGTCGGGATGTCCTCGGCGGCTTGGAACGTGGCGTCGGTGTTGGGACCTTCGGTCGGGAGCGTCATGGATGGATCTCCTGAACGCGGATGTGTCGGTCGGCGTCGATGGCCGCGATCATCGCTCGCCAGTCCTTGCACGGGGCGAGGGTACGTCAGACGCGGACCACCGGATGGCGGCACGCGGGGCGGCACGCGCGTATTCCGCTAGGGAATGCGAATGAGGGTCTGCGTGCATGACCCTCCCCCGGATTCGCGGGACTCGGTGGGACCTCACGCTCACTGCGCCCGCTCCGTATGCATCAGGCGCATATCCGACCCGCCGCCGCGCACACCCGCGCCGGCACCACCGCCGATCGTCGCGGGCGTTGCACAACCGTGCCACCCGGCACGCGTTCGCCGCGCGGCTGCGCGAGGTGCTCGCGGAGGGTTGAGCCAGCGCTGCCCGGCGCGGCATGACGTTCACCGGCGGGGGCTTATGGCCGGTTGGTCAGGCCGCGACACCCCGATCAGGGTCAAAGCCCGACATAGCGGTCTCCGGGTGGCAGTCCCGCCGCAGAACGGTCCGGCAACGGCCATAACGGTCCCCCTGTGGCAGGTACGCACGGGCTGCCGTGCCGGCGCGCCTAACGGGCTGTGCGGCGCCTCTGGCGGGTTCGCGCGATCAACCGGTCGGAGGCTTATATGCGGCGAAGGCGGCAGCGGACTTCTCCACGATGGCATCCTGCTGCTGGCTGGAGTCTGCGCCCGATGACGTGACGTAGATAGGTCCGGAGTCTCAGCGCTCGGTCACGATCCCGAATGGACAGATGTGGAAGGCACCGTCCATGCCGGAGCCGCCACCGAGACTGTCGAGCACGTCCCCTTCCCTGCCGACGACGCTTCCCCATGGATCGGCCACGAGGGCTCGTCCGTCCACCCGCCAGGCGGCGAACCCCGCAGGCCAGACGACCGCCACAGGCTCACCCGACTCGACGTTGACGAGCACGAGATCATCGCCGAACGCCGCCACTCGCGCCGGTGTGAGCAGCGCTGCCATGCAAGCGAAGGTCAGGTTCGGGCGTTCTGTGGCGATGTGCAGCCGTGTCGCACCCGCGGGCAGGGCCGGCCCGGTGACGATGGGAAGGATCCGCCAGGCAGCTACCGCCAGGACGACGACCGCGAACGCGACGACCCAGGTGAGGACCCTGCGTCGCACATGCGTCGCCTGCGGGTGGGGCGCTACCCCATCGTTCGGATCTTCCAGAACGAGTCCTTCTTCACGACCTTGCCATCCCGCAGGGTCCACAGGTCGCAGCCTCGCACCTCGATCCGCTCGCCGTCGGTCGTCGTCTCGGACAGGGTTTATTCCGAGGCCCCGCGGTCGCCGTCGACGAAGTGCCGACCATCCTGGTACCGGATGTCGGGTATGCCCGCGAAGCGCGCGGCGAAGGCCTCGTGGACCGCGCCTCTACCGATCACGCGCGTGCCCCAGGCCCCCGTGCCGCGCGGCCCTTCGAAGACGGCGTCGTCGGCGAAGTAGGCCATGATCCCGTCGAGGTCGTGCTCGTCGAAGGCGGTCGCGATCGTTTGCAGCATGCGCATCGTGTCGTCGTGGTCGATGGCTTCCTCCGCCTACTTCCAGGGTGAGGGCAGGTGGGTCAGCGGCTCGCGGTCGGGCAGGACGTCGGTCTGGAGGGCCGGATCGGCTGCCGGCACGTAGCGTTCCGGGAGGCCGAGCTCCTCGAGCACGACGTTCCGGGCCTGGGCGATGGCCGTCGCCTTGTAGAAGGCGATGGTCCGGCTGAACCCCTGTCGGCCGAACCCGCAATCGCTGGACAGGATCAGCTTGTCGGCCGGGATGACCTCCATCGCCCGCCGCACCCGCCCCGCCACGACCGGCGGCATGTCCGCCTGGAGCGTCCGGTGGTTCACGACCCCCACCGCGACCTTCTTGGCGAGGTTGCCGGCGTACGGCTTGAACAGGTCGATCTCCGCCAGCTCGTTCTCGGTCGCCTCGACGGTCCAGACGTCGCCCCTGAGTCGGTTCAGGTAGATGTCGATCGACGGCTCGTACGACTCGCCGGTGTAGACCTTCTGCATGTTCGGGTTGCCCCAGCAGGTGTGGATCCACAGCTCGACATCGTCGAGACCGTCGACCTCGTGGTTGAAGGCGTCGACGAGGAAGTCGAGCAGCTCCTTCTGGTCCGGGTAGAAGGCCGCCACGAAGTGGATCGTCGGCTCCTCTATCTGGATGACCTTCGCGCCGGCCGCCGCGAGCTGGCGGAGTTCCGTGTTCATGGCCGTCGCCATGTCCCAGATGAGCTGCTTCTTGTCCTCCAGGTCGTACTCCGTCGTGTGGCTGTCCAGGAAGATGGAAAGCACCTGCGACGAACACGTCCCGAACTTGACCGGCTTGCCGGCACGCGCCTGGGCGATCCGCCACAACTTCGCGTACTCGAGCGGATTCCGCGGGTCGTGCTCCACCTTGCCGACGACCCGTGGCCAGCGCCAGGTCGTCTCGATCTCGTTCATCAGCGTGCCGGGCGGGAACTCCAGCAGTCGATCGCGCGAGCGCTCGTACTGGAGCTCCTCGTGCTCCAGGCCTGTCCAGCGCTGTAGCGGGTAGTGGTGCCACGAGCGTCCGGCAAAGTCCTCATCCAGGTGGTAGTCGCCGTTGGTGAGGATGTCCAGGCCGGCGCGCTCCTGGTCGGCGATCACGGTGGAGTGCGCGTCCAGGAACTGCTCGCGGAACTTGACGTCCAGCAGCGCCGTGTCCAGAGGCCGGCCCCACAGGCCTCCGTCGTACCAGCGCGGCCGGGGCCACGAGCCGGTGACGGTGGCAGGGAGCATCAGGTCCTTGGTGGCCGTGAGCATCGGGGCGCGCCTCCTCGTCGAGATCGGGTGGAGCGGCGATCGTAGATCGTCTCAGCGCGTGCGGCTGCCCTTTCGAGCGGGCACGGCCGTGGCCGCGTCGCCGTCCTTCAGCGTCGCGATCACACCCAGGGTGAGTCCGAACCCGGCGCGCCGCTGCAGCGGCGGCATGAGGGTGAGCTGCCCCAGCGGCGCCTCCGCCGGGAACGATCGATTCCACTCCTCGTTGAACTCATCGAAGTCGGCCGGATCGGCGAGCGACCAGTTCGCCCACACGACGTTCTCCAGCGAGCTGCCGGCACCCTCCAGGCGTTCGCGCAGGTTCGTCATGCAGCGACGGGTCTGCTCCTTGATCGTCCCGAGGGCGACCTCGCCGGTCTCGGGATCCACCGGTCCGATGGACGAGACGTAGACCGTGCCACCCGCGACGACCGCCTTGCCATCGCCGACCGGCACCGCGCCCAGCTCGATCTTGGATGACGTCCGGGCGCCGAATCGGCTCTTCAACGGGCGGATGGGTTTCTCCGGGTCCTCCGGCGGGATGCCGTACTGATCCGGCGGCAGTTCCACCCCGGCCCGCTGGAACTGGCTCATGAACGTCGGCCGGACCCCCGTCGGCTGCAGCGTCCCGATGATCTTGCCGTCGCGGAAGTCGGTCTGCACGAACGCGAAGATGTCCTGGGTGAGGATGTCGTCCTCCTCTATCCCGTAGACCTCCGTGATGTTGACGATCTTGCGCTGGCCATCCTTGAGGCGCGCCGTGTGGACGATGACATCCACCGCCGCCGCGATCTGCTCCCGGATCGCGCGCAGGGGCATCCGGTAGCCGGTCATGAGGACCATGGTCTCCAGGCGCCGCAGCATGTCCTTGGGCGTGTTCGCGTGGCCCGTGGACAGCGAGCCATCGTGCCCGGTCGTCATCGCCTGAAGCATGTCCAGCGCCTCACCGGCGCGGCACTCGCCGACGATGATCCGATCCGGTCGCATGTGCATGGAGTTCCGGAGGAGGTTCCGGATCGTGATCTCACCCTCCCCTTCCAGGTTGGGCGGCCGCGCCTCCAGGGTGATCACATGAGCCTGGCGCAGCTGCAGCTCGGCGGCGTCCTCTATCGTGACGATCCGCTCGTCGTTGGGGATGAACGAGGACAGGACGTTGAGGGCCGTGGTCTTGCCCGAGCCCGTCCCGCCGGAGACGAACAGGTTGAGGCGCGCCTCGATGCACGCCTTGAGGAAGTCGAACATCTCCGGGGTCGCGGTCCCGAACCCCACGAGATCGTCCACGGTGAACGGCGTCTGCGAGAACTTGCGAACGGTGATGACCGGCCCGATCAGCGACAGCGGCTCGATGATCGCATTGACGCGGGAGCCGTCAGGCAGGCGGGCGTCCACCCGCGGGCTCGACTCGTCGATCCGTCGGCCGAGGGGGGCGATGATCCGTTCGATCACGCGCAGGACATGCTGGTCGTTGAGGAAGACGGTGTCCACCCGCTGGATCTTCCCCTTGCGCTCCACGTAGATATGGTTGGGTCCGTTGACCATGATCTCGGTCACGGTTGGATCGGCCAGGAGGGGCTCCAGCGGCCCGAACCCTGTCACGTCGTGGACGAGATCCTCGATGAGGCGCAGCCGTTCATCCCGGGTGACGGCGAACCCGCCCTGCACGATCACGCGGTCCACCAGGGATTCGATCGTGGCGCGGGCGTCGCCCCCCTTGCCGTCCTTCCCATCCTTGCCGTCCAGCAGGTACTTGAAGGCCCCGACGACCTCGGACTGCAGGCGCATCCGCACGTCGTGGATCAGGTCCGCGCGTGCAGGCGTGGGCGCTGCGCGCAGGCCGCCCGAACCCGAGGGCACGATGGGCGTGGAGGAACGGGCGAGGGTCCCCACGGTCGCCGCTGTCCCCGGGCTTGGGACGAGGGCGCGCTCCGGGTTGTCGGGGGTGGGCTCGGCCGTCGTCGGGTCGGCCCTGGCGATCGGGTCGGTAGTGGCGGCCTCGGCAGTCGTCTGGTCGGCGGTCGTCGGGTCGGCGGCGGCGCCGCCCACGGCTGCCTCGGCGGCGCCGGCCGCTTCCTGGGCCGCTTCCTGCGCCGCTCGCTGCGCCCGTTCCAGCCGCTGGATGAGGGACATGACCACCTCCGCCCGAATGGTTACGGCGGCAGCATAGCCCGTTCGTCCTGGGTGTCCGTTGTCGCCCTGCACCACGGAGCGGATTCCGTTGCTCCCGGTCGACCCAAGGGCCCCATTCGGTAGTTGCCTACGCAACCACCATGCGCCTATACTGACCCGGATGCGGCCACCGCTCGTGGTCGCCGGCACGACGGACAAGCCGTCGAGGAACGAGTCAGACGATGCAATTCGGCGTATTCACGGTGGGCGATGTCACGGCGGACCCCACCACCGGGCACACGGTCAGCGAGGAAGAGCGAATCCGGATCATGGTCGCCGTCGCCCTCAAGGCGGAGGAGGTGGGCCTTGACGTCTTCGCCACCGGCGAGCACCACAACGTGCCCTTCGTGCCGTCGTCCCCCACCACGTTGCTGGGCTACATCGCGGCCAGGACCCAGCGCTTGCAGCTCTCCACCGCCACGACGCTGATCACGACCAACGACCCGGTCAAGATCGCCGAGGACTACGCGATGCTCCAGCACCTGGCCGGCGGACGCGTGGACCTGATGATGGGCCGCGGCAACATGGGCCCGGTCTATCCGTGGTTCGGCCAGGGCATCCGCAACGCCATCCCGCTTGCCATCGAGAACTACGACCTCCTGCGTCGGCTCTGGCGCGAGGACGTCGTGGACTGGGAGGGCCAGTTTCGATCGCCGCTCAACGGGTTCACGTCCACGCCCCGCCCGCTGGACGGTGTGCCGCCGTTCGTGTGGCACGGCTCCATCCGCAGCCCGCAGATCCCGGAGCAGGCCGCGTTCTACGGCGACGGCTTCTTCCATAACAACATCTTCTGGCCGAGTACCCACGTCCAGCGCATGGTCGAGCTCTACCGGCGCCGCTGGGAGCACTATGGTCACGGTCCGGCCGACACCGCGATCGTGGGCCTGGGCGGGCACGTCTTCATGCGCAAGAACAGCCAGGACGCCATCCGCGAGTTCCGGCCGTACTTCGACCACGCGCCGGTCTATGGCGGCTCGATGTCGCTGGAGGACTACATGGCGATGACGCCGATGACCATCGGCAGCCCGCAGCAGGTCATCGACCGCACGCTTGGCTTCCGCGAGTTCGTCGGCGACTACCAGCGCCAGCTATTCATCGCCGATCACGGTGGCCTCCCGTTGGACATCGTGCTCGGGCAGATGGACATCCTGGCCTCAGAGGTCGTGCCGGTCCTGCGGCGCGAGTTCGCGGCGCTGCGCCCGGCGGACGTACCGGACGGGCCGCCGCTCCACCCCCGGGTGCTTGGAGCGACGACGCCGGAGGCTGCTCCGGCCGCGGAGCTCGCGCCGGCATGAGCGCGCTCCAGACTCGCTCGCTGGTCATCGTCGCGGCCGGAGTCGGCGAACCCTCCGCCACGCGCCTCCTGGCCGACCGGATCGGCGTGGCGGTGGATCGCCATTTGCAGGACGTCGGCATCGCACCGCGCATCGAGACGATCGATGTGCGGCCACTCGCCCAGGACCTTGCCAGCCATGCACTGGCGGGGTTCGCGCCACCGGCGCTTCAGGCGGCCCTTGATTCGGTCGTGGCCGCGGACGGCGTCGTGGCCGTCACGCCCATCCACAGCGCCTCGTACAGCGGCCTGTTCAAGCTGTTCTTCGATCTCGTCGATCGCGACGCATTCGAGGGCAAGCCCGTGCTGCTCGCCGCGACCGGCGGCACGGCGCGCCACTCGCTCGCCATCGAGCACGCGATGCGCCCGTTGTTCGCGTATCTCAAGGCGGATACGGTGCCGACCGGCGTGTTCGCCGCGACCGAGGACTGGGGTACGAACGCGGTGGCGATGGAGGGCGGTCTCGTTGGCCGCATCGACCGGGCCGCGAAGCAGCTCGCCGCCGCGATGATCGCCCGGCCGTCGAGCGCGCCGATCGATCCGTTCGCCGATCCGGTGCCCTTCACGGACCTGCTTCCGCGCCGACCCTCGTCGTAGACCGAGTCAAGTCCGCCCGGGTGGCCCATCCATGAACGGGTCCTCGACGCGGACGCCACCGAACATCCGGCCGTGCTGCAGATCCTCGGTCAGCAGGGTCGCCGCGCCGGCGACGCGGGCAGCCTCGACGATCAGCGCATCCCAGAACGAGAGGTGGTGCTCCTCCGCCAGACGGGATGCCGTGAGGATGAGTGCCGGCTCGACCACGACGGTCGGCCACGCGCTATATGTGCCCACGAGATCGCGTGCCTGCTGAGGTGACATCGCCAACTTCTGCTGGCTTGTTGCGACGACGTACATCTCTTGCAGAACCTGCGTACTGATCGTCCCGGTCCGGTCCGCCCACAGGCGTTCCAGGATCGCCTGGGCCACGCCCTGTTTCGCACGATCCGAGCGATCGTGCGCGTAGATCAGGATGTTGGTATCGACGAACGTGAGGCCATCAACCGCCATATCGGTCGAGGCGCTCGGCATACAGGTCGGCTCGCGTCCAATCCCTCCCACCTCGGGGCCTGGCTGCGGACATCAGGTCGAGGGCATGCATGCGCGCGTCGTCGTAGCGGGCCTCGCGAGCGACGACGGCGTCAAGCTCATGAGCGACGAGGGCACTCACCGACGTACCCCGCCTGGCCGCCAGGATCCGCGCGCGGCGGATCACCTCGGCGTCCAGTTGCAGCGTCAGATTCGCCTTCGCCATCGTGTCGCCCTGCTGCGGAATACTGTGACCCACAACCTACCACAGTCCCTCGCCTTCACCATGGGCCCGGACTCGGATGCCGCCGGATCGACCGCCAGATGGTTTCGGCCCAACCGAGGTCGTCGGCGGTCACGGTCGCGATGAGCAGGCCCCCATCGCGGATCACGATCCCGGAGATCGCCCGTGCGGCGCGCGCCGGCGGGGGCGGAGTCATCGCGACGGCCCAGCCCAGGAGACCCGGCGGCATGGCGACTCGCTGACCCGGTTCGACCGGGAACTGCTTGAGGATCTTGCGCGACGAAACAGGTCGTCCACGGCGATCGGCGACCAGCATGCTTGTCAGTGACACCGATCGCCGCCGGTCCCAGGCGTGCCAGTACGCGTCCTCCTCGACGAACGTCTCCCGGAGCGTCGACGGGATCGTGATCGACCAGTTCGGGAAGACCTGGCGGACGACATTCGGTTCGACGTCCACGGCGACGGTGCTCATCGACCTACCCTACGTCGACGCGCTTAGCTGCCAGTTACCACGGCATTCTCCAGCGCACCAGTCGTCGTGTTGCGTCAAGGGCCGCGCAGGCCCACGCGGTTGATGCGAAGGCGCCGCGGTGGACGGTGAATCGAGAGCGCTGCGGCCCGGGCTCCACGGTCTCGTAGCTGGAAGCGCCACCAACAGTGCCCATCTCGAGATGAATGAGCGTGCGGCGTCCCGAGATCCGTCGATCTGGGCCGGTTGGCGTACGCGTTCGTCGTGAGGCGGCCACTCACAGTCACCGTCCGCGGGCACGACCAAGGCCCCGCCGGTCGACGGGGCCTTGGTCCGGACGCGCCATTCCGGGGAGATCAGCCCGCGAAGGCCGCCGCCCAGTCGGCCGCGTTGGCGGCGTCGTAGTCCAGCGTGAACCCGCAGGCGTTGATGCTGGAGCCCGCCGCGGTCACGAGGTACCGTCCACCCACCTCGAAGTCGGGGACCGGGCCGGTCAACGCCATCTCGGCATCCGGGGCGCTGAGGGTGATGCTGCCGTCAGCGCCCTTCCAGCCGGTGTTGACGTCGAACGTGACCTGGTCGCCGTCCACCTTGGTGACGGTGCCGTCGAAGACGATGTCGAAGGTGGGAAGCATCGCCGTGTCGTATGCGAGGCATGAGGCCATGCCGCCACCGCCGCCGGGGGCGTCCGTTGGCGCCGGGCCACCCGGCACCTGGCCGCCGAACCCGGAACCCGCGACGATGGCAAGGGCGAACGCGCCAGCGATGGCGAGTCCACCAAGCCAGGCGAGTGGACCTCGGGTGGGTCGGACGGTGGTGTCGTGCTGTCGGTCGGTCATGATGTGCTCCTGGACCCTCGCCGTGACGCGGGCGAGACTCGCGTCGGGCACGTCGGCCGCGTGGATGGGGTCAGCGGCACGAAGTCGGTCGATCGGATCCGGTCCGTTCGTCGAGTTCACTCCGCCACTCCTTTCCATGCGGCACCGTTGGTGCCCGTCACATCAGTGGATGTCCGGGTGGGGTCGGGATATTTCAGGTCGCCCGCACCCGGGGTCGCCGCGAGTGCCGCGGCATAGCGTGCCCGGGCCCGGTGCAGGCGGATGGCCACGGCGTTCGGCGTGATCGCGAGGACCTGCGCGATCTGGTGGTTGGCCAGTCCCTCCCAGGCGTGGAGGCGCAGGACTTCCTGATCTGACGGCGAGAGCGAGGCCAGGGCCAGGAATGCCGGACCATCGCGGTCGTTGCCGAGGCGCAGCGGCGTGGCCACATCCTCCTCCACCTTCAGGAGCGAGGCCAGCCGTTCACGACGGCCATTCCCGCGACGCTGGTTGGCGAGGACGCGTCGGGCCACCGCATACAGCCACGGCAGCGCATCGTCGGTTGGGACGCTCGCGAGCTTCCGCCACGCGATGGTGAAGGTCTCCGCCGTGGCATCCTCGGCGTCGGCAAGCGTCGGTGTACGGCGCATCGTGTACGCCAGGACGGCTCGCTGGTGCTGGGTGAAGATCGCATCGAAGCGGGCGAGCGGCGACGAGGCGGCGGTGTCGATGGTCACCGTCCCCGGACGGCGCCCGGGGCCGTTCGGTTCCTATCCGGCGGCACAGCGGCGCCGTGACGTCCCGGCTGGAGGCGCGTCAGCGCCAGAGCATGCCGTACGG
>JBBEBL010000259.1:0-1693 GCA_040882345.1 Chloroflexota bacterium
GCCCGACACCACACGTACACCCACGTCCGCGGCTATCACTCGCTCCTCGCGATCGCCGCCGGGACGGGTGATGTGCTCATGGCCCGGCTGCGCGAGGGCCGGGCCAACACCGCCCGCGGCGCCGCCCACTTCCTGCGCGAGACGATCGGCCGGGTCCGCTCCGCCGGCGCGAGCGGCGAGCTGACCGTCCGGGCCGACAGTGGCTTCTATGCCCATGCCGTCGTGGCGGTCTGCCGATCGACGAAGGTTCGCTTCAGCATCACGATCCGGATGAGCCCGGTCACCCGGCGGCTCATCGAGGCGATCCCCGACGCGGCCTGGACGCCGATCCCGTACTGCGATGATGTCCCTGCGGCTGTCGCAGCCGGGGTCTGACCCGATCCCGTACGGGCTTCGTGCCTTGAGCCAGATCTGTCGACCCGGGCTTTCGGCCACCGCAGGGACGACCAACCGAGCGAGCAGTGACCGAATAGGAGGCTGGCTTCGAGCCCCCTCGCAGTACTGTCCGCCCACCCGGTCGGTCGACCATCGACCCTGTCCGACGGAAGGAGAACGATGGCAACGATGAGGATCGCACGTGAAGGCGTCGTGCGCGTCACAGTGGGCGTCGACACCCATAAGGACGCCCACGTGGCGAGGGCCAAGGACCAGCTCGGCCGCCGTCTCGGCGAAAAGATCATCCCGACCACGCCGAGGGGCTACCGGGCACTACTCGTCTGGGCGAAGAGCCACGGCGAGGTGGCGACCTTCGGCGTCGAGGGAACCGGCAGCTACGGCGCCGGCCTGGCTCGCTACCTGCAGTCCGAGGGCCACGTCGTCATCGAGGTCATCCGTCCCAACCGCCAGGCTCGGCGTCGCCATGGCAAGTCCGACCCGGCGGATGCCGACGCCGCCGCGTCGGCCGTGCTCGCGGGCGACGCCACCGGTCAGCCCAAGGCGGCGGACGCGACCGTCGAGATGATCCGTGCCCTGCGGGTCGCCCGGCAGACTGCGATCAAGGCCCGCACCCAAGCCGGCAACGCGATGAAGGCGCTCGTCGTCACCGCCCCCGACGACCTGCGTGAGTGCCTTCGCGAGCTGTCCACGATCGCTCTCGTGCGCACCTGCGCCCGCCTGCGCCCCGGCAAGCTCGTCGACCCGACGACGGCGACCAAGGTCGCCCTGCGGAGCCTGGCCCTCCGCCATGAGGCGCTCGAGTCGGAGGTGAAGGTCCTGGAGGCCCAGCTCACCCGTCTCACCGCCGGCGTCGCTCCCGAGCTGCTGGCGGTCTTCGGACTCGGCACGGACTCGGCCGGGGCGCTGCTCGTCGCCGCCGGGGACAACCCCAGGCGGCTGCGGTCGGAGGCGGCGTTCGCCATGCTCTGCGGTGCCTCACCCGTCGAGGCCTCTTCCGGCAAGGTCACGCGCCACCGGCTCAACCGGGGCGGCGACCGCGAGGCCAACTGCGCCCTCTATCACATCGTCATGGTCCGTCTGCGCTGGCACCAGCCGACGAAGGACTACATGGCTCGACGCACGACAGAAGGCAAGTCCAAGCGCGAGATCATCCGCTGCCTGAAGCGATACGTGGCCCGAGAGGTCTACGCTGTCCTCAGGTCCATGCAGATGAGTGGCGTCGCGACCGCCGGACAGGCTCGAGGTGAGGTGGCATGATGACTGTCTCGCCAGCCTTGACATCTATAGGAGGATCTGG
>JBBEBL010000260.1:0-3227 GCA_040882345.1 Chloroflexota bacterium
ACCGCCGACCTCCTGTACACGGGTCGCGGTTCGCTGATGTGGCTCCAGGACCTGGATGCGTGGGCCGCGGTCCTGCGCCGTCTCCTCTCGCCCTCCGGCCGACTCGTCATCTTCGAGGGACACCCGGCCGAGTGGCTGTTCGACGTTGACGCAGATGGCCGCTGGGTCGCCACCGACTACGACTACTTCGCGGGACCGGAAGCCTCCCGGGGTTGGGCACCCGAGTACATCGACCGCCTGTCCATCCCTGAGGACGAGCAGCACTGGAAGTTCGCGCGGGCGTGGACGCTGGGCGAGATCATCACGGCGCTGCTGGGTGCCGGCCTCCGCCTGGACCGGGTGGCGGAACATCCCACCGACTGGTGGGGAGGGCACGCCGATGTTCGTGACGAGGATCGCGGCCGGATCCCGCTGTCCTTCTCCGTGCTGGGTCGGTTGCCGGGAGGCTGACGCCGGGGCGGCCGGAGACCGTGTCGCGGTCAGGTGGACCGGCGGGACTCCACGACCGTGGTCGGCGTGCCGTGGACGGCCGGGACGCTGCCGAGACGACCGGCCTGGTAGTCGGCGACCGCCTGGAACACCTCCTCGCGAGTATTCATCACGAACGGGCCCATCCAGGCGACGGGTTCGCGGATGGGCCGGCCGCCAAGGATGAGGACGTCCAGCTGCGGATGGCGCTGCTCCTGGTCGCGCCCCGCGGCGATGCTCAGGGCGCTGCCGCTGCCCAGGACCGCGAGCTGGCCCGCCTCGACCGGACGGGGATCCGGACCCACGGTCCCCTGCCCCGCCATCACGTAGACGAGGGCGTTGTAGTCCTGGCGCCACGGCAGGTCCAGTCGCGCGCCGGGGCTGAGCGTGGCGTGCACGAGGGTCATCGGGCTGTATGTGGAGCCCGGGCCGGCGTGACCCGCGACGTCACCGGCGATGACCCTCACGAGCGAGCCGCCATCCGGCGACGTCAGGAGGGACACCTCGCGGGCGCGGATGTCCTGGTAGCGCGGCGCGGCCCACTTCTGTGCAGCCGGCAGATTGACCCATAGCTGGAAGCCGTGGAACAGGCCGCCGGTCCGAACGAGCTCCTCCGGCGGCTTCTCGATGTGCAGGATCCCGGCACCGGCCGTCATCCACTGCGTGTCGCCGTTGGTGATGAGCCCGCCGCCGCCGTTGGAGTCGCTGTGCTCGAAGGTGCCGTCGATCATGTAGGTGACGGTCTCGAAGCCACGGTGGGGGTGCCACGGCGTCCCTTTTGGCTCGCCCGGGGCGTACTCCACCTCGCCCATCTGGTCCAGGTGGATGAACGGGTCGAGATCCTCCAGGGCGACGCCGGCGAACGCGCGTCGAACCGGGAACCCCTCCCCTTCGAATCCATGCGGCGCGACGGTCACGCCGCGGACGGGGCGCTGGCGGACCACAGTGGGATCCGGGGTCGGGATCCGCGGCAGGACGGTGATGTCAACGACGGTCAGGGCGGGCACAGGTCACTCCTTCGTGGTCTGGACCGTATCATACGGGTCGTTGCGCCGTCAACGACATGCCTCAGTCGGCCAGCGCACCACCTGTGGGCACGTCGTCGACCGATGCCCAGCGCCGGTCGACGGCCAGCTGGATCACCGTCGACCGATCCTCCGCCAGGGCCTGGCGCAGCGCCGGCTCCACGTCCGTATCGTGCTCCACGCGAACACCCCTGGCGCCCAGCCCGCGGGCAACGGCGGTGAAGTCCACCGCGCTGAGCTCTGTGGCGACTCCCTGGCCGGTCCCGCGACGCTCCTGCCACATGCGGATCGTCCCGTACCGCTCGTTGTCGAAGACCAGGACGATGACCCTGGCGTGCTCGCGAACGGAGGTCTCCAGTTCCGCCATGGTCATCGCGAATCCCCCATCGCCCACGAGGGCGACGACGGGCCGGTCGCGGTGGACGAGGGACGCGGCGATCGCTGCCGGGAGGCCGTAGCCCATCGCCCCGGAGGTGGGGCCAAGGAAGGTGCCGGGCCGCCGCGAGCGATAGCCACGACCCGCCCAGCCGGCGAAGTTCCCGGCGTCCGTGGTCACGATCGCATCGTCCGGGAGCACCGCCCGCAGCGTGCTGATGACGCGGCCCGGGTGGACGCCGGGACCGGACCAGGTATCGGCGCCGTGATCCACGATGGAAGCGGCTTCCCAGGCCGCGCGGTCCGCGGCGTTGGCTGCCTGCCGTTCGCTGACGAGCGCCGCGTCCAGCACCGCCTTGCCGATCAGTCGATCGTTGGCCGCTCTGAGGAACGCGCGGGCGTCGGCGGCGACGCCGATGGACGCCGAACCAAGGCCGTCCGGCCGGCCCGGCACCAGGTCCACGTGGGCCCAGCGCGTCGATGGGGCCGGCAGCGCATCCTGGGACGACGTGGGCTCGTTGAGGCGGCAGCCGATCACGAGCATCGCGTCAGCGCTCGCCAGTCGATCATGAACCGTCGCGGGCGACGAGAAGCCCGCCATCCCGAGATAGAGCGGGTGGTCGTTGTCCACGACGTCCCCGCGCCGCCATGCCGCGACGACCGGGACCTGGAGGAGGTCGGCGAAGCGGAGCAGGTCCGTGGAGGTCCGGGCGCGCAGCACGCCGCCGCCGGCCAGGATCACCGGGCGGCGGGCCGACGCCAGTAGCTCGATGATCGCGCGGATATCCGAGTCCGCCGGCCTGCTTGGACCCGGGCGCCCGCTCTCCACGCGGGCGTCCTCCGGTGCCGGCTGGTCCAGCAGGTCCTCCGGCAACGAGATGAGCACGGGCCCGGGCCGACCGCCGAGGGCCTGGTGGATGGCCTCCGTCATCGCCGGCGCGACATCGGCCACGGCGGTCGGTTCGACTGCCCACTTGGCGAGCCCACCGATCGTCGCGACCTGGTCGATCTCCTGGAACGCCTCGTGGCCGCGATGGGCGGCCTCCACCTGCCCGACGATCGCGAACATCGGGGTCGAATCCTGGAGGGCCGTGTGGATGCCGATGGCGAGATTGGCCGATCCCACCGCCCTCGTCCCGAGGCAGACCGCGGGGCGGCCGGTCAGCTGACCATGCGCCTCCGCCATGAACGCCGCCGCGCCCTCGTGGCGGGTCGTGATGACCCGGATGCCGGCATCGCCCAGCGCGTCCAGGAGACCCAGGAAGGACTCTCCCGGGACGGTGAACGCGTACCGGACACCTGCGCTGCGGAGCGCGTCGGCGATCAGGCGGCCGACGGTCCGTGGTCCCGGGGCGGGGG
>JBBEBL010000260.1:3237-10447 GCA_040882345.1 Chloroflexota bacterium
CGCCTCTGACTCGCCTGGGGCGGCTGGCTCGCCTGGGGCGGCTGGCTCGCCTGGGGCGGCTACGTCGTCCGTCATCTGGCCACCGCCGGGCGCGGCGGCGTCACAGGGCCATCGGATAGGCGACGGCGGACGCCACGAGGCCGAGGATGACCAGCACCGCGACGATCGCCATGACCGCCCGAGCGTACCGAGATCCTGGCATCACGGCAGACCTCAGCGGTAGTTCTGGAACTGGAGCGGTACGACCTCGTCCAGTTCCCGTAGGCGGGTGATGACCTTCTGGAGCTCGTCACGGCTCTTGCCGGACACCCGGACGGCATCACCCTGGATCTGTGACTTGACCTTGGGGAACTCGTCCCGGATCAGCCTGGTGATCCGCTTGGCGACCTCCTCCGAGAGGCCGCGGCGGAGCTTGATCTCCTGGCGAACCTTGTTGCCCCCGGCCGGCTCCACCTTGCCCCAGTCGAAGATCTTGAGGGACAGGCTGCGGCGGATCGCCTTGGATTCGATGAGGTCCTTCACGGCGCCTGCCCGGTGCTCATCGTCCGTGACCAGCGTGATCTCGTCCTTGGTCTGGGTCAGCTCCACGGTCACGCCCTTGAAGTCGAAGCGCTGGCCGACCTCTCGTCGCACCTGGTCCAGCGCGTTGCGCAGTTCCTGTTCGTCGAAGTCGCTCACGACGTCGAACGAGGCTTCGCCGGCCATGCTTCCTCCTTGTGGTCGACGGCTCCGCGCCGGTGGGGATGCCAAGTATGCCCCGAAGCCGGCCACAGCGACCAGGCCGGCCGTGTTCAGTGCGGCTCGCCGGTCGTCCCTGCGTCCGACAGTCGAGCCAGCAGGCCGGACGCGATCAGGTAGCTGTGGCCGCCGCCCATGACCAGCACCGCGTCGCCGTCGCGGACGTGCGTCGCAAGGTGGTCCGTCGTGGCCTCGACGTCTCCGGGCGCCGCGACGTGCAGGCCCGGCCGCACCTGTGCGACGGCCTCGGCCAGGCCAGCGGCGGACGCGACCGTCGTATCCGGGTCGCGACCCGCCCAGATGTCGGCGATCACGACGGCGTCAGCGCTTGCCAGGGCCTCGGCGAAGGGCTGGAGGAGTGCCGCCGTCCGGTGGAACGTGAGCGGCTCGTAGACGGCCCACAGGCGGCGGCCGGGCTCACGCTGACGGATCGCCCCGATGGTCTCGCGGATCGCCGTAGGGTGGTGGCCGTAGTCGTCGTAGATGACCACGCCGGCAGCTTCCCCCTTGCGCTCGAGTCGCCGTCCGACTCCCGGGAAGCTCCCCAGGGCGGCGGCGATGGCGTCCGGCGATGCACCGGCCTGGATCGCGGCCCCGGCCACGCCAAGCGCGTTGATGGCGTTGTGGCGACCCGCGCTGGCCAGGCGTGCCACCCGTGGCCCCGCCAGCGGGTCCAGGCCGTGCACCTCCAGATCCGTCCCGTCGCGGTCCGCCTGCACGATCCTCCCCAGCAGCACCTCGGCGCGCCCGGCCCGGGTGGCATAGCGTTCCGCGATCCCGCGCACCAGGCCCCGGCTGGCCGAGGGCGGTTGGTCCACCAGCGCGGTCGCCACGACGCGCAGGGCCGTGTCTGCCAGCCCCTCAGCGATCGCCGCCCCGCCGGGATCCCCGACGTTCACGATGACGACGCCACCAGGTCGCGCTCCGCGAAGCCATGCGCTGAACGCCGCGACCACGGCGTCACGATCCGGGAAGACGTCTGGGTGGTCCCACTCGGCGCCGGTCACCACGGCCACATCCGGCCGGTACGGGTCGAAGTTACCCGCGTACTCGTCCGCTTCCACGACGAAGGCGTCCCCACGGCCCCATCGCGCCGTCCCCGGCACGCCCCCCGTCAGCGACCCGGGGAGCAGCGCGCCGACGAACGCGGACGGGTCCAGCCCGGCCTCCGCCAGCACGTGCACCAGCCAGCCTGCCGATGTGCTTTTCCCGTGGGTGCCGGCGATGGCGATCAGTCGGCGACCCACCGCCGCATCCGCGACGACCTGCTGCCAGGGTTCGGTCGGGATCGCCGCGTCGTGGGCCGCACGAAGCTCGGGATGGTCCGGGTCGATCGCGGTCAGGGCTTTGGTCACGGCCAGACGCGCCGGTCGTGGCGATGTCGTGACGTGGGCGGCATCGTGGGCCCATGCCAGCGGGATCCCGGCGGCCTCGAGTGCCGGGGTATACGGGGACGGGCCGCCCGGATCGCACCCGGTCACGACGGCGCCGGCGTGGTGCGCCAGCATGGCCGCCGCCGAGGCGCCAGCCCCTGCCACCCCAAGGACGTGTAGCCGTTCTCCGGCCGGGATGGGACGCGGATCCCGGGCCGGCGCGAGGCCGGCGCCGATGTTCCGGGCGTCGCGTGTCATCCCGAGCCGGCTCGCAGGCGCTCCAGCAGGAACGCCAGGGCCGCGGCCGCGCTGGCGCGCTTGTTGGCGGACCGATCCAGGGTCCAGACGAACCGACGGACGTCGTCCCCGTCCCCGTCCGCGATCGCGATGTACGTCAATCCGACGGGCTTTGCCGGGGTGCCGCCCCGCGGACCCGCGATGCCCGTGACCGCGACCGCGATGCCGGCCCCAAGGCTGGCGCGGACGCCGTTGGCCATCGCCACGGCGACCTGGGCGGACACCGCGCCGTGGGCTTCCAGCATGGGCGCCGGGACGGCCGCGAGCGCCTCCTTGACGCGATCGGCGTACGTGACGAGCCCGCCCAGGTAGTAGTCGCTGGAACCCGGGACCTCCGTGACCAGGTGGGACACGAGCCCTCCCGTACACGACTCAGCCGTCGCGAGGGTCATGCCGCGCACGCGGCACGCGGCGCCGACGCGTTCGGCCAGATCCAGGAGCTCGTCGTCGGTCGGTGGCACGCTCGTCAGCGGCGCTGGGTCTTCTGCGGCTCTGCGGGTGGGGCGAAGAGCCACGTCTCCGGCACGCCGCTGCGACCGAGTGCCCCGAGCGTCGTCCCGTTCAGCGTGAAGTGGGTCACGCCGGACGACCCGGTGCGCACCTCGATCGACTCCGTCGCGGAGAAGGTGAGGGTTCGGCCGGCGCTGACCACCCGACCGGCGGCGCCGATCCGCTCGTCGATCTTGCCGTCCACCCAGACCTTGATCCATGCGCGGCCGCCCTTGATCGACACGGTGAGGTTGACGCCCTCGTAGGCGACACTGACATTCCGGGTCAAAGCGCTCGTCTTGCCCTCCGGGCTGGAGGCCGTCACGGTGATCGCCCAGCGTCCGGTGGTCAGCTCGAACGGGACGCTGAACGCGCCGTCCTCATCCACGGTCACGTTGGCTGACGCGGGCGGCGTCGGGGGGGCCGGGGCGGGACCCTCCGTGGGGACGGGCCCTTCCGGCCCCGTGTACGTGGCGCTCACGACCACGGTCTTCGCGTTGGTCGTCCGTCCCTGGACCGGGATGGCGCCGTTCTCGAACGTCGCCCCCTCCGATGGTTGATCCACGGTCAGTGTCGGCGACTCCACGACCAGGAACGGGACGGTGATGACGCGCTGGACCGGGGTTTCCGCGACCTTGCCCGTGGCGGGGTCGGTCGCGGTGATCTCGAATCGATTCTCGCCACGGCGCAGGTCCACCTGAAGGCTCCAGATGCCGGTCGAACCGGCGTTCGCGCGAAGTTCCTGATCGGCGGTCTTGATGGTCACGGAGCCCCCCGCGATGGTGGTCCCCTCGAATACGTAGGTCGTGATGTCGTCCTCCACCTCGATGACGGCGGAGGCCGGCTGGGTGACGGCGATGGTCGGCGGCTTCGCGAAGCGCAGCAGCTGGACGCCAAGGTACGCGGCGAACACGAGGACCGCGGCCGTGAGCAAGGCGAAGACGACGAGGCTTGGTGAGAACGTCAGGCCCTGCCGGGGCGCGGCCAGTGGTCGAGGCACGGAGATGACCGTCTGCGGGTCCTTGGGGTCACCACGTTCGCGCCGCCACTGGAGCAGGACGTCGTCCGGGTCCAAGCCAAGGTACAGGGCGTAGTTGCGCAGGAAACCCTTGGTGTAGACGGCGCCGGGCAACTCCCGATAGTCGCCGCGCTCCAGGGCAGCCAGGTATCGGGCCCGGATCTTCGTGTCGCGCTCCGCGCGGTAGAGGTCGACCCCCTTGCGCTCGCGTGCCCCGAGCAGGCGCTCAGGCAGGCTGGGCGACGCTTCCGTCGCCGTGCCTCGCGCCGTGTCCGTGCGTTCGGTCCCGACCGCTCGCCGGACCTCGTCCCTCGTCGTCATCAACTCGTCTCATGATGTGCGCGCCCGTCCCGGGGGCCGCCGAGGCGGCGGACCGCCAACGTGGCTCCAGCCGGGTCGATAGGATACCGCACGCTCGCGGTGTGGCGGCTATGCGTGTCCCTGCTCAGTCCCCCGGATCTTCTACGTCATCCCGCGTCGTCCTCGTCGTCGTGGTCCCGCGGGTGGTCGTGTCGCCGCGTGGTCGTGTCACCGGGTGGCTGAACGGACGCTGGAACGATCGACCTTCGTGCTTCCGACGTCGTAGCGGTCACGGGGTGGCCGGCTGGACGGAGGGGAGGATGATTCGCGGCGTTGCGTCGTCCGTCCAGTCACGGGGTGACCAGATTCCCTAATTCGCTCACCGTGTGGCCGGCTGGATGGGGCCACGGGGGGTCACGGGGTGTCGCGGCGGGACGTCCCGTCAGTCCCCAGGATCGTCGACGTCGTCCATGGTCCGGAACCAGTTCTCCGGTCCGTAGACCTGGCGCGGCGAGGCCGGGTTGCGGAGATCCTGCGGGCTGACGATCCCGTAGCGCTCCAGCTCGTCCATCACCCGGCTCGCCCGGGCGAACCCGAGCTTGAGCTTGGTCTGCAGGAACGACGTGCTGGCCTTGCCCGCGGTGGTCACGAGCTCAGCCGCCGGAACGGTCATCTCGTCCACGTTGAGCTTGCGCAGCCAGCCGAACTGCCCGTTGTCGCCCGCCACGCCGTCCTCGGCATCCGCGAAGGCCAGGATGTCCTCATCGTAGAAGGTCCGGCCGCCGGTCTGATCCAGCCAGTGCGTGACGACCGCGGCGACTTCCTTGTCGCTCACGAAGACGCCCTGCATGCGGACCGGGCGGGGCAGGTCCACCGGCTGGTAGAGCATGTCGCCACGGCCGATGAGATCCTCCGCGCCGGGCGAATCCAGGACGGTCCGCGAGTCCACCATGGACGCCATCGCGAACGCGATCCGCGACGGCACGTTGGCCTTGATCAGACCGGTCACGACGTTGACCGACGGGCGCTGCGTCGCAAGGACGAGGTGGATGCCCACGGCGCGAGCCTTCTGGGCGATCTTGACGATGGGATCCTCCACCTTGCGCCCCTCGCGCATGATGAGGTCCGCCAGCTCGTCGATGATGAGCACGATGTAGGGCATCCGCTCCGCGCCGGACTCACCGTCCGCGGTCCCCTCAGCCACCTCCGGGCGGCTGTTGAACCCACCGATGTTGCGCACGCCGTGCGCGGCCAGGAGCTTGTAGCGGTCCTCCATCTCGCGCACGGCCCAGTTGAGGACCGCCTTCGCCTCCGCCGGCTCCACGATCACGTGCTGGAGCAGGTGAGGAAGTCCGTTATAGGGTGCGAGTTCCACGCGCTTGAGATCCACGAGGACCATCCGGACGTCGTCGGGATGCGCCCGCATGAGGAGGCTCGTGATGAGGGCGTTGACGCACACGCTCTTGCCGGACCCGGTCGCGCCGGCAACGAGGAGATGGGGCATCTTGGCGAGGTCCACCGCGTACGCCTTGCCGGACACGTCGCGGCCCAGCGCGAACGTGAGCGGGCTCGTGGCCCCCAGCATCTGGCTCTCCTCGACGAGTGGCCGGAACCCGACGACCTCGCTGATCTGGTTCGGGATCTCGATGCCCACCACGTCCTTACCCGGGATGGGCGCCTCGATGCGGATCGACCGCGCCGCGAGGGCCATGGCCAGGTCGTCCGCCAGCGCCTCGATGCGCGAGACCTTGACGTGGTGTTCGGGACGGACCTCGTACTGGGTGACGACGGGTCCCGAGTTGATCTTGGTGACCTTCGCCGGGATCGCGAAGCTCAGGAGCTTCTCCTCGATGCGGCGCGCGTTGGCGTCATGATCGATCGTGGCGCCGACGCGTCCGGCCCTCTGCGGCTCCAGCAGCTCCACGGACGGGAGGGTCCAGTCCACGGCCTGAAGCGACTCCAGCGCCGTCGGTGTCTCGCTCGCGCTGCCATGGCCGTTGCCAGGACCGTAGCCAGGACCGTTGCGGCCTGCCGACATCACCCCGGCCGCGGTCGCGAGCCCGGCCGCCGTTCCGCTGCTGCCGCCATCCGCCGGGCCGGTCCACACGGTCTGGCTCATCGGCGACTGGTTGCTCCGTGGCGCCGGGTCATCCAGGATGCTGCGCGCCGCGCCCGGACCGATCTCGACGCGGTCGCCCCGGCTGGCCGCCCCCCCGGTGGCGGCGGAGGAGTCCACGGACCTGACCGCGCCGTTGCGCCCCCTCGCCGCGGGCGCAGGCGCGGCGGACGCGGCCGCCGCCTCGCGACTGCGGCGCAGTGAGTCCGCGGTCGTGCCGACCGCCCAGCGGGTCGCCCCGGTGAGCGGGTCCGTCAGCTGGCGCAGCCGGAGGTCGAAGGCGAGCATGACTCCGAGCACGGCGACGGCGAGGAGGAGCACGAACGTGCCCGGGCCGGTCAGGAGCGGCTCCAGGGTCTGGTCCAGGAACCGGCCGATGCGGCCACCGCCACGTGCCGTGTCGAGGACATCCAGCGACAGCACCTCGAAGGCCCCAAGACCGGCGACGAACGCCAGGCTGAGGCCGGCCAGCGTCATCCCCCAGCCGGAGCCGGGTCGCTTGCCCGGACCGGCCGCGATGAACCAGCCACCACCAAGCAGCAGGAACGGCAGGACCCAGCGTCCGGTCTCGAACCACGGCGCGATCGAGTCGCGCCACCAGTCGGTCAATCGCCCCTCGCCGGGCAGGACCAGGGCGATGAGTGTGATCGCGCCAAGCGCCATCAACAAGGTGCCCACGATGGAGCGGACGATGTCCGGGGTCAGCCGGCTGGCGAACCCGCTCGCTCGACGACGGCGGGAGCCGGTCGCGGTCTTCGGGCGGCGCGTCGCGCTCGCACGGGTCCCGGACGCGCTGGGTCTCCGCTGGGCCACGCGTCAGACCTCGACCACGACCGGGAAGACCATCGGGCGGCGCTTCGTCTGCTCGTACAGGTAGCG
>JBBEBL010000261.1:0-10409 GCA_040882345.1 Chloroflexota bacterium
CCCGGCGCGTGCGGCGGGCAGTTCACCGCGAACACGATGAGCATGGTCCTGGAGTTCATCGGCCTGTCGCCAGCCGGGCTCAACGGGATCCCGGCGGAGGACCCGGCCAAGGACGAGGCGGCCCGGCGCTCCGGCGAACTCGTGATGGACCTCGTCCGGCGGGACGTCCGGCCGTCGTCCATCGTCAACCGTCGGTC
Organism: Chloroflexota bacterium; assembly: GCA_040882345.1. Taxonomy (GTDB): domain Bacteria; phylum Chloroflexota; class Limnocylindria; order Limnocylindrales; family CSP1-4; genus SPCO01. Next base: position 198 of record JBBEBL010000261.1, read on the forward strand.
CATCGAGAACGGCATCGCCGCGGTCGCCGCCACCGGCGGTTCCACCAACGGCGTGCTGCACCTTCTGGGCATCGCCCACGAGTTCGGCATCCCGTTCGACATCGACGCATTCGGGGAGATCGCGGACCGCACGCCGATCGTGGCCGACATGGCACCCGGCGGTCGCTACACGGCGTCCGACCTGTACGACGCCGGAGGCGTGGCCCTCGTCATGCGCGAGCTGCTGAAGCGCCCGGGGCTGCTGGACGGGGCGAGCACGACCGTGGACGGGCGCACCCTCGCAGAGATCGCGAATGCCGCGATCGAGACGCAGGGTCAGCGGGTCGTCGTCCCCATCGAGACGCCGATCAAGCCGACCGGCGGCCTGGCCATCCTGCGCGGGACGCTGGCACCGGAGGGCTGCGTGGTCAAGTTGGCGGGGCACGAGCGTCGCCTCCATCGGGGCCCGGCCCGCGTGTTCGACTCGGAGACGGCCTGCTTCGAGGCCGTGAGCGCCGGCCGGGTCGAGGCCGGGGACGTCGTGGTCATCCGCTATGAAGGCCCGGTCGGCGGGCCCGGGATGCAGGAGATGCTGAGCGTCACGGCCGCCCTCGTGGGCGTTGGCCTCGGCGACTCCGTGGCGCTCATCACGGATGGGCGATTCAGCGGCGGCACGCACGGGTTGATGCTCGGGCACATCGCCCCGGAGGCCGCCCTGGGAGGGCCGATCGCGATCGTGGAGGAGGGCGACGAGATCGTCATCGACGTGGACCGCAAGGCGCTGGACCTGCTGGTCCCGGCCGACGAGATCGCCGCGCGTCTGCGGCGCTGGTCGCCGCGGCCGCCGAACTACACGGGTGGCGTCCTGGCCAAGTACGCGGCGCTGGTCGGCTCCGCGTCAGAGGGCGCCGTGACGACGGGTGCCCGCATGTCGGCGAATCTGACCGCGGGACGGTGAGCCGGCCCGTCCCGATCGGGATCAAGACCTCGCCCCAGGCGGTGGACTGGGCGACGCTGGACGCCGCCTGGGCGCGCATCGGCGAGCACGACGTGTTCGCGTCCGTCTGGATGAACGACCACCTGACGGACGTCTCGCACGAACGGCATGGACCATCCTTCGAGGCGCTGACGGCGATGGCGGCGCTGGCACATCGAGTCCCCGGGAAGTGTCTGGGTCACGGCGTCCTCTCGGCGACCTTCCGCCATCCCAGCGTTCTCGCCAAGGCCGCGACCGTCATGGATCACGCCACGGGCGGCCGGTTCATCCTGGGTCTTGGTGCCGGCTGGCACGAGGGCGAGCACGTCCCATTCGGGATCCCGCTCCCTCCCATGCCGGAGCGCTTCGATCGGTTCGAGTCGGCGGTCCACGTCCTGCGCGCGCTGTGGTCGGCGGATGCGGCCGCGCCCCCGGGCGTCACGCGCCCGGATCCGTATCACCCGCTCTCGGGAGCCACCAACGAGCCGTCACCTCGCACGCCGGGGGGCCCGCCGCTCTATCTCGGGGGCCAGAAGCGGCGCGGCCTGGCGCTGGCGGCGTCCGTTGCGGACGGTTGGTTGCTCCCCGCGGTCGTGGCCCTGGGCAGCCCGTCGGACCTGGACTACTTCAGCGCGAAGCGGGACGCGCTGCTGGCCGCACTCGAGGCCATCGGGCGCGATCCAGCGACCTTCCAGATCGTGGCGCAGGTCCCCACCGGCGCGACTCGAGCTGATCGCCGATGGGCCCTTGGGCAGGCGCGGGAGGCCGTGGAGCGCGGCGCCACGACGGTCATCCTCGGCATGCCGCCGCACCTTGGCGCCGCCGGGGTGGACGCCGTGGCCGGTGACGTGGCCGAACCACTGCGGGAGTGGCTCGGGGCGTGACCGTGCACATCCGACCGGCGACGACGAGTGCGGACCTGGCCGCCCTCGCGGATCTCGTCAACGAGGTCACACCGGAAGACCCGTCGTCCATGGAGGAGATGCGCTGGTCGGACGCCACCTACCCGGGAGGCGCTCGCTTCCTCGCCACGCTCGAGGCGCGGGTGGTCGGTGCCGCTACGGTCGGGCGCATCTACGTCTTCCCACCGGATCACCCGGAGCTGTGGTGGTCTGCGGTCGTGCGGGGGGACGCGCGACGGCGCGGAGTCGGGTCGGCGCTGCTCTACCATGTCACCGCCCATGCCCGCGACATGGGCAAGACCGGCCTCCAGTGTCGCGCCTGGGAGCATCGCCCCGAAGGGATCGAATTCCTCGTCAACCGCGGCTTCCGGGAGCTGGAGCGCGCCCGGATGGTCAGCCTGGACCTGACGGGACTGCCGCTCCCGGCCATCGGGCAACCTCCCGGCATCAGCCTCACGACCCTCGCGGATCGGCCGGATCTGATCGTCGGCGTGCATGCCGTCGCGCTGGAGGCGTTCGACGACATCCCGGGTGGCGACACGCCGATGGCGGCCGGCGACCTTGGAGAGTTCCGGGCACGCGACGTCGACCGGCCGGGCATCCCACCCGACGGATTCATGATCGCCATCGATCAGGCCACAGACGAGGTGGTCGGTTACGCCAGCCTGATGCTGCGACCCGGGTCCACGACCGTCGCCTGGCACGACATGACCGCCGTCCTTCGGGCGTGGCGCGGATGCGGCATCGCGACCGCCCTGAAGCGTTCGACCATCGACTGGGCGATCCGCCACGGCCTGTCGGCCCTGGAGACCGGGAACGACGAGGACAACGCGGGGATGCGCGCCGTCAATGCCCGACTGGGGTACCGGCCGTTGCCGGACGAACTCACGATGCGCGGACCGCTGCTGCTGACCGGAGTGCGTGCCTGAGATCTCCAGCGCGTCGCTGGTTCACTCACGGCGAACCGGCCAGCGCGAGGGCCGTGGCTGCCCGTGCCGATTCACCTGCGGTCAACGCCCGCGGGTCGAGCGGGCGCGGCAGTGGAGGGTCAGGGCCACGTCGCGACCCGCGGAGCGTTGTCGTTCACCAAGGGTGATCCTGGCGCGCGCAACGGCTCCGGCGACGTCTCCGAACGGTGCTTGAGCTCGCCATCATTCATGGTGGGTGAAGGCGTCTCTGGCGGACCGCGCCTGGGTGCGGCGCGCCGCGGCCACGCCTCAGCGACGCCGCCGGAGATCGTCGAGGACGACGCGGGCCGCATTGCGCCCCGGAACGCCCGTCACGCCACCGCCGGGATGGGCGCCTGACCCTGCAAGGAAGAGACCGTCCAACGCGATGCGATACCTGGCGTGGCCCAGCAGCGGGCGCCAGGCGAAGAACGAGTCCAGGCCAGGCTCCACGTGGAGCGGATGCCCGCCGGTCAGGCCGTAGTCGCGCTCCAGGTCCAGCGGCGTCAGCACCTGGCGCGCCTGGACCCTGCCGGTCAGGCCCGGTGCCACCGACTCCAGGGTTCGCAGGACCGCGTCGCCGAGCTCCTCGCGGTGGTCGTCCCACGTGCCATCACGCGGGGTCGCCGGGACCCACTGGACGTGGGCGGACAGGACATGGGTCCCCTCGGTCACCTCCGCGACGAGCGTCGGATCGGCCAGCGACGGGATGGTCGCCTCGACGATGAGGTGATCGGACAGATCGCCGTACTTGGTGGTGTCGAAGACCCGCTCCAGCGCGTCGATCCCGGTCATCCCGACGAGGATCCGACCGCGCAACAGGCGCTGATCATCCGCGGCGGCGGGGAAGTCCGGCAGCCCGTCCAGGACCAGGTTGACCTTCGCGACCTTGCCCGGCGTCCGGATGTTCGAGGCACGCCAGCGCAGGCTCGGGCCGATGGCCACCGGATCGACGAGCGTGGTCAACAGCCGTTTCGGGTCCATCCCGGCAACGACGGCGCGGGCGGTGATCTCCTCGCCGCTCGCGAGGGCGACGCCGGTCGCGCGCCCATCGACCGATGTGACGGCCACCACCTCCGCTCCGGTCCGGATCTCTGCCCCGGCCGCACGCGCCGCGGCCGCCAACGCGTCCGCGAGGGCACCCGGGCCCCCACGCGCGTAGACCGTCTCGCCGGAAGCCCCGCCGTCGCTCCCGGCCGCGTCATCCAGGAGGACCTTGGTCGTACCCGCCGACCACGGCCCCATCGCGGTGTGGCGCACGCCACGCCACGCGAGGACCGCCCGGATGGGGTCTGTCTCGAAGGACTCGCCCACGAAGTCGGCGACGGCCATGGCCAGGACCCGCAGGATCGTGCGGCCGCCGTCGCGGCCAAGGCCCTTGAAGGCCCGGCCCAGGCGAAGGCCCATCAGGGCGTCGCCGAAGCCCGGGTCGCGCACGTCCGGCGGCGCCTCCTCCCCGAGGTCCGCAAGGAAACGGGCCAGCGACCGGACGCGCGTGTCGAACTCGGCGAACGCGGCGGCGTCAACCTCAGACCAGGCCCGCAGGGACGCCTGCGTGGCGGCCGTGTCCTGCCAGAGTGCGATGCCGCGCCCATCCGGCTGCGGCGCGAACGCGCGAACGTCCGGCGCGATCAGCGTCAGGCCGTGGGCCTTGAGGTCCAGCTCGCGGGCGATCGCCGGGCGTAGCCGCCCGACGGTATGCGCGACGGCCGGTGCGTGGACGCCGGGCGCGAGCTCCACGGTGTCGACCGACCCGCCCACACGGTCGCGCCGCTCCAGGACGAGGACGGACCGTCCGGCACGCGCGAGGTAGGCGGCCGCCGTGAGGCCGTTGTGACCGGCACCCAGGACGATGGCGTCGTAGCCGCTGGTCGTGCTCATCGTATCCCCACCTTCCGCCCGCGGGACCGCAGCACCTCCAGCGCGGCCAGCCGACCGTTGGCGCCCATCAGCCCGCCGCCGGGGTGGGTGGACGATCCGCTCAGCCACAGGTCGCGGACGGGCGTCCGGAACCGGGCGTACCCGGGCACCGGGCGATTGAAGAAGAGCTGCTCCAGGGACAGTTCGCCCTGGAAGATGTTGCCCTCCGTGAGTCCCATCGTCCGCTCGATGTCGAGTGGCGTCAGGACCTGACGGCCGATGATGATGTCGCGGATGTTCGGTGCGAACTCGGCGATCCGGTCGATGACCGTGTCACCGAAGGCCTCGCGGTTGTCGTCCCACGTCCCCAGCGATGGATCCAGCTTGTACGGGGCGTACTGGACGAAACAGCTGATCACGTGCTTGCCCGGCGGCGCCATCTGGGGGTCCACCAGCGTCGGGATGATCATGTCGATGTAGGGCTTGCGGCTCCAGCGCCCGTACTTCGCGTCGTCGTACGCCCGCTCCATGTCGTCCATGGACGGCGAGAACGAGATGGCGCCGCGGAGGTGCTCGCCGGGTCCCGGGAGGCAGGTGAAGTCCGGCAGTCGATCGACCGCGATGTTGACCTTGCCGGATGAGCCACGGAACTTGAAGCGCCGGACCTCCTGCTCGAAGGAGGCGTCCAGGGTGCCCGGTTCCAGCAGGTCGAGGAACGTGACCTTCGCATCGGCCGAAGAGAGGACGGCGGACGCCTCGATCTCCTCGCCATCCTCCAGCACCACGCCGGTCGCTCGATCCCCGCGCGTCAGGATGCGCGCCACCGGCGCTTCCGTGCGGATCTCTGCGCCCAGCGCCCGCGCGGCGCTGGCGATGGACAGGGACACGCCGCCGGTCCCGCCCTTGGGGATGCCCCAGGCGCGGAACGCCCCGTCGATCTCGCCCATGTAGTGATGCAGCAGCACGTAGGCCGTGCCCGGGGAGCGGATGCCCTGGTAGGTCCCGATGATCCCGGACGCGGACATCGTCGCCTTGAGCGGGTCCGTCTCGAACCACTGGTCCAGGAAGTCGGCGGCGCTCATCGTCATGAGCTGGACGAAGACAGCCTGCTGGCGCTCCGTCAGCCGCCCGAAGCTGCGAGCCAGGCCGGCCAGGGGCAGGAGGGGGCGAGGGTCCAGGTCCGTGGGGTCACCCGGGACGATGCCGAGGATCGGCTTGATGAAGCGGGCCATCTCCACCATGAGCTGGCCGTATTCCTCGTACGCCTCCGCGTCGTTCTTCGACCAGCGACGCAGCTCCCGGACCGTCCGGCCGTGATCATTGACGCGCCACAGGTAGTCAGGCCCACCGGTATGCGCACCGGCCCCCTCGGGCAGCGGCGTGAACGTGCCGTCCAGGGGGAGGATGTCCAGGCCGTGTTCCGGGAGCCGCAGGTCGCGGATGATCTCCGGACGCAACAGGCTGACGACGTAGCTCGCGACGGAGAAGCGGAAGCCGGGGACGATCTCCTCCGTGACCGCGGCGCCACCCAGGACGTGCCGGCGCTCCAGGACCACCGTGCGAAGGCCGGCGCGCGCGAGGTACGCCGCGGACACGAGCCCGTTATGGCCCCCGCCGATGATCACCGCGTCGTAGCGCTGGGGCACGCGACCTCCTCGTCTATCCAGCGTGCATAGCTTTCATGCATCGTAGCGGATGGCGGGAGCCCGCGTTCCGTGTGATATCATGTGTGCATCAAGTATCACACGATGAGGCACACGATGGCGCTCGTGCGAACGAACATCACCATCCCTGAAGAGACGCTGGAGCTCGTGGACGCGGTCGCTGGTCCGCGCGGGCGGAGTCGCTACATCGCGGACGTCGTGGCCCGCCAGGTTCGTCGCGACAACGCGCGGATGGTCTTCGAGAAGTACGCCGGTGCCCTGAAGGACTCGGACACGTGGGGGCGCACACCCGAAGAGACGGACCGGATGCTCCGAGAGGTGCGTGCATCGTGGGAACGTCCATGGATCTGGGAGGAGCCCGATGCGGTATCTGCTCGACACGACGGTCCTGATCGACCACGCGAAGGGTCGACCAAGGGTCGCCGAGCTCCTCGCGTCCCTGTTCGCGGAGACGGGTGACCTTTACACCTGCGACGTGGTCGTCGCGGAGGCCCTGTCCGGCGGCGACGAGATCCAGCGGGCCAGCATCATGGCGCTGATCCGAGCACTCGAGTACGTCTCGACCCACCCTGACGCGGCGGCGTGGGCCGGCGACTCGCGTCGTCGCCGACGGGCGAGCGGTCCCCGGTCTCTTGCCGACTCGATCATCGCCGGCATCGCCGCGCACATGGACGCGATCGTCGTGACCCGCAACCCGAAGGACTTCGAGGTTCAGGGCGTCCGGGTTCTCGGCTACGGCTGAGCCGGCGGCCGCGGCTGCGCGCCGACGGCGCTGTGCGGCGGCCGCTGCCGCCTTCCGGACCATCCAGCGTGCATAGGTTTCATGCATACTTGGGCCCGCACCGTACGAGGAGAGCGAGCACGTGAGCGTCGGTACCGCCTTCCATCCCAGGACGGCGCCGCTGAATCGAAAGATGCAGTGGCGCGAGTGGTCGGGCTACTACGCCTCGTCCGCCTACGCAGACGCTGCCGACATCGAGTACAACGCGATCCGCGAGGCCTCGGCCGTCATCGACGTCAGCCCGCTCTACAAGTACCGGGTCCACGGGCCGGACGGCGCGCGCCTGGTGGACCGAGTCATCACCCGCGATGCCACGAAGCTGACACCGGGGCGCGTCTACTACACGCCGTGGTGCGACGAGCACGGCAAGGTCATCGACGACGGCACGGTCCATGCCCTGGATGACGGGTCGTTCCGCTGGACCGCCGCCGATCCCCAGTGGCGCTGGCTCCACCTGAACGCGGCCGGCCTGGACGTGACGATCACGGACGACTCCGAGTCGATCGCCGCGCTGGCGCTCCAGGGACCGTTCAGCCGCGCGGTCCTGGAGGCGGCCGCCGAGACATCGTTCGACGACCTCGGCTACTTCCGACGACGAGGGGCGGCCATCGCCGGTGTCCCCGTGGACGTCAGCAGGACCGGCTACACGGGAGACCTCGGCTACGAGCTGTGGATCCCGGCCGAGTCCGCGACGATCGTCTGGGACCGACTCATGGAGGTGGGCGTGGCCTGGGCGATCCGGCCGGCCGGCATGCTCGCCCTGGACGTGACGCGCCTGGAGGCGGGCCTCATCCTGCTGGAAGTGGATTACACGTCCGCCCGGCACGCGCTCAACCCGGAGCAGGACTACAGCCCCTTCGAGATCGGCCTCGGGCGCCTCGTGAACCTGGAGAAAGCCGACTACGTGGGGCGCCGCGCCCTCGCCGAGGAGCAGCGCCGAGGCGGCCCCGATCGCCGACTCGTCGGCCTCACGCTGGACTGGTACGGGATCGAGGGGCTCTACGACGCCCACGGCATCCCGCCCGCGATCTCGCCCACCGTGGACCGTGCCGCCCGGCCGGTGTTCGGATTCGGCGGCCGTCAGGTCGGCAAGGTCACGTCCCTGGGATGGAGCCCCATCCTCAAGCAGGCCATCGCGCTCGCGTCCGTGCCGCAGGCCCACGAGCCGCCGGGCTCGCGGGTGGAGGTCGAGTGGACGGTGGAAGGCCGACGGGGACGCGTCCCGGCCGTCGTGACCGCCCTCCCCTTCCTTGACCTGGAGCGCAAGCGGGCCTGACCGGGCATCATGATGCTCGTGACCCACCACGACCCGTCGCCGAGCGACGCGCTCCCGCCCGATCCTGTTGCCTACGACTCCCCGCGCGCCGTCCGCGCCAGGGCGAAGGGACTCGACGCGCCATACATCGCCGGCGGGACCGATCCCGACCCCGGGCCGGCGGCCGCGGAGGAGCGACGCTACTGGCGGTTGCTGATCGCCATGGTCGTGACGATCGTCGCGTCCGGGTTCGTCATCGGCACGATCATCGCCCTGGTCGGCCCGGCCGGCGGGCGCTGAGGTGGCGATCGCCGCCCGACCGTCCGCCGGCATCTCCGCCGACGCGTGGGACCTGGCGGCGGTCGGCCTCGTTGAGACCCTCCGCGATCTGATCCGGATCCCGTCCATCAACCCACCGCCCACGGCGGGAGCAGACGGTGAGACGCGAGTCGCCCGCTACCTCGAAGCGCGACTTCGTGCGCTGGGCCTGGAACCGGAGGTGCTCGAGGCGGTCCCTGGACGCGCATCCGTGCATGCCCGGCTGCGCGGCGACGGCACGGGTGGCGACCCCCTTCTGCTCCTGTCGCACCTGGACGTCGTGCCAGCACCGCCGGAGCGCTGGACGCACGACCCGTTCGCGGCCGAGGTGGCGGATGGTTACGTGTACGGCCGTGGCGCCGTGGACATGAAGGACATGATCGCCATGGAGCTGGCCGTCGTGAACCTCCTCGTGTCGGAGGCGATCACCGCCGGTCGCGATCCCGCCCGCGACCCCATCCCCGGCCTCACCCGCGACGTCCTGTTCACGTGCGCTTCCGACGAGGAAGCCGGCGGCGGGGCGGGGGTAAAGGCCATCGCGGCCGAACACCCCGAGTGGCTTCGGGCGGCTGGCGCCCTGAATGAGAGCGGCGGCGTCTCGATGACGGTCCTTGGGCGCCGCCTGTATCCGATCCAGGTCGCCGAAAAGGGCTTCGCCCCGTACCGGATCCACGTGACGGGCACATGGGGCCACGGCTCCATGCCGCGCGACGACAACGCCGCGGTCCTTGCCGCCCGGATCGTGGAGCGGCTGGCCGTGCCCGAGCCCGTTCGCATCACGCCCGTCATGGAGCGCTTCCTGACGGCCGCTGCGGATGCCCTGCCGGAGGAGGCCGGCGCACTCCTGCGCCGGCTGGCGACCGGCGACACTGAAGCTGACCGCCGCATCGCCGCCATCTGCGACCCGATGATCGCCCGGACCCTGCGCGCACTCATCCGCGACACCATCTCGCCGGACGTCATCACGACGGGGGTGAAGTACAACGTGATCCCGGGGGATGCCGTCATCGAGATCGATTGCCGGGTGCTGCCGGGCATGACGGAGCCCCAGATGCGGGCGATCGTGGAGGAGCGGATCGGGCCGGACCTGCTGCCCGCGTGCGCGATCGACCTGATGGTCTGGGGGGCTCCCGTGGAGTCACCGGCCGAAGGCGAGCTGTGGGACGTCCTCGTCACCACGCTCCGCGATCACGACCCGGAGGGGATCCCGCTGCCCGTCATGGCCCCGTTCGCGACGGACGCCAAGACCACCGTGCCGATGGGCACACCCACCTACGGCTTCTCCCCGCTGCGGCTGGAGCCGGACGAGCGCTACCTGGAACGGTTCCACGGCGTCGACGAGCGTGTCTCACTGGGCGCGCTGCGCTTCGGATTGCCGGTCCTCTACGACGTCGTCCGTCGCTTCTGCGGCTGACCATCAACCCCGTGGGGGCGTGGCGCGCGGGCCCGCCGGCACAAGGAGGGCACCTCGCGACCAGCGCCCCTCGCGACGTCGCGTTCGGCCCAGGTGCGTAAGTCGCGGTCGTATAC
>JBBEBL010000262.1:0-10299 GCA_040882345.1 Chloroflexota bacterium
CCGGCGCCTTGGGCGAGGTCGGCTGGGTCGCCGAGGTCCTGGTCAACCGGACGACGGGGCACGTCGTTGATGGACACCTGCGGATCGAGCTCGCCCTCGCCAGACACGAGCCGACGATCCCGGTCACCTACGTCGAGCTGTCCGAGGACGAGGAGCGCCTGGTCCTCGCCTCGCTCGATCCTCTGGCGGCGATGGCGACCGCCGAGCAGGAGCAGCTGGCTTCGCTGCTGGCCGGGCTCGACCCGGCCGACGAAGGACTTCGCGCGCTATTAGATGATCTCGCGCGCGAGTACCGACTCGATGACCTGCGCAAGGGACTGGTCGACCCCGACGAGGTGCCGCCGGTCACCGACGAGCCGTACGTCCGACCCGGCGATCTGTGGCTCCTCGGAGAGCACCGCCTGCTGTGCGGCGATGCCACCAACCCGGACGCCGTCGCCCGCCTCCTCGACGGCGCCGAGCCGACCCTCCTGGCGACGGATCCGCCCTACGGGGTGTCGCTCGACCCGACCTGGCGCGACGGCGTGTACAACGCCCTGGGTCCCGCCGAACCCGGCTACCTGCAGACTGATCCCACCCGAGACGCCGACGGCGCCACACGAGCGCCCGGGCGCGCCCACGGGCGAACGAAGGGCCATCGCAACACGACGGTCTCGGGTGACACCCGGGTCGACTGGTCGGACGCCTTCGCCCTGGTCCCGAGCCTGACCGTCGGCTATGTCTGGCACGCCGGGGTCCATGCCGCGCAGGTGGCCGCTGGCCTCCAGCGGATCGGCTTCGAGATCGTCAGCCAGGTGATCTGGGACAAGGGCCTGTTCGCCATCGGGCGCTCCTGGTATCACTGGGGGCACGAGCCGTGCTGGGTCATCCGCAAAGCCGGATCGAAGGCCCGCTTCCTGGGCCAGCGCAACCAGTCGACGATCTGGCGAGCGCCCAGCCCCAAGATGATCATGGGCGGATCCGACGAGCCAAAGGTCGACCATCCGACCCAGAAGCCGGTGGCGCTGTACGAGGCGCCGATCGGCAACCACCTGCGCCGGGGTGAGCCCGTCTATGACCCGTTCCTCGGCAGCGGCACGACGGTCATCGCCGCCGAGCGGCTCGGCCGGCGCTGCTATGCCCTCGAGATCGACCCGCGCTACGTCCAGGTCGCCCTCGAACGCTGGCAGGTGTTCACCGGCGAGACCGCGGTCCGAGTCGAGCGATGAGCCACATCTGGAATGACCGGCCGACGCGGTGGCTGGTGTGCGCCCACAGCGCTACCTCCGTGCTCATCTGTGTTTCACCTACCTGAGCTAGGCGATGCTAGGGCGCGCGTGCACATACCAGATGCCGAGTGGTCGGCCGTGTCGGGCGACTCCGCTGCGCGACGAGCCCTTCTGCTTCTGGCACGCCCCCGAGACGGCCGAGGAGGCGGCCGAGGCGCGGCGATTGGGCGGGCTGCACCGGCGCAAGAAGAAGACCGTCGGCGCGATCTTCGGCTTCCGTGGGCTGCGCACGATCGAGGACAACCAAGCGCTCCTAGAGACGGCGGCAATCGAGACCCTCGCGATCGAGAACTCGATCGCGCGAAATCGGGCGCTCGCGGGCTTCGCCGCGGTCGGCGCCAAGCTCATCGAGGTCGGCGACCACGAGGAGAGGCTCCGTGCTCTCGAGGCAGTCCAGCGGGCCGGAAGACCGGATGCCGGCGACACCGACGCGTTCCCGGACGAGCGCCGATGACCGTCGCCCGACGGCTGGGGGTTCTCGAGACGACGCTCACGCCAACCCAGCGTGTCGTCGCATGGCTCTACGAGGCGCAGGCGTTCGGCGATCTCGACGTATATGTCGACTCGCTCTTGGACCAGCCGGGCGAGACGTTCCCGCTCAACCGGCTCGCCAGGGAGGCCGTCAGCGCGACCCGGACGGCCCTGAAGGGCAAGCCGGCGGAGGTCGTTGACGCCGCGGTCCGCAAGGCCCTCCGCGAGACGATCTTCCGGTTCGAGCTGGTCATGAGGATCAATATCGTCGGTCACGAGATGCTCGAACGCGAGACCATGCTCTACACGGTCTTCGCTGGGCAGTTGGCGGTCCTGGTGGGCGACGACCGAGCCGAGCGCCGAGCGGACCCCTCCCACCTGAGCAGGCTTGCCCAGTGCCGGGACTTCACGGCGATGCGAGTCACCGAGCTGCTGGCGGCAGCCAAAGCGCGCTCGATCTCCGAGACGCGCTACCTCGACGGCCACGTCGCGCTGTTTCCGAACGATGTCGCTGAATGGGCCGACCGACTCCGGATGGCCCAGGAGCTGGCCGTCATGGCCGAACGAATCGCCGAGCTAGACGGCGTGCCACCCGCTGCCCCCGTGGATCCCGACGCCGTTTCGACGAGGGCGGCGCTGGTCGCGGACCTCGTCGAGCCAGCCCGCTCCACGGCTCTCGAAAAGCTTGACGAAGGTCGCCAGGCGCTGGCGATCGCCACCAGCTGGCTTCGCTCGAAACGGTCATCGACGATGGACGCGACCGAGCCAGACGCTCCGCCAACGGCCTTCACACGATGAGCCGATCGTGCAGAACGAAGCGGAGAGCGCGATTCCCTGCCTTGGCCAGTCAGCCAAGCCGTCGCGTCCGGAGTCAGTTGATGCCGAACGGCACTTGGAGGATCAATCGTGTAGGCCCATCTTCTGACGCGACACGGGGGGCTCCGACGCGCGGCCCACACTCTGGCCGCCGGGTCCGCGCCGAGCCACCGGACGGTGGTCCTGCTCACTCCCGAGGAAGTCGACGAAGCGACCAAGCTCTCGCCCAGCTATCGACCACCGGGCGGTTGATGCCGCGACGAGCCGGTGATCATTCCGACCTTGCTCCGGCCCAGTCAGCCGCCTTACTAGACGTTCGCGGTGGCGAGCAACGAGTTCATCGGTGGCGTCACGAAGAAAACCGAGTACCACGTCAAGGGAAAGGTTTCAACCCAGCCACGATGACATGACGCTAACCACGCGGCGTGTGGATGAAGTTGGCCCCGACATCATCGTCGGGGCCAACCAGGACTTCAGCTACTCCCCACCACTCTTGGTCGGGTTGCATGCGATGCCTGGATTGAACCCTATCGAGGTGATGAAATCCCTGTCGGCCTTGGGGATCTGTCCCCAGGACTGCGTTCGAGGATAGGACGTGTCACCAAGGATGTAGTACTCATCATTCAGTCCTGAATAGGCACAGTCCGAGTTGCCCTTCAACGGCGCTTCGTCCGAGCCGGCGATGTACGTGCCATTTCCAGTTATGTCGCCAGCCAGAGCGGCACTAGCACTCAGGCTTAGGACAAGGGCGGCTGCAGAAACTGCAACCCCCAAGTTTCTCGTGAGTCGACGCGCCATCACATACCTCCTCGGCCGAGGTCGGTCTCGCCATTGGCTTTCAGCACGAGTCGGGCGACCGGTCAATGGACGCCGTGCCGCGGAACTCCCCCAAAACTCCCGCCACCCCTCCGTGGGGCGCATCGTGCACCAACGCGGACGGCTTGAGCAGAGGTTACATGACAAATGTGGTGTCAACGTGCACCGTCGTTGTGCCGTGGTCGCTCCGGGCCGGCACCTTCTGCGCCGCTAGACTGGCGCGGGGCCGTGACCCCTTCCCGAGAGGAGAACCACCCGGCTCGTGCAAGCTCGACGGACCCGGCCGGAACGGATACCAGGCCTCGCCGACGAACTCCCAAGGGCGTGGCCAAGCTTTGACGAGCTTTGAGCCAGTCATTGCAGAGCCGGCACCCGGGCTTGCCATGTCAACACCATGACGCGATCGTGATTCACAGCGGCTGCCGGAAGCTTGAGCCGAGGGCCGGCGAGGGCCGGCGAGGGCCGAACGGACCAATCGGCGGCCGATTGGGCGCCAGGGGGCAGACCCGTCAGTTCCGATTGGGCATCGACGGGTCCGTGACGCGGCCCATGAACAGGACGGCGCCCGTCTCGACATCGCGCAGGGCGAACATGAACGGCCTGTCCAGGCGGAGCGTGATCTCGCGAAGCGCGGTGGGGCCGCCGCCGGTGTCCATGCCGACCGCTGTCGCCGCCGCGGCTTCCGTGCCCTTCTCGTCGACGTCGATGTTCGCCTGGTGGATGACGGTCTCGACGTGGAGCCGGTCCCCGTCGGTCTCCGGCACGTGGATGCCGGTGAAGTCGGCGCGATCACGGTCGAAGGCGAGCGGCATCCCGACGGCGCTGAGCACATCCTTGAGGTCAACCCGGGTCTCGATCGCGAAGCGTGGCATGAAGAGCCTGACATCGTACGGGTAGCAGTTCCCCGGCTCGAAGTTCGACGGACACGTCTGCGGACCCTCGATTCGCTTCCGCTCGGCGTCCAGGGCCGCCGAGATCCGCGCGAGCTGGTCCGCGCTCAGCCGCGCCTCGAACGCCGGCAGGTCGTCGGGCAGGATCAGGGTCATCGCGAGTGGGGCGGTGCCGTCGGCGTGCCGGTAGCGGAGCTCCACCGCCTGCCAGCCATCGTCGCGCACATACGGGAGGGGGTCGTTGCCCACGCTTCCCCCTCCGACGCGGTACATCATCGGGACGTCGACCCGCGTGCCGTCGAGGCGCGTGAACGACTCGGACTCCGTCTCGTCCTCGAAGAACCAACGCTCCCACTCGGCCTTGAGGTAGACCGCGTTCACGAGGTAGAGGCGGGTGAGCGGCGAGACGTTCTCCGGCCTCAGGAGCTCCGGGATCCGGTGCGCCGTCTGCTGGCTCACCCAGGCGTTGATCGCCCGCCGGGCGGCCTCAGGGTCACCGGCGTAGTCAACGAGCTGGACCCCTGCGCCGAACGCCGAGGAGATGGCGTCAAGAAAGCCGTCCTCGATCGTCCAGCCGCGCTGGGCGAATGAGCCGTTGGCGATCCGCAGCGCAACTTGACGGCGCGCCCCCTCCGAGTCCGTCCACGTTGCGCTGCGCGACGCGAGGGCCTGGTCGAGCGCGTTGAGACCGGTGCCCAACTCGCCCCAACCGCTGACGTGCAGAACGTCGTCCACCTGCGCCGAAGTGTCGCCGCGGGCGCCAGCGCGGGCCATCGCGAGCGCAAGGGCAATGCTCGCCGGCGAGAAGACGACGTTCTTCGCGCTGAGGTCGAGCTTCGGATCGTCGAGCATCGCCTGGAACAGGTCGAGTCCGAAGGCGTTGATCGAGGCCGCGGCTGACTTCGCGTCGAGGGGATCGGCCAGGGCGCGGGCCACGTTGGCCTTGGCGAGCTCGATCCCGGCGATTGGGCTCTCGGCGAGGGCGATCCACGGCTCGCCATCCTTGCCGGCCAACGCGACCCAACCGTAGCCGGGACCATCGAGCCCGACAAACGAGACCGGTGCGACCTTGTACCAGACATAGCCCGAAGCGCTGACCGGGCCATCGAGGACGGTCAACTCGGTGCCGAGTGGCAGCACGGGCTCGTACATGATCGAATCATCGCTGACCCGCGGTTCAGAGCGGACCCGTAGCCGGTCCGAGACGGTTACGACGACCGCGTTCAGCAGCGGGTCGATGGGCGTATCGGTTGGGGTCCCAGCCTCCGGCGATCCGGCGGAGGCCGTGGGCGTCGACACGGCGGGCGATCGGGTCGGCGTCGCCGACCCTGGGACCTGGAACGAGGGCACGGGTGGAGGCGAACCGCAAGCCCAGAGAAGAACGGCGACGACCAAGAGGACGAACTCGCGACGGTGGCGGTTCAGGCTCATCCGGCACTCCGTGGCGGATGCCCATCCTGGGCTCGACGACCGCTTCTCACAAGAGGCGTTCCATCAAGAAAGGGCTCCGCAACCTTCATTCGGCGTGGTCCGCGCGGCCATGCAGGTCTGACGCCTCGGTCTCGCATCTGTTACTGACGCCGGCTCGGGGGCGCTGCCACGCCCCTCGCCGGCGAACACAATCCGGCGCCCATGTCGCCGGGTCGTCCGCGAGACTCGCCTGGGCGCCCCGCTCTGCGGGTCGACGACGTCCCGGCTCGCGCCGGCAAGCTCGTGCGACGGCGACGGGGTTCGGATCGCCCGACACGATGAACCCATCGTGGCGGAGAGAACACCGCGGTCGGGCTGGCTGAGGTCGGGGCCGTTGTCGTGCCCTGGCTATCCGTCTGCGGCGGCGGTTCCCGTCTCGCGGGCATCGACGCGCGAACGGCGCGGCCGCAGTGGACGCACGGCGGTCGTCCCGGAAACCGTCCCGTTCGACATCGACGGTGAGAACGGGAGCACCTGTCGTTCCGGCCCCAGACCAACGGTAAGTCCGAGCGTTTCAACCGGACGAGGCTCGACGAGTGGGCCAACGCTCGACCGTACGTGTCGAACAAACGAGCGCCTGGCGCTCAACCCAGGCTCGACCACTACAACCATCACCCGACCCCACACCGCGTTGAGAGGCCTGACCCCCATGGAGGTCCTTGTCAACAACGTGTCCGGGGATCACATCTAGCACCAGGCGTGCGGCGTCGGAGCGACACACGCCGTCCGTAACCGGCCAGCCAAGGGCCGTGGGCCCGAGCGTCGTATCGAGTCGATGGGCGGTGCCCCGCGAGGTCCCGCCCAGTGGCTACTTCTTGACTGAGATGTGATCGCAGCCGAAGAAAGCGGTTGACCCACTCACTCCTGCGAACCGTCCGAACACGCACCCTTCGACATCGCTCGACGCTAACGAGTCCTTCCGCGGGGCGAAGTGCAGCAGCACATCGAGATCGCCGTCGCGAGTGCTCTCGTCGAGCTCGTACGAGTCTTCGGGGTGAATCTTTCCATGGATCTCCGGGACTCCCCCGGCGGCCAGGAGGACGCTCCGGGATGAGAAGCGGACACTCAGCGGGTCGATCGTCGTCGCGTTGAACGCGATCGTGTGGCCGTACTCGCCAACCGCCGTTGTGAGGACCGCGACCGGGAGCGTGCTGCCGTTGCGGTTCACGGGATTCACTTTGCTCTTGGGCTGCACGTTGATCGTGACCGGCACGGCGCAATCGACGGAGAGCTGCACGGTCTTGCTGTTGTCGGTGGCGTCCGGGTCGACGACCGCGGCGAGTTTCGGAGCGATCGACGTCGTGAAGTCGATCGTCCGCACGCCCGCCTCAGTGCAAGACACGGTGTACGTCTTGACAGACTGCCGGGGCACGCCCACGGCGAGCGCGTCCACATCGACCGTGTCCGATACCGTGGGCGACAGGGTCAGGCCGGCGCCCGCTGTCGCGGCGCGAGTGACCTCGGCATCGACCGGACCGTCAGGGCCCGCGTTCGACACCGTGCTGGCAATGCTGACCGTCACCGGCTCTCCGACAACGGCGAAGAGGGGCGCAGTCGGCGTGATCGCGTCTACCGACAGATCGGCCTCGACGCAGTCCGGATCGCTCGGGTTCGCGATGCAGAAGTCACGGATCGGCGCTTCGAGGTCGACCGAGATCACATCCTGGGCCAGGTCGATATCTCGCACGGTCATGGTGGACAGACCGGGAGCGAACGGCACGACGAAGCTGCCGGAGCCGCTGGACTGGATCTCGAGCCGTTCCTGGCCGTCGTTGGTAAACACCCAAAGCGGGCTCCATGCGTTCATCTGGCTGATCACTGCGCCGTCGACGTCCTTGAGGGTGAGCCGCAGGATGGGCGGATCCCCAATGTGACTGTGCGCCCGCTGGATCGAGACGACGGCCTCGTCCAGCGTCGCGGTGCTCCGACTCTGGAAATCCAGCCGGACCACGATGGCCTTGGCCGGATCCGCGGCGGCGGCGTCAAACGCCGGCAGCGGGATGATGGCCGGGTCCGTCACGTCGGCGGGCAAGGCTCGGCTCGCGAGCGGTAGGACCAGCACACTCAGTCCGAGTGCGGCGCTACCGAGAGCGAGACGGAATAGGTTCTTGCGCATCATGACCTCCCCTCCTCTCAGCAGCCCGCGGCTTCGCAGCCGGAGAAGATCATGTTGAACCGGCGTATGTCGGCGGCCTGGGCGAATGAGTTGTCGTTCATCAGATCGCCCCCGTTGGGCTCAGAGCTGGACCAGTCGGGGTCGAACCAGTTCTCGACGACTTCCTCCCATTCGCGACACGCGGCAGAGGTCCGGCCGAGCGCGGGCGCGTCGTCCTGGCAGTCATCTGGTTCGCTGTAAACGTTCGGTGCGTCGTCCTGTTGGAAGTAGCCGCCGTCGCAGCAGTACTCGTCAGCCAAGCCAAACGGCTGGTGGCCAGTCTCGTGGGTCACGACCTGGAAGGCGTCCGAGCGGTAGCCCGTGTTCAGGGTTCCAGAGAAGATGCGGTCTCCCCGCAATGCACAGTCACGTTGGGACTTGCGGTGCAGAATCGCCCCCGCGTCGGCGTAGGCGAGGTCCTCGTCCCACCTGGCTGGCAGGTCGTGATCGCAGTCACCGTCGTTGGCGTCGTCGGCTCGGCCTTGGTTGAGATCGATCCAGAAGTTGAATTTGTCCTGTCCGGTGAGGAACGGATCGAAGCCGTAATACGAGATGTTGATCACCTGCGCGACGTCGGCCAGGAAGTTCGGGTCTTCGGCAGACGGATACGTGTCGCGGTCGGCGATGAAGACGATGTCGATCCGACTCGAACGTGGGCCCGTGTACAGGATGGGAATGTCGACCGTGCCGGGATCCCCAGCCGTCGCACGATGCCAGCTGCTGAAGATCTCCGTCCCGCCTCGCGTCAGTCGGCACCCGTAGGCGAACTGCTCGACACCGGCAGCTGGCGTAAACGTGTAGGTGGCGCTCGGAACGCCGGCGAGGTCGACCACCTTGGCCCGGGTCGCCACGCTGCTCGCGTCGGTCTGGACCCAGATCTCGAGATCGTCGGCGATCAGCGGCGCGAGCGCGCCGTCCAGGGGTGTAGCCGTGATCGTCACGGGCTGGCCGGCCTGGGGCCAGGCGGGCGTGTGCATGCACCTGATGCGCAGCCCGGGTGCGCTCGGGGGCGGGGTCACCTCGACACGCAGCGTGACCTCGACGCGGTCGCTGCTCGTGCCGGCGAACACGCTGCTCGCGCCGCAGGTGATCGCCCGTCCATCGAGCGATGCGCCGCATGGAGCGATCAGCGCCGTGCCCGAGATTGCGGATCCCGCACTCTGGGACGCGTCAAACAGGTCGTCGCCGAAGCAGAGACCGCCGTCCTCCTCCCAGATCTCTATCGACAGGGGGATCCGACCGGGATCCGCGAGGGCAGCGGCGTCGACGGACGACGAGAACTCCCAGCCACCGGGCGGCGAGATGTCGGCATTGCCCTCTTGGGCGTCCTGCTCGGGTGTGTCGAGGTTGCTGCGCTCTATGCCGTTGATGAAGACCTTGGCGTACCAGTCCGGGTCGCCGCAGCCATCGTCGCCGCCGGTCAGCCGGATGCGATCGAGCGTCACCTTTACGACGACGTCCGGTGCCGCACGGGCCGTCGGCGTCCCTAGCCACGTCATGCTGGCGACCAGTACGATAGCGAGAAGAACGCCGTGTTTCAGGGGACGCATCGCGGATCTCCCACTAGACGACTGGGCCGCGCTCCCCGGCCTACGCACTCCCGGCTGGGTCCGACGCACCTAACGAGCCAGCAATCTCGGTGGCGTCGCGTGACCAGTACGGGCACTCTCTCACGTGCGTCTTCAGATATCAATGGAAATCGCGGAATGATGTCGAGGGCCAGCTCGACTCATTCAGACGGGCGGACCGCTAGGCCCGTCCGCGGACCAGGTCGATCAACCGACCGAGCACGCGCTCGCCGTCGGCGCGGAGACCGTTGTGCTCGAATTCGTCCGTTTCCAAGTCTCACCTGACGCTTATTGGCCCGTGAAGTAGTACCGGCCGTCCCTTTTGAAGGTCGCGTCCGAGGCGGCGCTGACGATCACGATGGCGTGAAATCCCGCCAGCGTCCCAGCGCCCTTCCAGAACGTGCACAAGGATCATCTCGGGCTCTTCTCGGCGCGTCGACGACGATCCTGGGGACGACGATCCCGGAGCGGCCGGCCAGTTCGAGCCGCGGCAAAATCGGTTCTACCCCGGCAACACGATGACCTGATCGTGCTCAGAGGCGAGCGCGGATGCCGAGCAGCTTCGCCGCGCTGTTGAGTCCGAGAGTCGCGAGCCGTCTCTCCAGGCCTCTGGCCAGCCAATGGCGCTCGAAGAGGACCTTGCCGGCGTGCCAGGCCCTGTTCGGGCCGCGAAGGGCAACGGCCGGATCGGGTTCGGCGAAGAAGTTGCCCACACCAAACGCGGCCGTGCCGCGACCGGTCTCGACCCAGCAGTACCCGTATCCGTCGAACTCACCGGTGGCTTGCCGGGCGCCCAGGTCAGCCGCGATCCGCCGGGCGACGACGAGCGCCTCGGCGTGGGCGAA
>JBBEBL010000263.1:0-2163 GCA_040882345.1 Chloroflexota bacterium
CCCCACTTCGGGGCAGGTCACCTACGCGTTACTCAGCCGTCCGCCACTAACGATCAAAGCAAGCCTTGATCGTCCGTTCGACTTGCATGTCTCATGCACGCCGCCAGCGTTGATCCTGAGCCAGGATCAAACTCTCCGAATGAATCGCGCCGTATCGCTACGGCGACTTCAAATCCGAGGGTTCGATCGCTCGCTCATCCTTGTCCAGATGTTTCCTGTCACTCTTCAATTGTTAAGGTGCAGCGTCGAGGGCGCGACCGCTCGCGGCGCAGAGCCCTGATGATGAGGCTTTGCGGTCGCGGTGTCAAACCATCGACCCCTTGCCGGCGGGTTGTCCGACCGGCCCGTTTCCGACCCTTGGCGGGTGGCACGGCGGCGAATACTAGGGTGGCCCCGGGGCGGCTGTCAAACGCCCTCGGCGCGCCTGGATCGCGGCCGCCTGCGCTACTCAGATCGGGCTTGTCTCCACGAGGAGGATGAACGCCGCGCCGGCAAGCCAGCACAGCAGAGCGAGCTCTGCGGACCCGGCGTTCCCGAGCAGCCCGACGAGGACGGCGTAGAGGATCAGCCCGATGACGGCGGCCGCGCCGGCCTTGGCCAGACGAAGGAGGATCTCAGCGCCGAGGTTGCCCACGCCTAGACCGCCCGGCGGCCCTGGAGGGCCCGGATGAGCGTGACCTCGTCGGCGTACTCCAGGTCGCCGCCCACCGGCAGCCCTCGGGCGATGCGCGTCACCTCGCCGACGACCGCCTGCAGCCTCTCGGCGAGATACATCGCCGTCGCCTCCCCTTCCAGGGTGGGATTGGTGGCGAGGATGACTTCCTGGAAGGGGCGGTCCTCGCGTGCCGCCTCATCCGCGCGCGCGAGCAGTTCGCGGATGCGCAGTCGGTCCGGCCCGATACCGTCGATGGGCGAGATGGCTCCGTGCAGGACGTGGTACAGACCCTTGAACTCGGCCGTACGTTCCAGCGCCAGGACGTCCAGCGGCTCCTCCACGATGCACAACCGACGCTGGTCCCGTCCCGGATCGCGGCAGATCGCGCAGAGTGGCTGGTCCGCGATGTTGAAGCATCGCTCGCAGAACACGACCTGATCACGGACGGCGACGAGTGCGGTCGCCAGGGCACGGGCCTCGGCATCCGGTGCCCGAAGCAGGTGGTACGTGAGACGTTGCGCGGTCTTGGGACCGATGCCGGGCAGGCGCGCGAAGGACTCGATGAGGCGGGCGACGGGCTCGATCAGGGGCGTGGCCACGCGCCGGTCACATCCCCGGGAGCTTGAGGCCGCCGGTCACGGCCGCCATCTTCTGCTCGGCCAGATCGCGGGACGCGCGCAGGGCGTCGTTCACCGCGGCGACGACCAGGTCCTGGAGCATCTCCACGTCCCCGGGATCCACCGCGGATGGATCGATGGTGATGCTCACCAATTCCTGCTTGCCGGTGACGGTCGCGCTTACGACGCCACCGCCAGCCGAGCCGTCCACGGTCGCCGCCTCGAGCTCGCCCTGGACCCGCAGCATCTCCTGCTGCATCTGCTGGGCCATCCGCTGCAGGTTGGCCATCCCCATCTGTGATCCTCCTGATCGCTGTGCTCACGGGTGCTGGACGTCAGTCTGACCGATGCGTCGTCCGGACGCCGCGCCCCATCGTGGTCGGTCAGTTGACCTCACCGACGTCCACCAGGTCGTCGCCGAAGATCCTCCGGGCTTCGGCCATCACGAAGTCCTCGTCGGGCGCGACCGGCACGGGCGCCACTTCTATGTTGGCGACGACGCAGCGAACGCCGACCGACTGGCCGATGACCTCGGCGATCCCGGTCTCGATCCCGGCCTTCTTGCGCTCGGCGACGTCTCGGAGGAAGGCCTGCTCCTCCGGATATCCCAGGGTGACGACCGTCCCGTCGAGCGCCACCGGCCGGCAGGTCAGGATGAGCTGCTTGATCGCCGGCTGGCGGCTCAGCACCACCACGATATCCGGCCACGCCGCGACGATGCGGTCGAGGGTCAGATCGCCGGCGGCTGGAGGCGGGGATGGGTCGGATGGCGGCTCGGGGTCTCTGGCTGGTGCGGCCGGCGGGGCCGGGGTCGGTGTGGCCCGGGCTGGTGCGGCCGGCGTGGCGGGGATGGCCGGTGGCGGCGCGGGATCCGCGGCCGGCGGGGCCGGG
>JBBEBL010000263.1:2263-53624 GCA_040882345.1 Chloroflexota bacterium
CGTGGCGGGGATGGCCGGTGGCGGCGCGGGATCCGCGGCCGGCGGGGCCGGGGCCGGTGCCGCGAAAAGGGCAAGCTCGAGTTGGAGCCGCAGGCCGCCGATGCCGGCCCGGTCGGGATCGATCGCGACGAGGCGACGGGCGACGGTGGCCAGCTGCGCTCCATGGGCGGTGTCGCCGCCGGCGGCCGCGACGACGAGCCGGGCTCGGACGGCGTCCACGACCTGGTCGAGCAGCGCCCGCGGGTCGCGTCCACGTTCCTCGAGGCGGTCCAGGATCCCGATCCCGGTGGTGGCATCGCCGGTCGCCATGGCATCCAGGAACCCCTCGACGGCCGCCGCGTCGGCCAACCCGAGCAGTTCCCGTACGGCGGACTCGGTGATCGGTCCGTCCGGCGTCGAGGTCGAGAGCAACTGGTCCAGGATCGACTCCGCGTCGCGCATGCCGCCGGCGGCCAGCCGAGCGACGAGGGTCACGGCCTCGTCCTCCGCCCTTCGGCTTTCCGCAGCGAGGATGCGGCGCAGCTTGCCCTCGATCTCCGGGACCGTCAGGCGCCGGACGTCATAGCGCTGGAGCCGCGACAGGATCGCCGGCGGGAAGCCGGAGGGCTCCGTGGAGGCGAACATGAAGACGACGAAGTCGGGCGGCTCCTCCAGCGACTTCAGCAGCGCGTTCCAGGCATCCTTGGTGATCTGGTGCGCCTCGTCCAGGATGTACACCTTGCGGCGGAGGTGGCCGGGCGGATACGCGAGTCGCTCCCGGAGCTCACGGACCTCGTTGATCCCGCGGTTGGACGCGGCATCGATCTCCAGGACGTCCAGGGTGGTGCCCTCACGGATCGCGACGCACGCGGCGCAAACATCGCACGGGTCGCCGTCGCGGAGGTCCGTGCAATTGACCGCCTTGGCCACGATCCTCGCGAGTGACGTCTTGCCCGTACCGCGCGGGCCGACGAACAGGAGGGCGTGCGATACGCGGTCCGTCCGGACGGCGTTACGCAGGGTCTCGACGACGGCTTCCTGCCCGACGATCTGGCTGAACGTCTGGGCGCGCCAACGTCGATAGAGCGCCTGGTGTGGACTGGTCGTCGTCACGACCTCCTCCGGTCGGGGGCGAGCGAGGGCGAAGTGCCGTGCACCCTCCGTCGATCGTCCGTCACCCGTGCCCACCGTGACGGGCGGCTCGGACCAGGCCGTTCCGCGGCACCCGACGATGGTCGCTTAGTGCTGCTTCCTTCCGGACCTGACACGGTTCGCGGTTCGCCGCTGCGCGGGACCCGGTCCTCAACGTCGCACCATCGGGCGGCATCCGGGGACAGAGACCTCGAGAGGGGATTCAGCCCTGCTGGAGCGGATTGCAGGCTACAGGGCACCGCTAGTTCCCCGCCTAGCACGGCCTCGGAAGGATAGCGCGCCCGGCCGCCGCGGGTCGGCGAGGCGAGCGGCGAGGGGCGGCGGGTGCAGGGCGTCGCAGCCGAAGGCGGCTCCGGTGAGGATCGCAGCGAGCGCACTCGCACGTGCGTGAGCGAGCCCCGGAGATCGCCGACGCCCGGATGCGGCGCCAGGCGCCAGCCGGGGGTGGCGGAGAGGGCGGGATTCGAACCCGCGACGGGTTGCCCCGAACCGCATTTCCAGTGCGGCGCCATAGTCCACTAGGCGACCTCTCCCCGAGACGGCAGGACCGACCGGAGACCCGGCCGGTCCGACGTGCGTTCGAGGGTGGCGGAGAGGGCGGGATTCGAACCCGCGGTGCTTTCGCACACCGCTTTTCGAGAGCGGCACCATCAACCACTCGGACACCTCTCCGCGGGAGAGGATACCAAACCCTCGCGTCCCGACCCTCGGCAGGCCCGGAGCGGGACCCTGAGCGGTGTTCAGCCGGCGGCCACGGGGGCGGCCAGCGCCTCTGCCTCGTCCCGGCGGATCCCGCTGACGACCTTGATCCGACGCGGCAATGCCGGATGCTGCGCCAGCTGGATGACCGAGCCCGCGGCCCCGTCGAGATCGTTGGGAACGGCGTAGACCAGGGCCTCCACGTCACTCTCGAGAAGGGCCCCGACGCACATCACGCACGGCTCGTGGGTAGTGAAGATCGTCGCGTCCGCGAGCCGCACCCGACCGAGTCGGCGGGCCGCCTCACGGAGGGCGAGGACCACCGCGTGGGCGGTCGGGTCACCGGTAGCCTCGACCCGGTCGTGGGCCCGCGCGACCATCGCCTCGTCCACGACGACGACGGCGGCGATCGGACGCTCGCCATGGTCCATGGCGGACTGGGCCTCTGCCAGCGCCTCTCCCATGTACAGCTCGTAGTGCATGCGGTCGATGCTAACAGACCCGTCCTCCCGGACCCGGCGGCGGCGCAGTACGATTCAGGCGCCATGACCACATCCAAGCGGATCGCGATCCTGACCGGAGGTGGCGACGTCCCCGGTCTCAACGCCGTCATCAAGAGCGTCGTCTATCGAGCGACGGAGGCCGGCTATGTCGTCCTGGGGTTGCGCCGCGGCTGGGAGGGCCTGACCCACGTCCAGCCCGCACTCCCCGACGGTGGCGGCACGGGTTACCTGCGGCCACTGGACCGGGTCGGCACGCGGACCATCGACCGGACGGGCGGCACCGTGCTGCACACGTCGCGGACGAACCCGCGGCGGATGCGCGCCGGTGGGCTACCGCCGTGGATGTCCGAGCAGGACGCCGCCCGCTACGTCACGGACGACGGGGTCTACGACCTGACGCCGCTGGTGCTCGACAACCTCTCGGCGCTGGAGGTCGACGTGCTGGTCACGATCGGCGGGGACGACACGTTGTCGTACTCGCAGGTGCTGGCCGATGCCGGCGTCGCGCTGATGGCCATCCCCAAGACGATGGACAACGACGTCCAGGGGACCGAGTACTGCATCGGCTTCTCGACGGCGATCACCCGGGCCAAGGAGGCGATCAATCGCCAGCGGACCACGCTTGGGTCGCACGAGCGGATCGGCGTCTTCCGGATCTTCGGCCGCGACGCCGGGTTCTCCGCGTTGTACACGGCGTACGTCACGTCCGGGCGGTGCGTCATCCCGGAGGCGCCATACGACCTGGAAGCGCTGGCCGGATTGATGGCCGCTGACCACGCCGCCAACCCGAGTCACTACGCCTTCGTGATCACCGCGGAAGGCGCCATCTGGCAGGGCGCCCAGATGGCGGACAAGGGCGAGCCGGACGCGTTCGGCCATCGCCACAAGGTCAACGTCGGTGAGGCGCTGGCGGAGGAGCTCAAGCGGCGGACCGGCATCGAAACGCTGGCGTCGGAGCTGACCTACGACCTTCGCTCGGGTGAGCCCGACTCGATCGACTCCATGGTCGCGACGACGTTCGCGAACGTCGCGATGGACCTGATCGACAGCGGCGTCACCGGACGCATGGTGGCCATCCAGGATGGGAAGTACGCGCACGCCGCACTCCCGGATCCGGCGCTCGGGCCGCGCAAGGTGGACGTCCCGGCGATGTACAACGCGACCCGCTTCCGGCCTCGCTACGACGGCAAGCTGGGCGACCCGATGCTGCTGGTCGGCCTGGACTGATCAGCGGTGGACGGTCAGTCGTCCAGCCCGGACAGCCCGCGGATGGCGCGAGCCAGGGCTGACACGTCGTCGTCACCGTGACCGCGGGCGATCAGGCCTGTCTCCAGCTGGGCCGCCAGCGCGGTGACCGGGAGGGCGGCGCCGAGCTGGTTCGCGAGGTCGAGGGCGATCGCCAAATCCTTGCGGTGGAGCGTGACCTTGAAGCCGAGCGGGTAGTCGTTGTCCAGCATCCGCCCGCTTCGGTTGGCCAGCACCCAGCTCTGCGCCGCGCCACCACCAAGCGCGTCCGCGACCTGCTCCACGTCCAGTCCGGCCTTCAGCGCGAGGACGATCCCCTCCGCGACACCCAGGTAGGTACCCGCCAGGATGACCTGGTTGACCGCCTTGACCGCCTGACCCGCACCGATCGGACCGACATGGGTGATCGTCCTGCCCATCGCGGCGAGGACCGGTCGGGCACGCTCCACATCACGTGCGTCGCCGCCGACGAAGATGGTCAGCGTGGCATTGCGAGCGCCCTCGCTCCCGCCGGACACCGGGGCATCGACCATGGCCAGCTCCCGCTCGTGAAGGCGGGCCGCGAAGTCCCAGCTGCCCGACGGCGCGATGGTCGAGCAGTCGATGATGAGTGTCCCGGGTCGAGCGCCGTCCACGACCCCGTCGGGGCCGAAGAGCACGGCCTCCACGTCCGGCGTATCCGAGACGCACACGACGACCAGCGCCGCGTCCGCCACCGCCTGGGCCGGGGTGGCCGCGACCGTAACGCCGAGCTCCGCCAGTCCTGACGCCCGCCCCGGCGTGCGATTCCAGGCCGTGACGGCAAAACCCGCCCGTGCCAGGTTGGCGGCCATCGCCGCACCCATCGTCCCGAGTCCGAGGAAAGCCACGCGCTCCATCGGACACGATGGTACGGGTCGGGAGCGCCGCGCGTGGGTCGGACACGTGGCGGATGATGGCGGCGTGATCCGTCTCGCCGTCGCCCTCTTCGCGGTCCAGGCGGGATTCCACGGCTTCACCGCATCGCTGCCGGTCGCCCTGGCTCGCGCCGGCGTGCCGGACCCGGAGATCGGCCTCATCGTGGGCGTCGCCGCCCTCGTCCAGCTGCCTGCTGCGTTCGTGGCCGGGATCGTCGTGGATCGAGTCGGTGGGTTGCGCGTCTTCACGATCGGTGGCCTGGCCTACCTGGTGGGCTGTGCGATCCTGATGGCTCCGGGCGTGGAGCCCGACGGCCCGACCTGGCCGTTCCTCGTCGCGCGCATCTTCCAGGGGGTCGGCATCGCTGCGACCCTGCCGGCGGCGTTGTCGCTCGTCCCGGCCCTCACCCCACCGACGCAGCGCGGCTTCGGCCTGGCGTTCATGGGCAGCGCCCACAATCTGACCCTGGTGGCCATGCCGCCGCTGTCGCTGTTCGTCCTGTCGGCGTCGTCGCTCCACGGGGTCGCGCTGGTCATGACCGGGGTCGTCCTCGTGGGACTGACGATCGCGCGGATCGTGCCGTTCCGCTTTCGACCTCCGGACACCGCCGGGCTGGCGGATGGCCCGCGCCACGCCGCGCGGCGACGTCTCGGGTTCGCGTTCCGCCGCACGTGGGCGCCCCTGATCGCGATCATCGTCCTGTACGTCGCGCACTGGGGTGTCGTCCTGGCCTACCTTCCCCAGCGGGCCGAGGCGGCGGGGGCCAACATCGGCCTCTTCTTCGCCGCGGATGGGCTGGCCATCCTGCTCAGCCGGGTCCCGGCCGGGTGGCTCGCCGATCGGGTACGCCCGGTCCTGCCCATCAGCGCGGGTCTGGCCGCCACGTTCATCGGCGTCGGCCTGTTGACCTTCCCGCCTACGACCCCGTTGCTCATCGTGGCCGGGCTGCTGGGCGGCGCCGGTGGCGGGCTGGTCATCTCGCCGGTCCTCGTGGAGCTGTCACGCCGCAGCGCTGATGCCGATCGCGGGAGCGCGTTCTCGCTCTTCTCTGCGGCACTCGCCGCGGCCCTCGTCCTGGGCAGCATCGGGGCGGCGCCACTGATCGGCGAGGTCGGATTCGGGGTGACGCTGGCGGTGTCCCTGTCAGGGATCATCGCGGCCGGCATCTTGACCGTGGCGGACACCGGTCTCCGGCGAGTCCCGCTCGGGGCGAGGCTGAGGTCAGGGGGCTCCGCGGCGTGATCGGGGGATGTGGCGCGCCCGGCGAGACTCGAACTCACGACCTTTAGGTCCGCAACCTAACGCTCTATCCACTGAGCTACGGGCGCACGCGATGCCGCTCTGGTCCCGGGAGAGGTCCTGGCGGAGAGGGAGGGATTCGAACCCTCGAAGCAGGTTACCCCACTTGGCGGTTTAGCAAACCGCTGCACTAGACCTCTATGCGACCTCTCCGTCGCCGACGGCGGGCGCCATCCTATCACGGCCTCCGGCGTGGCCTGGCGGCCCGATCTCGCGTCCCGGTCCGGTCGCGCGGGAGGGTCTCGATGCGCCGGAGATCACGGCGCGGATCCGCGACGTGACCCGAAGTCACACAACGGGGATAGTCCCCTCGTGGTCCATCCCCAGGTCGACATCCTGGAGCCGTTTGGGGATCGACCCCTGTTCATCTGTCGCGGATGCGTGACTACGGGTCACGACGGGCGAGCCGACGCGCGCCGGAGGCTGGATTGACATGCGACCGCCACTCGGGGGACACTCCGTGAACGCATGAACCACACCTTCTACTTTTTGAGCCCGGCATGATGGTTCTCGGTCGCTAGACCGGGGGCACGGGTCGTGCCGGGCGAACGAAGCAGAGGCCAGACCTCTGCTTTTTTGTTTGGCCCGACCGATCGACGAGGGAGACCGCACCAAGATGTTCGTCGTGATGGCCGCCGGCGCCGGCGAGGCCGAGGTCCTGGGAGTCAAGAGCCACATCCTGGGAGAGGGACTGACCCCGTACGACCATGCGTCAGGTGGGCGGGTCAAGATCGCCGTGGTCGGCGAGGTCGGCGGCCGCCGGCCGGCGCTCCTGGAACGGCTGGGGCGCCTGCCCGGGGTGGAATCGGTCACGCCGATCTCGCGGCCGTTCAAGCTGGTCTCACGCGAGTTCCATCCCGAGGACAGCGTGATCCGGGTCCTGGATGCCGCCGTCGGCGATGGCTCACTCACGATGATGGCGGGACCGTGCTCCGTGGAGAGCCGTGAGCAGCTGTTCGAGACCGCCGACGCGGTCAAGGCCGCGGGGGCGACCATCCTGCGCGGCGGCGCGTTCAAGCCGCGGACGAGCCCGTACGCGTTCCAGGGCCTGGGGGTCGAGGCGCTTCGCTACCTCGCCGAGGCGCGTGACCGGACAGGACTGCCGGTCATCACGGAGGTCATGGAGCCATCCCAGGTGGACATCGTGGCCGAGTACGCCGACATCCTCCAGATCGGCACCCGGAACATGCAGAACTACTCGCTCCTGCGTGACGTGGGCCGGGTCGCGCGGCCGGTCATGCTCAAGCGCGGCTACGGCGCGACCGTCGAGGAATGGCTGATGGCCGCCGAGTACATCGTCAGCTCCGGCAACCCCAACGTCATCCTGTGCGAGCGCGGGATCCGCACGTTCGAGACGTACACGCGCAACACCATGGACCTTGCCGCCGTACCACTCCTCCACCACCTGACGCACCTGCCGGTGATCGTGGACCCGAGTCACGCCACGGGCAAGCGCTGGCTGGTCAAACCGCTGGCCATCGGCGGCGTGGCCGTCGGGGCGGACGGCGTCATGGTGGAGGTGCACCCCACCCCGGATCAGGCCCTGTCCGACGCGGAGCAGCAACTGAACCTTGACCAGTTCCGGGACCTGATGGAGACGCTCGTCCCCGTCCACGCCCACGTGCGCGGGCTGCGGGGGGACCCGGTCATGTCCGCCGAGGCGATGGGCATCGGCGGGACGGGAGGCCTGGCGCGACATTGAACATGTCGGATGCCGTCACGGTCCAGCCGGCCGCGCGACTGCGCGGGTCGTTGAACCTGCCCGGCGACAAGTCCATCAGCCACCGAGCGCTCATGCTCGCCGCGCTGGCCGCCGGTGAGAGCCGGATCCACGGTGCCGGCGACGGGGCTGACGTCCGCTCCACGGCCGGGATCGTGCAGGCCCTCGGCGTGACCGTGGAGCGCGTCGCCGACGACGGTCGCCGGGTGGACTACCACGTCGCGTCGCCGGGCGCGGACGGCCTGGCGGAACCGGACCGGATCCTGGACTGCGGGAACTCCGGCACCAGCCTGCGCCTGATCACGGGGATGCTCGCCGGCCTGCCCATGACGTGTGTCCTGGACGGCGATGCGTCGTTGCGCCGCCGTCCGGTCGCTCGTATCATCGAGCCACTGCGTTCGATGGGCGCGGTGGTCCATGGTCGACGTCACGATTCCCTCCCACCCCTCACCGTGGTCGGCCACACCCCGCTCCGGGCGGTGGATGTCACGACACCCGTGCCGTCCGCGCAGGTCAAGTCGGCGATCCTGCTGGCGGGACTCCGGGCCGAGGGGACGACCACGGTCCGCGAGCGGGTCGCGACGCGCGATCACACGGAGCGGATGCTCCGGGCACGGGGGGTGCCGGTCACGCGTGAGGACGGGCCGGACGGGGCGACGGCATGGATGATGGAAGGAGGCAAGGCGGTGCAGGCGATCGACGAGCGCGTCCCGGGTGACGTGTCCGGCGCTGCCTTCTGGCTCGTGGCGGGCGCCATCCATGACGACGCCGAGCTCACGCTGCACGATGTCGGCGTGAACCCGACGCGACGGGCGATCATCGACCTCCTGCGCGCTATGGGCGCCGCCATCGACGAGGTCCCGGTTCCCGGCGCGAGCGCGACGGACGGCGTCGGCGAGCCGCGCGCGGAGCTGACCGTCCGTTCGTCCGACCTGCACGGCATCGACATCGGGCCGAGCGATGTGGCGGCGGCCATCGACGAGATCCCGATCCTGTGCCTGGCCGCGGCCAGGGCGACCGGCACGACGACGATCCGGGGTGCGGGCGAGCTGCGCCACAAGGAGTCGGATCGGATCGCGGGCATCATCGCCGGCCTGCGCGCGATGGGCGTCCAGATCACGGCCCACGATGACGACCTTCGCATCGAGGGCGGCGGGCGCGCTCCGCTCCGCGCGGCCACGACGGACAGCCACGACGACCACCGGCTGGCGATGACCTTCGCCATCGCCGGCCTCGTCGCCACCGGCCGGACCAGGGTCCTGCGACCCGAGTCGGTCGCGATCTCCTATCCCGGCTTCTTCGACGATCTCCAGGGGGTTCGAGCATGACCAAGCGCGTCGTCCTCATCGGGCATCCGGTCGCCCACTCGCTGTCCGGCGCCATGCAGCAGGCGGCGTTCGATGACCGCGGGATCGACGCCCGCTACGAGCTGTGGGACCGCGCTCCGATCGCGCTGGCGGACGCGATCAAGGAGCTCCGCGGCGACTCGTTCCTGGGCGCGAACGTCACGATCCCCCACAAGGAGCGCGTCGTGCCGATGGTCGAGAAGCTGACCGAGGAGGCACAGGCCACCGGCGCTGTGAACACGATCACCCGTGAGGGTCGCCGGCTGGTGGGCCACAACACGGACGTCCCCGGGTTCAAGGTGGCCCTGGACCGGCTCGTCGGCAAGCAGAAGATGCCTCGCCAGGCGGTCGTGCTGGGGGCCGGCGGCGGCGCCCGGGCCGTGGTCTACGGCCTCATCACGGAGGGCTTCCAGCGGGTCATCGTCTTCAATCGCCACCTGCACCGCGCGGAGGGGCTGGTCAAGCACTTCGCCCGGAGTGCCAGCCACATGGAGCTGCGGGCGATGCCGTGGCACGAGTCGATCATCGAGTCGGAGCTTGCCCGGACCAAGGTGCTCATCAACGCGACGTCGATCGGGTTGACCTCCGAGGAGAGCCCGGTCCCCGCGGAGGTGCTGCACGGTGACTTGCTGGTCCTTGACCTGATCTACGCCCGGACCCGGCTCCTCCGCGACGCAGCGGCCGCCGGAGCATCCGGCGCGGACGGGGAGCTGATGCTCCTCCACCAGGGCGCGGCGGCGTTCACCCTGTGGACCGGACAGCCGGCACCCCTGGAGCTCATGCAGGCCAGCCTGGCCGAGGCACGGGCCGGCGGACTTCGGTCCGCTGAGGGTGAGCCGACCGGGCTCGCCGCGGACGCGCTGGCTGCGAGCGCAGCCGGGGCCGGCGACGGCGAATCGGCGGCGGCCGGGGCCGAGTGACCGCGTTCCGTTTCCTCACGGCCGGGGAGTCGCACGGACCCGCCCTGGGCGCGACCGTGGAAGGCGTCCCGGCCGGCCTCCCCCTGGACGCCGACACCATCGCCGTGGATCTCGCCCGGCGACAGAAGGGCTACGGGCGCGGCGCCCGCCAGGCCATAGAACAGGACCGCGCGGAGATCCTGGGCGGTGTCCGGCACGGGCGGACGCTTGGCTCACCGATCCTCCTCCTGGTCCGCAACCGCGACTGGGAGAACTGGACCCAGGTCATGCAGGTCGAGCCCCTGGACGACGAGACCGCAGCTGGGCTGTTCGCCGCAGCCGAGGGCGGCAATAAGCGGGCGACGCCGGTCACACGGGTGCGCCCCGGGCACGCCGACCTCGCGGGTGCCCTCAAGTACGGATTCAACGACGTTCGCGACGTACTGGAGCGCGCCTCCGCGCGTGAGACCGCGGCGCGGGTCGCGGCCGGCGCGGTCGCTCGGGCGTACCTGCGCGAGCTCGGGATCGAGGTCTGGTCATTCACCGCGGAGGTCGGGGGCGTGGCGCTGGACCCGGAGCGCTCCACCCGCTCACGCGAGGAGGCCGACGCGTCCCCCCTGCGCTGTCCCGACGCCGAGGCGGAGGCCGCGATGATCGCCCGGATCGATGAGGCGCGCAGCCGCGGCGACACCGTGGGCGGCGTGTTCGAGGTCGTCGCCCACGGGCTGCCGGTCGGGCTCGGCTCGTACGTCCACTGGGACCGGCGCCTTGATGCCGCCCTGGCCGCCGCGGTCATGAGCATCAACATCGTCAAGGGCGTGGAGTTCGGGCTCGGGTTCCAGCAGACGCGGCGGTTCGGGTCCGGTGTCCATGACGTGATCGAGGGCCGCACGGACGATGGCCGCTGGGTCCACCGCTCCAACAACGCCGGCGGCCTCACCGGTGGCGTCACGAACGGCGAGCCGCTCGTCGTCCGCGGTGCGGTCAAGCCCATCTCCACGCTCGCCCGCCCGCTCCCGTCCGCCGACCTCATCAGCGGCGAGGCGGTGGACAAGGCGCACTACGAGCGCAGCGACATCAGCGTGGTCCCGGCGGCCGGCGTGGTCGGCGAGGCGATGGTCATGCTCACCCTCGCGGCATCCATCGCGGAGAAGTTCGGCGGCGACACGATGGACGACGTCCGCGCCGGCATGGCTGCCTACCAGGCGCGGATCGCCACCCCGCCGGCGGCGCCCGTGGCCGGCGGCGTGCGCGCCGCCAATCCCCGATCGTCGGCTCCGCCCGTCCCAGCGCCAGCCCACGGCCTGTCCGGCACGGACGAGGCCGGGTCCGGCGGCGACGACTAGGGGACCTGAGATGGACCTCGTCCTCGTCGGCCTGCCTGGCAGTGGCAAGAGCGTGGTCGGCAGGCGCGTCGCGCAACGTCACCGGGCGACGTTCATCGACCTCGACGAGGAGATCGAGCGGACCGACGGGCGCGCGATCCCGGACATCTTCGCCGACGACGGTGAGGCCGCATTCCGGACACTGGAGCGACAGATCGTCGCGGACCTGGGGTCTGCCGACGACGCCCCCGAGCTTCGCCGCGTCATCGCGACGGGGGGCGGCGCCGTCGTGGACCCGCGGAATCGCTGGCGCCTCTACCGCGGCCGCCAGACGGCGTGGCTGGACGGCCGCCCGGAGGTCCTCGCCCAGCGCCTGCGACGTTCGCCCCACGTGCGCCCGCTCGTGACCAGCCGCGATCCGATCGGGACCATCCGCGACCTCGCCGTCCGTCGCGATCGCTTCTACGCCGCCGCGGACCTGCGGGTGGCCGGCGTTCGTGACGTCGGCCAGGTCGTGGCGACGCTCGAGACGAGCCTGGTCGATCGCGAGGCGGATCCGACCGTGGCCGGGACCGTGCTCCTGCGGGCAAAGACCTCGCTCGGGCGCATCGTCATCGTGGATCACGGTGCCGCCCCGGAGGTGGACCGGGCTCTTCGACAGCTGGAGGCGCGCCGGGCCATCATCGTCTCTGAGCCGGGGGCCCATGCGGCCGCGGGCGCGCGGATCTCCGAGGCGCTGGTCGCGCTCGGGTGGGCCCTGGAGACCGTGCTGCTGCCGGAGGGCGAGTCGGCCAAGCGCATGGCCGTCATCGAGGCGGCCGCGAGCGACCTGGCGCGGCTCCGCGTGGAACGGGACGAGCCGATCGTGGCCATCGGCGGTGGCGCCCTTGGCGACGCCGCCGGCTTCCTGGCCGCCACGTACCTGCGCGGGATCCCGCTCATCCACATCCCCACGACGCTCGTCGCCCAGATCGACTCGTCCATCGGCGGGAAGACGGCCGTGGACCTGCCGGAGGGCAAGAACCTGATCGGAGCGTTCCACCAGCCCGCGGCCGTCGTCATGGACACGGCCGTCACCCGGTCGTTGCCAGAGCGCCAGCGGCGGGCGGCCCTGGGCGAAGCGGTCAAGATGGCCGCGCTCGGGGACGAGCGCCTGTTCGACCTGCTGGAGTCCCATGGCCCGGCCATCGCGCGCGGCGACGACGCGGCGTACGCGACCGGGGTCGTCGCCGAGCTGGTGGAGCGGAGTGCCTGGGCAAAGGTGGAGATCGTCATGGCGGATGAGCACGAACGATCGGGCGACGGTAGCGGGCGCATCAGCCTCAACCTGGGTCACTCGCTGGGCCACGCGGTGGAGGCTGCGGCCGGCTACGGGGACCTGCTGCACGGTGAGGCCGTCGCCTATGGGCTCCGGGCCGCCGGACGGATCGGCGTGGCGCTGGGGGTGTCCCCGGCGGAGCGTACGGAGCGAATCGGCCGGTTGCTGGACGAGCTGGACCTGGCCCGGACTCCCCTCCCCTACGGCCTGGACACGGTGCTGGACCACCTGGCCGCGGACAAGAAGCACAGCGGCGGTCGACTGCGCTGGGTCCTGCCCACGGCCACGGGCGTCGAGGTCCGGGCCGACGTCCCAGACGAGATCGTGCGCGAGGCCGCCGGCTCGCTGCTCGCCACGGGAGCGACTCGATGACGCACGTCCTCGTGCTGCAGGGGCCGAACCTCAACCTGCTGGGCACCCGCGAGCCGGAGATCTACGGATACGAGTCACTGCAGGAGATCCATGCCGGGATCCAGGCACGGGCCGCCGAGCTGGGGCTGACCGTGGCCTTCTTCCAGTCGAACCACGAGGGCGCGCTCATCGACCGACTGCACGCGCGCGACTTTGATGTCGCCATCGTCAACGCCGGCGGCCTCACCCACACGAGCGTCTCACTGCGGGATGCCCTGTCCGCGGTGCAGAGACCGTTCGTGGAGGTCCACCTGTCCGACCCATCCCGGCGCGAGCCGTTCCGACAGGTCAACTTCCTCCACGACATCGCCGTCGAGTCGATCGTCGGACAGGGGGCGCGGGGCTACCACCTGGCGCTCGAGGCCATCGCCCGTCGCTACGGTGGCGCCCGTGGCTGATCGTCGCCTGCCGGAGACCGCCGAACTGCGCCGGCTGCGGCGCCGCATCGATGCCCTGGATCGGCGGATCGTCGCGATGCTCAACGAACGGGCGTCCCTGGCCCGTGAGGCCGGTCGTGCCAAGAGCGTGGCGGGACGGCGGGCGATCCGCGACGCGGAGCGCGAGCGCGAGGTCCTGCTGCGGGTGTCGATGGCGAACGAGGGTCCCCTTCCCCAGGCCGATCTGCTGGCCCTGTATCGACGGCTCTTCACCGCGACGCGGGCGCTGGAGTCGCGCGACCGCGACCGAGCTCGCGATCGCGGTGCCGACGACCCTGGCCCGGAGCGGGACGACGGGCGTTCCTGACCCGGCGGCGCTGCCGGACGGCGCCCGGACCCGGTTCGCGCCGGCCCCCACCGGGTACCTGCATCTGGGCCATGTCGCCAACGCCATCTGGACGTGGGGCGCCGCCCGGGCCGTGGGTGGCCAGGTCCTCCTGCGTATCGAGGATCACGATCGACAGCGCTGCCGGCCGAGATATGACGCGGCACTCCTGGAGGATCTCGCCTGGCTGGGGTTCACGGCCGATGCCGGCCCGGTGCGCCAGACGGATGGTGAGGCCCTGGTCGCCTACACGGCGGCCATGGACCTGCTCCGCACGGCCGACCTCGTGTACGGGTGCGACTGCACGCGATCCACGTTCACCGCCTGGTCGGCGGACCATGGGCGACCGTGGGCGGGCCCCGGCTGTCCAGGTGGCTGTCGGGGGCGGCACCCGGATGGGCCGGTGCTACGGGCATCCCTGGGCGGCGGGACGGAGACGTGGATGGATGGCCTCGTCGGACCATGCTCCGGGGACGTGGCCGATCATGCTGGCGACCTGGCGATCAGGGACCGCAACGGCAACTGGACGTACGGCTGGTGCGTCGTCGTGGACGACCTGCGCCACGACATCGGGCTCGTGGTCCGCGGGCGGGACCTGCTGCACGCAACACCGGCCCAGATCTGCCTGGGCCGACTCTTGGGCCGGGAGGCGCCGCCGGCGTTCCTGCACCACGCCCTGGTCCGACGTCCTGACGGGACGAAGCTCTCCAAATCGGCCGGTGACACCGGCGTCCGTGAGCTGCGGGCGGCCGGGCACACCGCGCGCGAGATCCTCGCGATGGCGGCCCAGGCGACGGGCTGGACCGACTGACTCGCGGATCCCTGTCAGGCCGGCGGTCGAGCGGTGGCGTCCGCAAGGTCGCGTACGAGGACGGCCAGCGCCTCCACGTCGCGGCCATCCGGCCCCAGCCGGTCCACGAGGGCCGACGCGACGATGACGCCGTCCGCGCCGGCGCTGGCGATGGCGCGGACGTGGGCCGGCGTGCTGACGCCAAAGCCGACGGCGACGGGGATCGGGGAGAGGGCCGTCACCTCGCGAACCAACCGCGTGACGGTCCTCGGAAGGGATCTTCGCGCCCCGGTGACGCCGACCAGCGACACGCAGTACAGGAAGCCGCCGCTGCGGCGGGCGATCGCGGCGCGCCGGTCTGGCGGCGTGGTGGGCGTGACGAGGTAGACGACAGCGATCCCGGCCTCGCGGGCGACGGCCTCGAACGGCCCGCCCTCGTCCGGCGTGAGGTCGGCGACGATGATGCCGGCGGCACCGGCCCTCGCGAGTCGAGTGGCGACCGCGGCCCCGTCGCCGCCGCCGATGACCTGGTTCGCGTACGCCATCGGGACGAGCGGGAGGTCCGGGCGGGCCGCCCCGATGCGCTCGATCAGCTGGAGCGAGCCCTCCACGGTCGCGCCGGCCCGGAGGGCGATTTGCGAGGCGCGCTGGAGCGTGGCTCCGTCGGCCAGCGGGTCGGAGTACGGCAGTCCGACCTCCAGCAGGTCCGCGCCGGCGTCGGCGGCGGCGAGGGCGATCCGCAGGCTCGTCTCGGCATCGGGATAGCCGGCGACGATGTACGGCACGAGCGCCGCCCGACCTTGCGCACGGGAGCGCCCGAATGCGGCGGCGATGCGGGCTGCCCCCGCCGTCGCGTTCGTCATCGTGCGCTCGGCCATGGCTCGACGTCGTCGAATCGGGCGAGGGCGGCAAGATCCTTGTCGCCGCGACCGGAGAAGCCGAGGAGCACGAGCAGCTCACGGTCCGGCGCGTAGCCTCCCGGTAGGCCTTCCCTGCCGGCGAGGATCTTCGGCAGCGCCGCGATGGCGTGGGCGGTCTCGAGCGCCGGCAGGATGCCCTCCAGGCGGGTCGTCGCCTTCATGGCTGCGACGGCTTCCCGGTCCGTGGCCGCCGCGACCTCCAGGCGGCCGCCCTCGGCCAAGGCCGCGAGCTGCGGCCCGATGCCCGGATAGTCGAGACCGGCCGACGCGCTGTGGGCCTCCGTGACCTGACCGTCGCGGTCCTGCAGCATCAGAGAGCGGCTGCCATGGAGGATGCCCGGCGTGCCTCCAAGGATCGCGGCCGCGTGGCGGCCAGTGTCCATCCCGTCTCCGGCCGCCTCCGCGACCGCAAGGCGGACGGTGGGCTCGCCGATGAACCGCGTCAGGAGGCCGATCGCGTTGGAGCCGCCGCCGACGCAGGCCACGGCGAGGTCCGGGAGGCGTCCCTCCACGTCGACGAGCTGGGCAGCGGCTTCGTCGCCGATCCGGCGCTGCAGGTCGCGCACGATCGTGGGATACGGGTGCGGTCCCATCGCCGAGCCCAGGACGTAGTGGGTCGTCTCCACGTTCGTGACCCAGTCGCGCATGGCCTCGTTGACCGCGTCCTTGAGGGTCGCCGTGCCGCTGGTCACGCTGCGGACCTCCGCCCCGAGCGCCCGCATGCGCAGGACGTTGGGCCCCTGGCGCTCGATGTCCTCGGCGCCCATGTAGACGACGCACGGCAGGTCCAGCAGCGCGCAGGCCGTGGCCGTCGCCACGCCGTGCTGGCCGGCGCCGGTCTCGGCGATGACCCGGGTCTTGCCGAGACGTCGGGTCAGGAGCGCCTGGCCCAGGGCGTTGTTGATCTTGTGGGCACCGGTGTGGGCCAGGTCCTCGCGCTTCAGGTACAGGCGGATCTTCGGGATCGTGGCACCGCCACGGCCGACGGCCAGGCCGGCCGCCTCGCAGGCGACGGCTCCGGCCAACCGGTCAGCCCGATAGAGGGCCGTGGGACGGCCGGCAAAGCGGGCAAGGAGCTCCCGGAACTCCGACCAGAAGACCGGATCGTGACGGAGCGACGCGTAGGCCGACTCCAGCTGGACCAGGGCCGCCATCAGCGTCTCCGGCACGTAGCGCCCGCCGAAGTCGCGCTCCATCCCCCAGCGGCCGGCCGCGTCGGCATCGGTCAGGCCGGGATGGACGGGGGTGGGGCCGAACGGGAGGTTGGGCCGGTCGTCGCGAGCGGCCCGGGCACGCTTGATGAACAGGGCGACCGCCAGCGGGTCCTTTGTGGGACGCTCCCCGCCACGTCGCGGCCGCTCGACCCCGGACGCGACATCCACGCCGATGGCCGGGATCTCGCGCAGCGCCTGGGCGACGTTGGCCGCGGTCATGCCGCCGGCCAGGATCACCGGCACCTCCCGGGCGATGGCAGCGGCCGTGGCCGGATCGGCGCGCGTCCCGGTGCCACCTGCATGCGGCCCGCCGGCGGTATCGAGGAGGAGGCGCTCGACACCGCCGTCCAGCCGGCGGTGGGCGGAGTCGATGAGGTCGCCGAAAGGACGCCCGGCAGCAGCGGACACATGGAGCACGGACCAGGCCGGACGAGGCGAGCGCGCGACAACCGCCGGCTTCTCCGCGCCGTGGTACTGGATGATGTCTGGATCGATCGCCGCGGTCAGCGACGCCAGATGGGCCGGCGTGACATCGGCAACGACCAGCACGATCCTTGGGCGCCGCTCCGGCGAAGCGGCAGCGCGGGCCACGACCGCGAGCCGGGCAGCCTCGTCGGTCGCCAGGGCCCGGGGCGTGCCCGGCACGACGTTCAGGCCGATCGCGTCGGCACCGGCTCGCACGGCAGCGAGGATGCCGGCCTCGTCCGTGACGCCGCAGATCTTCACGAACGGTCGGCGGGCCGCCTCAGCCGGATCGTCCGACTGCCGGCCGGCGGCGACGAACGAGTGGGCGGCCGCGGCCGGATCCGCCGCCCGCATGAGCACCTCGCCGACGAGCGCACCATCGAACCCGAGGGCTCGCCAGCGAGCGATCGTCCGCGCATCCCGGACGCCTGACTCGGCGATGACGAGGCGGTCATCCGGGACCATGGCCCGCAATCGATCAGCCCGGTGGGTATCCACGTCCAGGCTGCGCAGATCGCGGTTGTTGAGGCCGATGATCCGGGCCGCGGTCGCGAGGGCCGACCGCAGCTCACGCTCGTCGTGCGCCTCAACCAGGGGCTCCAGTCCGAGGTCCAGCGCGGCGTCCACGAGCGCCGCGAGACGCTTGGGCGGATGGAGTACGGCCAGCAGGAGGACCAGGTCCGCGCCGGCGGCGCGAAGGCGCGGCAGCTGCCGCGCGTCCACGACGAACTCCTTGGCCAGGACCGGGACGGACACGGCCGCCCGGACGAGCCGCAGGTCATCAACGGACCCGCCGAACCAGTGGGGCTCGCACAGGACGGAGATCGCGCTCGCGCCGCCTGCCTCGTAGGCGCGCGCCCGCGCCACGATGTCCACGTCATCCGCCGCGATCCGACCCACCGACGGGGACGACCGCTTGACCTCCGCGATGAGGTGCAGCCCGGGCGCGGCGAGCCGTTCTGCGATGGGGCGGACGGCCGGAGCCGCCGCGAGATCCGGCGCCGGCCGGTCCAGTTCGGCGGCGAGGTCGTTGCGGCGGCGCTCGGCGATGTCGTGGACCACGCTCGCGCCCGCCACCGTCGCCGTCATGCGCTCGCCTCGCTCGCACGACGCTCCGCGCGGAGCCGTTCCAGGAGCTCGGCCGTCAGACCGGCGTCGATGGTCAGCGCGGCCCGCTCGATGCCGTCCTCCAGGGACTCGACGACACCGGCGGCCAGGAACGCGGCACCGGCATTGAGGAGCACGACATCGCGGCGCGACCCCGGTTCGCCGCGCAGGACCGCCTCCACGTAGGCGGCATTGGTCGCGGCGTCACCACCCGCCAGCCGCGAGGTCGCGGTCGCCCGCAGGCCGAGCGCCACGGCGTCCACGAAGCGCTGCTCGACGCCGTCGTCCGTGACCTCGTACATCACCCCGGTGCCGTCCAGCGGGAGCTCGTCCACCCCGGCCCCGTGGACCACCAGCGTCCGGTCCGTCCCGAGGCGATGGACGACCTCGGCGAACCGGCCCGCGGCGCGCGCGTCACCGACGCCCAGGAGCTGGCGCCTGGTACCGGCGGGGTTCGTGAGCGGACCCAGCAGGTTGAACGCGGTCCGCACCCCGATCTCGCGCCGGGTCGGCATCGCGTGGCGCATCGCCGGGTGGAAGTTCGGCGCGAACAGGAACGCGAACCCGTTGCCGCGCAGGGCGTCACCAGCGGACGCCGCATCGTGGTCGATGCGGATGCCGAGCGCGTCCAGCACGTCCGCCGAGCCCGACTTCGAGGTGATCGCCCGGTTGCCGTGCTTCGCGACCGGCACACCGCCCGCGGCCACGACGAGGGCCGACGCGGTCGAGATGTTGAACGTGCCGCTGCCGTCGCCGCCGGTGCCCACGACGTCGATCGTGCCCTCCGGCGCCTCGACGCGAACCACCCGCTCGCGCATCGCGGTCGCGAATCCGGCCAGTTCGTCCACGGTCTCGCCGCGCATGCGCAGGCCCATGAGCAGGGCGGCGAGCTGGGCCGGGGTGGCCTCACCGTCCATCACGGCGCCCATCGCGAGGCGCGCGTCGTCCAGGGACAGCGTGCCGCCCTCGACGATCGTGGTCAGGGCGGCGCGGACGTGGTCGCTCATCGGTCCGGGGCCTCGGCGAGGCCGGCGGTGGCGAACGAGCCGGTGGCGGCATCAAGGACGCCGGCCTCTCCCTCCCCGGCGAGGCGGAGGAAGTTGGCGAGCAGATGCGGGCCCTGCGGCGTCAGCACGCTCTCCGGATGGAACTGCACGCCTTCCATCGGCAGGGCCACGTGCCGGATGCCCATGATCACCCGGTCCACCTCGCTCATGGCGGTCACGCGCAGCTCCGGCGGCAGCGTCGCCGGATCGATCGCCAGCGAGTGGTAGCGCGCGGCCATGAACGCGGTCGGCATCCCTTCCAGCAGGCCGCTCCCGTCGTGGGTCACCTCCGACGCCTGGCCGTGGACGAGGGTCGGAGCGCGGACGATGGACGCGCCGAACGCCGCGGCCATCGACTGCATCCCGAGGCAGACACCGAGCAGCGGGATCTCGCGCTCGGCCGCGACCTGGATGGTGGCCACGCTGACGCCCGCGTCGTCCGGGTCGCCCGGGCCCGGCGAGATGACGATGCCGCGCAGGTCGGTCGCCGGGTCGTCCGCCAGGGCCTCGACGCCGGCCCGGTCGATCGCGTCGTTGCGCACCACGCGCACGTCGGCTCCGGCGGCCTGCAGGGCCTGCACGAGGTTGAACGTGAAGCTGTCGTAGTTGTCGACCACGAGGATCATGCGGACGGCGCTCCATCCGCCGGGGCCCTGGGCGCCTCGGGGACGCCCGCCGCCATCTCGATGGCCCGGCGCAGGGCGGCCGCCTTGTGCTCCGTCTCCTCGAACTCGAGCTCCGGGACGGACGCGGCGACGATGCCGGCCCCCGTGTGGATGTGGGCCTGGCCGTCACGCAGGACGGCGCTCCGGATGGTGATCGCGGTGTCCAGGTTGCCGTCGTAGCCGAGGTAGCCCACGGCGCCGCCGTACAGGCCTCGTCGCTCGCCTTCCGCCTCCGCGATCAGCTGCATCGCGCGGACCTTGGGGGCACCGCTCAACGTGCCCGCAGGGAACACGGAGC
The DNA here is from genome assembly GCA_040882345.1 of Chloroflexota bacterium. Classification (GTDB taxonomy): domain Bacteria; phylum Chloroflexota; class Limnocylindria; order Limnocylindrales; family CSP1-4; genus SPCO01. The sequence continues at coordinate 22,324 of JBBEBL010000263.1, forward strand.
GGAGCGCGTCCAGCGCGTCCAGCTCCGGCTTGAGGCGACCCTCCACGTGCGACACGAGGTGCAGGACGTGGCTGTAGCGCTCCACCTCCATGTACTTGCTGACGGTCACCGTCCCGGGCCGACTGACGCGACCGATATCGTTGCGGCCGAGGTCCACGAGCATCACGTGCTCGGCCCGTTCCTTCGGGTCGCGCTGGAGCTGTTCCGCGAGCAGGGCGTCCTCGCGACTGTCCGCGCCGCGCGGCCGCGTGCCCGCGATGGGATGCGTGGTCAGTCGATCGCCTTCCGCCTGCAGGAGCAGCTCCGGCGATGCGCCGACGACCTCGAAGGCCGGGGTCCGGACGAAGAACAGGTACGGGCTCGGGTTGACCCGGCGCAAGGAGCGGTACAGTCCGATGCCGTCAAGCGGGCGGCCGGTGGACGCGTCCATCGGGACGTCGAACGATTGGCGCCGGGCGAGGACGACCTGGATCGCCTCGCCGCCCGCGATCGCATCCTTGGCGACCTCGACGGCCCGGATGTATCCCTCGCGGCCAAGGCTCGTCTCGATCGGGCCCCCGAGCCCCAACGGGGACGGCGCGCCTCGGGCGGCTCCACCGGCGATCTCGGCTGCGCTCGGTCGCGACGTGCGCTCCAGGGCAGCGAAGATCGCCTCCTCGGCGATGCGGTAGCGACCCTCGAGGTCCGGCGCCTCGGTATGCAGGGAGGCGAGGGCGCTCAGCGTGTGGGTCAGGTGGTCGAAGACGAGGACCAGGTCCGTCTCGATGAACGCCGCCGTCGGGACGCCGACCGGATCGCGATCCGGCAAGGCCACGCGCGGCTCGAAGATGCTGACCGCGTCATAGGCCAGCGCCCCGACGGCTCCACCGTTGAAGCGCGGCATGCCCTCGGTCGGCTGGACGCGGCGTCGCGGGACGAAGGCCCGGATCGCGTCCAGGGGGTCCTCCACGTCCATCGTCTCGATGGGCAGGTCCGGCGCGAACGTCGGCACGGTCACCGGGCGGGTCTGGATGCTGGCGCGGCCGTCGCGGACCTCCAGCAGCCGGCGAGGGCCTACCCCCATGAACGAGTAGCGGCCGAGCCGCTCGCCACCTTCGACCGATTCGAGCAGATAGGCCGGGCCGCCGTCGTCGAGGCGGAGGAAGGCCCCGATCGGGGTTTCCAGGTCGGCCGGCCGTGTCGCCCGGAGCAGGATCGTGTCCGCGTTGGCAGCCAGGCGCTTGGTCTGCGCGAGGCTGATCGGGTCGGCGGTGGTCATCGCGGTGTCTGGCCTCTGAATCAAGAAACGACCGTTTCGTCCCGGGACGAAAGGTCGTGCCTTCCGCGGTGCCACCCTCATTCGGCGTGTGCCGCACTCATCGTGACCGACGGCTCGTGGTGGTTGCCCACCGCGGCGATCGGCGCTGCCCGGTATCGCTGGCGCTCTGCGCCGGAGCCTACTGGTCGCGCGACCCGCAAGGGCCGCTGCGTCGTTCGGTCCGGAGGCTCCCGGGTCCATCCCCTGCCGCTGTCGCTCCGGTTTCCACCAACCACCGGATCTCTGTGCCGACGCACGTCAGGTACTCGTCCCGTTCACAGCCCGTCTTCGTGATGTGTGCGGATGGTCGCAGCCGGCACGCCGGCCGTCAAGCGCGGGGCGGTGGCTCGTCCGGTGCTGCCGCGTCCGGCGGCTGGAACCCCGGGCAACGCAGGACCGGCAGGGCCGGGTAGCGGGGAAAGCGAGGGTCTGCCACGGATCGTCGGCACAGGATGAACCGGCTGCCGCGGGCCGTGGTCACGACGCGGACATGGCGGCACGTGGCGCACAGGCCCGGCGGCGGCGTCATGGCGTGGCGGAGAGGGTGGGATTCGAACCCACGGGATCTTGCGACCCTGCGCTTTTCAAGAGCGCCGCCATCGACCGCTCGGCCACCTCTCCACCGCTGAGGATACCGCGGGTCGGCGGGTCAGTCCCGCGCCGCGATGACCTCACGGCCGAGATACGGCCGCAGCACCTCCGGCACGATCACGGTCCCGTCCGGCTGCTGGTAGGTCTCCAGGATGGCGGCGACGACCCGGGCAAGCGCGAGGCCGGATCCGTTGAGCGTGTGCACGAGCTCCGGTTTCGCGCCCGCTTCCGGTCGATAGCGGATGGCCATCCGACGGGCCTGGTAGTCGTGGAAGTTCGAACACGAACTGACCTCCAGCCAGCGCTCCACGCCGGGTGACCAGACCTCGAGGTCGTACTTGCGCGCCTGGACGAAACCCATCTCCCGGGTGCTCATGAGCAGGACGCGGTACGCGAGGCCCAGGCGCCGGAGGAGGATCTCCGCTCGCTCGGTCATCCACTCCAGCGCGGCCGGACTGTCCTCCGGCCGCTCGAACAGGACCATCTCCACCTTGTCGAACTGGTGGACGCGCAGGATCCCGCGGGTGTCCTTGCCGGCGGCCCCGGCCTCGCGGCGGAAGCATGGGGAGTAGGCGGCATACCGGATGGGCAGGTCCGCGGCGTCCAGGATCTCGTCGCGGTGGAGGTTCGTGACCGGCACCTCTGCCGTCGGGACGAGGTACAGCTCGTCACGCGTCACGACGTACATCTGGTCTTCCTTGTCCGGGATCTGCCCGGTCCCGGTCGCGCTGGCCGCATTGACCACGGCCGGCGGCCACACCTCGGTGAACCCGTGCTCGCGGGTGTGGACATCCAGGAACCAGCTGATGAGGCCGCGCTGGAGGGCCGACCCCGCGCCCTTGTAGACCGGGAATCCCGAGCCGGCGATCTTGGCGCCCCGGGCGTTGTCGATGATGTCCAGCGCCTCGCCGATCTCCCAGTGGGGCCGGCGCTCCCATCCGGCCTCCGCGCGTTCCAGTCGCGTCCCCCAGGTCCGGACGGTGACGTTGGCCTCCTCGCCCCCGACCGGCACGTCGGGATCGGCGGGATTGGGGATGCGCAGGAGCAGGTCGTCCAGCTCAGACTCCACCGTCGCGAGCTCGGCGTCCAGCGCGGTGATGCGTTCGCCGGCGGCCACGGAGGCGGCCTTCAATTCTGCCACCTCCGGTCCGTCCGGCCTCGCGCCACCCTTGATCGCCTCGCCGATCCGCTTGCTGGCGGCGTTGCGCTCCGCCTTGAGACGGTCGCTCTCACCCAGGAGGGCGCGGCGGCGCTCGTCGAGCCCCAGGGCGCGATCCACGAGCGCCGGGTCCTCACCCTTGTCCCTCGCACCGCGGCGGATGACCTCGGGCTCCTCCCGGAGCCGTGCCAGGCCGACGCTCATGCGGCACCTCCGACGTCAGCGACCCGCGTGGCCACTGCGGCCTCGCGCAATCGAACCAGCACGAGCCCGGGGTCCAGGCTGGCCAGGAGCCAACCCGCGCGCGGTCCGTTGGTCCGGCCGAGGAAAGCGCGGTAGATCGCATCGAAGGCGCGACCGGCGGGCAGGTCCGCCCCGTTCGCGGTGGCGAAGATCTCGTCCTGCCACGCATCGCCGGATGCCGGGGTGGAGGCGGCGGCGGCCGACGCCAGAGCGGCGAGGAAGCCGCGCTGCGCGTCGTCCAGGTCCATGGCGACGTCCGGCAGGTCCGACTGAACGCGGATGACGATCCGCTCTGGGGCGTAGGTCTCCAGCCACGCCCGGGCGGCGGCCTCGCGCTCGCCGAGGATCGCGGCCTCGCGCGGGGTCAGGTCACTCCCCTTCTCCGCGGCGGCTCGCTCGGCGACGTCCACGCCGGGGATCTGGGCGAGCATGGCGAGGTGACTGAAGGCCGGGCGGAACGCGGCCGCTTCCTCGGCGACGTCCGCCGAGGCGTCCAGCAGCGAATACCGGAACGTGGCCTCGTAGCCGGGCGGCAGCTCACCCTTCACCTCGCGCCCGGCGGTGGCCGCCCCGAACCGGTCGAATTCGTCGAACAGGCGCGGGATCTGGTCCGTGCCGTCAGGATCGAAGTCGATGGCGTGGTTGGGTCGCGGGCGCAGGAACAGGAAGCGGAGCTGTTCCGGTGGGACGACCTCCGCCATGGTGTGGGCCGCGGCGCCGCGCCCCTTGGAGGTGGACATCTTCTTGCCGCCGATGTTCAGGAACTCGTACGGGACGTTGAGCGGCGGCTCGCGCTCGAACACCTCGCGGGCGATGGCGTCGCTCCGGTCACGTGACCCGCCCGCGGTGGAGAGATCCTTGCCGCACGGCTCGATCGTGACACCGAACAGGGACCACTGGGCCGCCCACTCCAGGTTCCACGGCAGCTTGGCGGCCCCGCCGAACGGGCTGATCCAACCGGTGAAGTTGCAGCCGGTCGCCCACTCCACGAGTCGCTGACGACACTCGGCGTACACGCGCTCGCCGTCCCATTGGGTCACGATCGTCGTGCCGACCTTGCCGCAGTTCGGACAGATGACGCCGACCGGATGCCAGGTGTCGGGGTGCTGCACGTTGGCGACCCGCCGGTAGATGTCGCGGACGAGCGCCGCACGGTCCAGCGCGGTCCGGATGTACTGATCCATCGCCCCCGTCGGGTAGATGTCGCTCATCCAGTAGTAGCGGTCGGGGTGGATGCCGAGGCCCGCGAACGTGTCGATGAAGACGCCGGCGAAGTGCCGGGCGTACGACGCATGGCAGTCGCCGATCGGATCGGGTACGTGGGCCAGCGGCCGGCCCATCTCGCGCTCGATGGCATCCGGCGTCAAGAGCGCCTGGGCGTCCATCGGGTCAAGGTCATCTACGCCGTAGAGGAGCGTCGTCTCGATGCCGCTGGCCCGTAGCGCGCGCGCGATGGCGTCGAGGATGACGGGGCCACGGAGGCTCCCGACGTGGACCGTGCCCGAGGGGGTCTTGGAGTCGTTGACGACCTGGGGGCCGCGGTCGGCGACGCGCTGCGCCAGTTCGTCGGCCCAATCCATGGTCAGGCGCGGGCAGGCATCAGCTGATGCTGACGATCTTGTAGGTGAAGTCCCCGGCGGGGACGCTGACGACGACCTTCTCGCCCTTCTTCTTCCCCAGCAGCGCCCGCCCGACGGGGCTCTCATTGGAGATCCGGCCCTCCGCGGGCTTGGCCTCCGTCGACCCGACGATCGTGAAGGACTCCTTCCCGTCGCCGCTCTCGACGGCCACCGTGGACCCGATCTGGACGTGGTCCGTGGAGTGCGTCTCCTCGATGATCGTGGCGTTCTTGATCAGCGCTTCCAACGTCTGGATCCGACCCTCGACGAACGCCTGCTCGTTCTTGGCGTCTTCGTACTCGGCGTTCTCGGACAGGTCGCCGTGCTCCTTGGCGTCGTGGATCCGGTCGGCAACCTCCGGTCGCTTGACCGTGATCATCTCGTGGAGCTCGTCGCGGAGCTTCTCGAGGCCATCCTTGGAGAGATACGTCGGCTTGTTGTTCATGTCAGGTAGGCCCCCGCGATGCGAGTGATCGGGATTGGGTCGGGATTGGGTCGGGATGGGGTGTCGCGTCCCGGGTCGGTCGCTGATCCGGTCCGTCCGCTGATAAAGAAAAGGACTCCAGGCGACCCGCGGTGTCCCCGCGCGCCTGAAGTTCCAGCCGGTCGTGAATGGTAGTGCGGCCCTCGCGGGGTGTCAAAAAGATCCCGGACGGGTGTCGATTCGGCGGCGCGTGATGGACCGTGGCATGGGCCGATCCCCCCTTCACGTTCAGCCCGATGGCCCCATCGAACGCCCGAAGCGCGCGCGGATGCTTGTGGCCGTCATCTGGCGCGGACTTCCGTGACGGTGAACGTTGGCGCGCCCAAGGGAGCACCGGGCGATTCGGCGGATGGCCTCCCAGCCGGTCGTTCGCCGTCGGTGAAGGCGCCAGCGCGAGGCGCCAGGCGAACGGGGCGGGGCGACCGCGACCGCCGGCTTCCCCGCGCCAACGTTCGGCGTGGGTGAAGCGGGCATGATCGCGAGCGGGTTGACGGCATCGACTTCGCGGACGGTGAATGCGGCGGGCGGACGGGGCGCCCGGTCGGCCGCGTCTGCGACGTGGCCGAGCTGCCCGCGCGCTGAGGCTACTCGGCGAGCCGCAGCAGGCGACGCTTCACGCGCTGGAGCGAGCCGCGATCCGGGAGCGCCACGAAGAGCGTGTCGTCACCCGCGATAGAGCCCGCGACCTCCGGCCAGCGTGCCCGGTCCAGGGCGGCAGCGATGGCGTGCGCGCTCCCGGGCAGCGTGCGCAGGACCAGGAGCAGCCCCGCCTCGTGGATCTCCAGGGGCAGGTCCGACAGGAGCTTGCGCAAGCGGTCCTCGCCGGACGTCTCCGCCTCGATCAGTCGCGGCGGGATGGCGTACGCGGCGGTTCCCTCGCGGGCGATCTTGATCAGTCCAAGGTCAGCCACGTCGCGCGAGATCGTCGCCTGGGTCGTGCGGAATCCGCGCTCGCGCAGCGCCGTGGCCAGCTCCTGCTGCGTCCGGATGACCCGCTGGGCGACGAGATCGCGGATCGCCCGCTGGCGAAGCTGCTTCATGACCTCCATGGGCGCTCCCGTCAACCGCCCCGGATCGCCACGACCGCCACCACGACGCCCGCCAACGCGAAGCGATACCAGATGAACACCGCGAGCGACCGCGTCCGCAGGTAGCGCAGCATGAAGTGGATGGCGGCAAGACCGGACACGAGCGACGCGACCATCCCGATGACCAGGGGCGCGGTGCTCACATCAACCCCCGACTCGCCGGTGAACAGCTTGCGAGCCTCGAAGATCCCCGCGCCGGCCGTGATGGGTGTCGCCATCAGGAACGCGAACCGCGCGGCGGCCTGGCGGTCAAGCCCTGCGAGCCTGGCGGCCGAGATGGAGATGCCGGACCGGCTGATCCCCGGGACCAGGGCCAGTGCCTGCGCGGCACCGATCCCGATCGCGACGGGGAACGAGATGTCGCCGATGGGCCGATCGCGGCGACCGACCCGGTCGGCGACCCACAGCACGACGCCACCGACGACGAGCATCAGCGCGACGATGGCGACCTGGCGGACCTGCTGCTCGATGACGTCGTTGAAGACGAGGCCGGCGATGGCCGCCGGGATGGTGGTGGCGGCCAGCAGCCACGCCAGCTTGCGGTCCGGGTCGCCGCGGAACGAGCGGTCCCGCAGCGCCGCGAACCCGGCCGGCACGAGCCGGAGCCAGTCCGCGCGGAAGTACACGAGCAGGGCGACCAGCGTGCCCAGGTGGAGCATGACGCTGAAGGCCAGGCTGTTGAGGAACGCGTCATCCCACCCGAACAGGTACGGGACGACGACGAGATGTCCGGATGAGGAGACCGGCAGGAACTCCGTGAGTCCCTGCACGATCCCCATGATCAGGGCCTGGAGGACGGTGTCCATCGGGTCGCGACCTCCATGTGTCTGGGGCCGGACCGGCCCCGTGGTTCGGCGGTTCGGCGCCTAGCGGATGAACAGCGGCGCCATCACCAGGGTGATCGTGGCGAGCAACTTGACGAGGACGTGCAGCGACGGGCCGGCCGTGTCCTTGAACGGGTCGCCGACGGTATCGCCGACGACGGCCGCGGCGTGGGCGTCGGAACCCTTGCCGAGGACGTTGCCGTTCTCATCCTTGAGGTTGCCCGACTCGATGTACTTCTTGGCGTTGTCCCACGCTCCGCCGCCGTTGTTCAGCACCGTCGCGAGCAGGACGCCCGAGATCGTGCCGACCATGAGCATGCCGGCGACCGCCTCATAGCCGAGGAGGACGCCGACGATGATCGGCGTGGCCACCGCCACGAGCCCCGGGGCGACCATCTGGCGGAGGGCCGCCTTGGTCGTGATGTCCACGACGCGAGCGTAGTCCGGGCGCTGCGTGTAATCCATGATCCCGGGCATCTCCCGGAACTGCCGGCGGACCTCCACGATGATGGACTGCGCGGTGACGCCGACGGCGCGGATGGCCAGGCTGGAGAAGAAGTACACGAGCATCGCGGCGATGAGCGCCGCGATGAACACGTTGATGTTGGCGAGGTTGACCGACTCGAGGAGCTGGGCACCCGGAACACCCGCCTCGATGCGGCGGCCCTGGATGACGTTGATCTTGTCGATGTAGGCGGAGAACAGCAGGAACGCCGCCAGCGACGCGGAGGCGATGGCGTAGCCCTTGGTCAGCGCCTTGGTCGTGTTGCCGACGGCATCGAGTCGATCGGTGATCTCGCGCGCGCCGGCCTCGGCGCGGCTGAACTCGGCGATCCCACCCGCGTTGTCCGTGATCGGACCGAAGGTGTCCATCGCGAGGATGTAGGCCGTGGTCATGAGCATGCCCATGGTCGCGACTGCGGTCCCGAAGATGCCGCCGACGTTGCGACCACCCTCGGCGATGAGATTCGCCTCGTTGCCGAGCCAGTAGCTCGCGAACAGGGCGATGGAGATCGTGACGGCGGTGACGAGCGTCGTCTCGAAGCCGACGGCGGTGCCGCTGATGATGTTCGTGGCCGGTCCTGTCCGCGACGCCTCGGCGATCTCGCGGACCGGACGATAGGAGCCCGCAGTGTAGAACTGGGTGATGTAGACGAAGGCGACGCTCGTCGCCAGGCCGACGACGCCGGCCAGGAAGAAGTAGACCCATGTCGGCAGCCCGAACGCTTCGCCGATACCGCCGTTGGTGTCCATCATCACGTAGGTCGTGATGCCCAAACCGACCACGGACAGCAGGGTCGTCACCCAGTAGCCGCGGTTGAGCATGTTCATCGGGTCCTCGGTCTCCTTGCCGCGGACGAAGAAGATCGCGACGATCGTCGCCAGGAGCCCGAAGGCGCGCACGACGAGCGGGAAGAAGATCCAGGCCTCGGGGTTCGGCCAACCGGCGGTCTGGGCGATCGTGAAGGCCGCCACGCCCAGGATCATCGCGCCGATGTTCTCGGCCGCGGTCGATTCGAACAGGTCCGCCCCGCGGCCGGCGCAGTCGCCGACGTTGTCGCCCACGAGGTCGGCGATGACACCGGCGTTGCGGGGATCGTCCTCGGGGATGCCCTTCTCCACCTTGCCGACCAGGTCGGAGCCGACGTCGGCGGCCTTCGTGTAGATGCCGCCACCGAGCTGGGCGAAAAGCGCCACGAAGGACGCACCGAAGCCGAAGCCGACGATGAGGAACGGGGCCTCGCGCACGGTCACGCCGCCGACGACGGCGCTATACAGGGTGAAGATCCCCCACACGCCCAGCAGCGACAGGGCCACCACGAGGAAGCCGGATACCGCGCCGCCGCGCATGGCCACCTGGACCGCCTCGACCAGGCTGCGCCGCGCCGCCGAGGCGGTGCGCACGTTGGCCTTGACGCTGATGTACATGCCGATGATGCCCGACGCCATGGAGCACGCCGCACCGACGAGGAACGAGAACGCCGTCATGAGCCCGATCGGCACACCGGCGAGTTCCGGGACATCGGCGACTTCCGGGGTCTCGACCAGGGTGATGACCACGAAGAGGATCACCGACCCGACGAGGGCCAGGATGCCGATCGTGGAGTACTGGCGCCGGATGAAGGCCACCGCCCCCTCGAAGATGGTGCCGGCGACGGCCTGCATCTCCGGAGTTCCCGTGTCACGGGCAAGGACGTCGCGGGCCAGGTAGATCGCGAACAGGATCGCGATGATGCCGGCTGGCAGGATGATGAGCTGGAGCGTGCTCGCGTCCATCGAGGTTGTTCGGGTCCTCCACAAGGGTGATGGCCGGTGGTCCCGACCCGCGGCGCGGGGGCATGCGCCGCCGCGGGCGGGTGGGGTTCTGGAACGTGCCTGGGGCCCGGGCGCCATGCACCGATGGCTGGGACCTTGCAGGCCGGCGCGAGTGTACTGCCCGTGACTTTCGCCGGTCAATCGGCGGCACGGCGCTGGATATGCATCACGGTGACGACCGGCGGTCGGTCGCCCGGAGGCCGCGGCGGCGGGCGGGTCCGGCGGCCCCTATACTGCCGGACTTGTGAGCCAACGACCCGCGCTGGGGTGTCTCTTCGAGATCGTCGAGACCCTCGTCCTGACCCTGATCATCTTCCTTGTCATCCAGAACTTCGTCGCGCAGCCGTACAAGGTCCAGCAGCAATCCATGGAGCGGACGCTGGAGCCGGAGCAGTACGTCCTGGTGGACAAGCTGACGCCCCGCTTCGACACGTACAAGCGCGGGGACATCGTCGTCTTCAAGCCGCCGACGGACTGGGGCCAGGAAGACACGCCGTTCATCAAGCGGGTGATCGGCGAGGGCGGCGACCGTGTGGACATCCGCGACGACGGTCACGTCTACATCAACGGAGCCGTCCTGGACGAGCCGTATGTCTACGCGGGGCCGGACGGTGATCCGCAGCCGACCAACGCATCCCTCGATCAGGCGTCCTGGACGATCCCGGACGGCCAGCTGTTCCTGATGGGCGATCATCGCTCCAACTCCGCGGACTCGCGAACGTTCGGGCCGGTGGACGTCGACCAGGTCATCGGGCGGGCGTGGCTGCGCTACTGGCCGTTCGACACCTTCGGGGTCCTGGAGACGCCGGTCTTCCCGGGCCTCGTGCCGACCTCCCCGTGACGGACCGGTGAACCCCATCCTGGCGGGGGTCACCGTGGCGGTCGTCGCCGGGGCCATCGTCGCGGTCTCAGTCCGTGACGCGCGGATCGCCGTCCTGGCCCTCGCCCTGACCATGATCCTGTCGCCGATGATCGCCGACCCTAGCCCCGGACCGGTGGGCCTCGCCGCCCGGCTGGTGGGCGCCATCCTGGCCACGTACCTGTTGTGGATGGCCGTGCGCGACCGGGCATCGGCTGGGGCCATCGCCGGCCGACCGCTGGCGCCGACCGGCGGGTCCCGGATCGGATGGCCGGCGGAGGTCCTCGTCGCGGCAGCCGCGTCCATCGTCGGGATAGCGGCCCACGGCCTCGGCGCGACGGCCGGGGGACCGGACATGGCAAGCGTGGCCGGCTTCGCGGTGGCTGCCCTGGCGGTGACCCCGGTGCTCTCCGGGAGTGACGTGCTGCGGGTGGGACTCGGCCTGTTCCTGCTTCTGGATGCCGCGCTGCTCGTGCGCGTCGGGCTGGACGGCACGCCGGACCCGCTGGAGCATCTCGTCATCGCCGGGCTGACCGTGGTCCTTGGCGGCTCGCTGGCCGCGCTCGCCGCGGCTGCCCGGTCAGACGGCGCGGGCGGGCTCGACCTCGTCGAGGACCCGGAGCCCCGGCGGCGGCGCGACCCGGACGCCCATCCACTGGACCACGCAGCCGACCGCGCTTCCGACCACGCCTCCGGCGACCCGTTCTAAAGAGAGCGCAGGGACCACCCAGCATGACCCTCCTCCCCTTCCTCATCGTCACGGTCGGCGGCGCGGTGGCCGTCCTGCTCGTTCGTGGGCCGGAGCGCCTGGCCACGTTCATCGGCCTGCTGGCCCTGCTCGCCGCGCTCGCGACGGCGCTGGCGATCGAACCCGGCGAGTCCCTGGTCATGGGCGGCAGCGGCATCGCCACCACCTCGTACCTGCGGCTGTTCCTGGTCCTTGGCGCCGGGGCCGGCCTTCTGCTCGCCGTCATCGGCACAGCCGCCGGCAGCCGACGGGACGCGACGGCCGTCACCCTCGCGATCCTCGGGACGTCGGCGCTGGCGCTCTCGATCCCGGACACGCTGCTCGCCGTGATGGCCGCCACGGCCGGCGGGCTGTTCGGGGCGCTCCTGTGCATCGCCCCACTCGGCGGCCGGGCCGGGGCGACCGTCGGCACTCGCGCACTGCGCGCGACGATCGTCGCCGGCACCATCGCGATCGCGGCGGCGGCGTGGATCGGTCGCGATCTCTCCGACCTGGCGGCCCAGCCGGTGGTCTTCGGGCTCGCCTATCTGGCCATGGCCGTGGCCGTCGCCATCCGCTTCGGGGCGATCCCGTTCCATGCCTGGGCGGCGCGCCTGGCCGACGCCGTCCCCGAGACCTCTCTGCCGCTCGTCACCGCCTGGGCCCCGGCAGCCATGGCCATCGTCGCGCTGGCCTGGATGGATGCGTCCATCGCACCGCTGCTCGTGGACCTGGAACAGGCCAGGGCCGTGGTCGTGGCCATCGCCCTCGCGTCCATCGGGCTGGCGTCCGTCGCGGCTCTCATCCAGGACGACGTGGAACACGTCGTGGGTTATGCCATCGTGGGCGACGCCGGGGTCGTGATCCTGGCCATCGCCGCCCTGGACCCAGAGGCGTGGGCCCCTGCCCGGATGTGGATCCTGTCGTTCGTCGTCGCCCGAACGGCCTTCGCAGCCTGGGCCGCGGCGCTCCGGGCGACCTTCTTCACCGGTCGCCTGGCGGACCTGCGCGGCTGGGCGATCCGGTCGCCGCTGCTCGCCGTGGCGTTCCTCCTCGTCGTCGGCGCCAGCATCGGGCTGCCGGGCCTCGCGGCGTTCGAGGCGCGAGGGGCGCTGATCGACCTCACGATCGACGGGCCGCTGGCGCTCGTCGCGTGGGTCGGCGTGTTATCGCCACTCGCCTACTACGGACGACTCCTGCTCATCGGGCTTGGCCGATCCGCTCCGCGCGCGGGTGGTCCCTCCACGTGGCGACCGCAGCTCCGGGCTCTCGACCTGACCGACCTGCGGCGCTGGGGGTCCATGGCCTGGTCTGACAACCGGGCCTTTGCGGCGACCGTGAGCGCCGTGACCGTCGCCGTCCTGGCCGTGGCCGTGTCCGTCGGGGCATTCGGTGCCCCGGCAGCCGCCGCCGGCCTGCCCCCGATCGTGCGGGACGTGACGGAAATCTTCCAGCCGGACCGCCCGGACGATCCCGGCGAGTCCGGGCCGTCCTTCGAGCCGATCCCGGTCCCGTCAGGCTAGCGGCAACGACGAGTCGAGCGGCGCCGTCAGTCGGCCGGGGCGAGGACCCAGCGATCGACATCGCGGTCGTAGGCGAACAGTTCGTCGTCGTCGAACCACAGCGCGAGCTCCGTCGCCGCCGCCTCCGGACCGTCCGAGGCATGGACGATGTTCTGGGCCGTCTCCAGCGCGAAGTCGCCGCGGATGGTTCCCGGAGTCGCCTCGTGCGGCCGGGTCGCCCCGTTGATCGCGCGGACGACGGCGATGGCGTTGGGCCCCTCCAGGGCCAGCGCGACGAGCGGCGCGGAGGTGATGAAATCCACGAGCCCGCCGAAGAACGGCTTCTCGCGGTGCGACTCGTAGTGCGCCGCCGCCGTGTCGCGGGACACGTGGACGAGCTTCAGGCCGACGACCTTGAGGCCGCGCTCCTCGTAGCGCGCGAGGATGCGCCCGGCCAGCTGGCGCTGGACGCCGTCGGGCTTGATCAGGACGAGGGTGCGTTCCGTCACGCGGGGTCTCCTTCATGTGGGGGTTCGAGGGTCGTGGTGACGTCGGGGCGCAATGCGCGGGCGAAGGCGCGACGGGCCTCCAGCTCACGACCCACGAGACGATAGGCGTCGCCGCGCACGAACGCGAGCTCCGCCGACCGGTCCGCGCCGACCAGGTCCAGGACGGCCGGGGCCAGCACGGGACTGAGCCTCAGGACCAGCCCGAGATGGACGGCGGCAGCGTCATGGCGGCCCGCGACCAGGGCGTCCCGGCCGCGCTCCAGCTCGGCATCGGGAGCCGGCAGATCCAGCGCCGCGCTCGCCTCGTCCGCGCCGACGTCGAGGTCATCCCACAGGGCGAACGACGCGGGATCGCGCGCCGTCGCCGCGTCGGGCGACAGGTCGGCATCGGTCACGAGGCCGGCGGACCCGACCGTCGCGACATCGAACAGCGTGGGGTCCGGGGGCGGCAGGTCGGCTGGATCCGGGGGCCACACGGCCGCGCGCGGCATGCCGGCGAAGACCGCGTCCAGCGTCGCCCCGGCCGCGGCCACGGCCCGCTCGGCGAGGCGGCGCGACTCGGTCGGACGGCCACGCGCCATGGCCGCCTCCGCGGCGACGACCAGGGCCAGCAGCGGTCCGTCATCCGCGTCGCCGAGGATCACCTGCGCGGCCTCACCCGCCCCGGTCACGTCACCCGTTCGCCAGCGCACCTCGGCGAGGTCCACGAGGCCGTCGTCGTCCAGCGCGTCGCGGCCGGCGAGCGTTTCCAGCTCTGCACGGGCCAGCGCCAGCGACCCCAGGCGCAGGTGGAGCCGGGCAAGCTCCAGGTCGGCGGAACGGGCCGGCGTCGGCGCCCCTGGCGAGGTCGAGGTCGGCGTCATCGGATGCTCACGCCGGCAACCGCAGCCGGCGCTCCAGGCCGCGCAGGTACCGTGCCGGCGCGACGGCGGCCAGCCGAAGCCTGTCGTCATGGAACAGGTCGCCGGCCACGCGCTGGACGTCCTCCGCGCGAACCGCGTCCACGGCCACGAGCGCCTCGTCCAGCGTCAGGACGCGGTCGTGCAGGGCCTCCTGCCCGCCGATCCACGATGCGACGTGGCGCGTCTCGTCCATCCGCAGCTCCAGCCCGCCAGCCAGATACCGCTTCGCCTTGCCGAGCTCGTCGTCCGCGACGAGGTCGTCGCGCAGGCGTGCGAGTTCGGCGAGGATCGCGTCCAGGGCCTCCGGCAGGCTCGCCGGGTCGACGCCGGCGGACACCTCAAGGGCTCCGGCGTCGCTGTAGTCCACGAGGCCGGAACCGATGTCGTACGCGAGACCAAGCTCCTCGCGGACGGACAGGAACAGCCGGCTGCTCATGCCGTCGCCAAGGACGCCGTTGAGGACCGCCAGCGTCCAGCTGTCCCGATGATCGCGTGGCAGTGCCGGCAGCCCCAGCACCAGCTGGGCCTGCGCCGTGCTTCGCTTGCCGACTCGCACTCGCTCACCGGCCGGCAGCGGCGGCGCCGGCTCGTAGCCCGGGATCGCGCCGTTCCCGGTCCCAAAGGCGGCGGCGGCCAACTCCACGGCCTGCTCGTGCGCGAGGTCGCCCGCCACGGCGACCACGGTGTTGGCAGGGCGGTAGAGGGTCTGCCAGAAGCTGCGGATGGTCGCGTCGGGGAGCGAGCGGATGCCGGCCTCGTCACCGCAGATCTCGCGGCCCAGCGGGCCGTCGCCGAAAAGCGCCACCTGGAACAGCGTCTGCGCGTACTCGGAAGGGTCGTCCTGGTAGGAGCGGATCTCCTCGATGATGACGGAGCGCTCACCCTGGATCTCGTCGGTGGCCAGGGACGGACGGACGATGAGTTCGCCCACGACGTCCATCGCCCGGCGTGCCTCGCGGACCGGGACCCGGACCCAGTAGACCGTGGACTCGCGGTCCGTTGCGGCGTTGAACGAGCCACCGACCCCCTCGATCGCCTCGCTGATGGCGCGGGTGGTCGGGTACGCAGCCGTCCCCTTGAAGGTGATGTGCTCCATGAAGTGGGCGACACCGGCCTCGTCGGGCGACTCCAGGCGCGAGCCGGCCAGGACGTACGCGGCGATGGAGACCGAACGCGCCCCGGGGAGCCGGGAGCTGATGACGCGCGGCCCTTCCGGCAGCGCGGTCCGTTCGAACATCGCGACGGATGGTACAGGAATGACGACGGCGCCCCGGCCATGGTGGACGGGGCGCCGCTGGTCGCGCGGTCCGGTGGGCGCCGGACCCTCGCCAGGCCTAGATGCCGAGGGTCTGCTGAAGCCAGGGGATGGCGAAGTAGACGACGAAGGCCAGCGATGCAGCCCACATCAGCGGATGGATCTCGCTCATCCGGCCGCGGACGGTCTTGAGGAAGACGTACGAGATGAACCCGACCGCGATGCCATCGGTGATCGAGTACGTCAGGGGCATGACGATGAGCGTGGCGAGGACGGGGAAGACATCGTCGATCTCGCCCCACTCGATATCCTTGATGTTGCGGAACATCAGGTAGCCCACGACGACCAGGGCGGCGGCCGTGGCCTGGGCCGGCACGACGCCGGCGATCGGCGCGATGAGGATCGACGCCAGGAACAGGATCCCGACGACGACCGAGGTGAGCCCGGTGCGGCCGCCTTCGGACACGCCGGCGGCCGACTCGATGTACGTGGTGTTGGAACTCGTGCTGAAGGCACCGCCCACCATCGCCGCGACCGAGTCCACGACCAGGACGTTACGGATGCCCGGCAGGCGCCCGTCCTCGTCCAGCAGGCCGGCTTCCTCGGACACGCCGATGACCGTGCCCATCGTGTCGAAGAAGTCGGACAGCATGAGGCTGAACACCACCAGGGCCACCGTCAGGAAGCCCAGCTCAGGGTTCGTCCAGATGGAGATCAGGAACCCGAGCGGTGCGAGCAGCGTGGAGAAGTTGTCCGCGCTGAAGTCGAACAGGTACTGCTCAGGTAGCACCGCCTGCCCGGGCCCGAAGCCCGCCGACTCACCGAAGACCAAGCGCAGGACGATGGCCAGGATCGTGGCGGCGATGATGCTGATGAGGAGCGCCGCGCGGACCCGCATCGCCATCAGGGCAAGGGCGAGGGCGAGGCCCACGACGAACGTCAGGAAGGCGGGCGTCGTGAGGTTGCCGAGGGTCACCGGGGTCCCGGCACCACCCTGCACGAAGCCGCCGTTGACGAGGCCGATGAACAGGATGAACAGGCCGATGCCCACGGCGATCGCTCGCTTCAGGGTCATCGGGATGGCGTGCATGATCGCCTCGCGCAGGCCGGTCAGCACGAGGATCGTGATGAGGATGCCTTCCCAGACGATGACCGCCATCGCTTCTTCCCACCGGAAGCCGCGTCCCAGGATGAGCTGGAACGCCACGACCGCATTGAGCCCGAGGCCTGCCGCCAGCGCGAACGGGTAATTCGCGATCAGCCCCATCGCGATGGTCAGGATGCCCGCGGCGAGCGCGGTGGCGACCACGGTCGGCAGGAAGGGCGGGCCCAAGCCATCCAGCGGCCCACTCGAGAGGATGCTCGGGTTCACGAAGATGATGTAGGCCATGACCATGAACGTGGTCAGGCCCGCTCGGACCTCCGTCGAGACCGAGGTCCCCCGCTCACTGAGTCGGAAATACTGCTCCACCTGGCGTCCGTCCCTCCTTCGCCCTTCCGGCACGCCGAGCCACCTTGGGCGGGCTCGGTCCGCGCCTTGGCCGCTTGTCCACCCGGGCCCTCTGGCCCTGGTGCCCCCACCGTGTTCGCCGGCACCGTCCGCGCCGGCTCCCGATCGCGCTACTCGTCCTCGTGGGCGTCGAGGCCGAGCAGCTCCATCTGGACGTAGTCGGACGTGTCGAACGCGAGCTGCTGCGGCGCGAACGGTGAGCGATCCTCACCGGCCGGGCCGATCGGCGCGAACTCCACGATGACGCGCTCGTCACCCTGCACCAGGGCGTAGACCAGGAGCTGGTCCGGGCGTGTCTCGAACTCGAGATGCTCGAATGAATCGATGTTCAGGGTGATCGCCAGGGGCGTGAAGTAGGTGGAGGTGTCCGGCGCATCCGTGACGACGCGTTCCACCCAGCCCGTGCCGATGGCGATGACATCGCGGCCGCGCAGGTACCGATACGAGACGGTCTGCTTGATGAGGGGGCGAAGGAGGTGGAGCATGTCCGTCCGGCTGGTGACGACGCCCGCGTTCACGAAGAACTTGGCAGCCGGCGTGGTCCGCAACGGATCGGTCTCCTCGGGCGCAGGGGGCCGGTGGGTGGGCCCGATGTGGCGCGATGGTAGCGCACCGGACGGGCCACGGAACGGCGAAGTTCGCGGGTACGAGCGGCCCGCCGCGTATCATCGCGACCATGCTGTTCGCCATCGACATCGGCAACACCAACATCACCGTCGGGATCATCCGCAACGGGACGCTCATCACGACCCGGCGCGCCGCGACGGACGCGCGGATGACCGGCGACCAGCTGCGCATCCTGGCCGGAGACCTGCTGGCCCTGGACGGCCTGGCCCTGCGCGACGTGGCGGCGATCGCCTGCGCGTCCGTGGTGCCCAACCTCACCACCGGGACCGAGGCGCTGGCAGCAAGCCTTGACCGGCCGCTCATCGTGGCGACCGCCGGGACCGTGCCGATCCCGGTCCGCGTGGACCGACCCGGCGAGGTCGGGGCGGACCGGCTGGTCAACGCGCTGGCGGTCGCGCGCCTGTACGGCACGCCCGCGGTCGTCGTGGACTTCGGCACGGCCACCACGCTGGATTGCGTGGCCGCGGACGGCGCCTACGTCGGCGGGGCGATCGCGCCCGGGTTGGAACTCGGGCTGGAGGCACTCGCGGCGCGGACGGCGAAGCTCCCGCGCGTGGAGCTGCGCACCCCGGACCGGGCCATCGGCCGCGACACGGTCAGCGCCATCCAGGCCGGCACGATCTTCGGCTACCAGGGACTCGCGGCCACCCTCCTCGCGCGGGTGCGACGCGAGCTGGCGGATCTCGCCGGCATCGAGCCGGCGGCGGTCCGCGCGGTCCTGACCGGCGGCCTGTCCGGCGCGCCGTGGGCCACCGCGATCGAGGGTGTGGACGCCATCGACCCTGACCTCACGCTCAAGGGCCTGGGCATCCTCCACGCAGAGGTGGCCGGCGGCGAGCGTATGGAACTCGGGCTGACGTGACCGACGGCGGTCGCCTCCATGGGCGCCTCATCGGTCTTGGCGTGACCGGTTCCATCGCCGCCTACAAGGCGGTGGAGCTCGTGCGCCTGCTGCGCGCGGAAGGCGCGGACGTATCCGTGATGCTGACGCCGTCCGCCACGCGGTTCGTGGGCCCGCTCTCGTTCGCGGCCCTGTCCCGTCACCCGGTCGAGACGGAGGTCCTGGACCTGCTCGCGGACCAGCGCATCGGCCACATCGTGGTCGCCGACACGGCGGATGCGATCGTCGTGGCGCCGGCCACCGCCCACTGGCTGGGCGCGATGGCCCACGGCCTGGCCGGTGACGTCGTGACCGCCACCGTCCTCGCCACGTCCGCTCCGGTCGTCGTCGCCCCGGCGATGGACGGCGACATGTGGACGCACCCGGCCACCCGCGACAACGTCGCGCGGCTGCGCGACGGGTTCGGGTACACGATCGTGGAGCCGGAGGTCGGTCCCCTTGCCTCCGGGCAGTCCGGCACGGGGCGCCTGGCGGACCTGGCCGCCATCGTGGACGCCGTGGTGCGCGTCGCGACGGCGCGGCCCGTCCGCGCGCCTGACCCATCGGACCGCCCGCCGGTGGTCGGCCCCGCGCGGGACGCCGACCTGGAGGGCATCCACGTCGTCGTGAGCGCCGGCGGAACCCGCGAAGCGATCGACCCGGTACGGTTCATCGGCAATCGCTCCACGGGGAAGATGGGCGCGGCGGTGGCCGCGGCGGCACTCGATCGCGGCGCCCGGGTGACGGTCGTGGCCGCGAACGTGGAGGTGCCGCTCCCCGAGGCGGCCACGGTCATCCGGGTCGAGTCCACGAGTGACCTGCGGGATGCGCTCCTGGGCCTCGTCGGGGAGGGCGGCGGCGCTCCCGGGTTCGATGTCCTGGTCATGGCGGCGGCGGTCGCCGACTTCCGTCCGACCGCGACCGCCGGGACCAAGCTCCAACGGGGCGACGGCCTGCACCTGGACCTGGAGCCCACGCCGGACGTGCTCGCCGCGGTGTCGGCGACGGTCCGCGGCACGACGACGCCAGCGCCCGCGCCCGTGCTCGTCGGGTTCGCGGCCGAGACGGGGTCGCTGGACCGGGCCGCCGACAAGCTCCGACGCAAGGGCGTGGACCTCCTCGTGGCCAACGACGTGTCCCAAGTGGGATCCGGCTTCGGGACGGACACGAACCGCGTGAGCATCCTTGGCTCGGACGGTGGCCGGGACGATCTGCCGCTCCTGACCAAGCGGGAGGTCGCCGACCACATCCTGGATCGCGTGGCCCCCTTGCTGGACGCCCGCCGCGGTGGCGCGCAGACTTGACCCGATCATGAGCACGACCACTGAACAGCCCCGCCGCCTGACCGTCGCGGACATCGGCCGCATGTACGCGGACGGACAGCGCATCCCGATGCTGACCGCCTATGACTACCCGACGGCGCGGCTCCTGGACGAGGCCGGCATCCCGTTCGTCCTCGTCGGCGATTCGCTGGGCCGGGCGATGCTCGGGTACGAGAGCGAGATCGCCGTGACCATGGCGGACATGCTCCACCACACGGCGGCCGTGACCCGCGGCGCCCGCCGCGCGCTCGTCGTCGGCGACATGCCGTTCCTGAGCTACCCGACCGCGGAGACGGCTATCGCCAACGCCGGCCGCTTCCTGGCGGATGCCGGGGCGCAGGCGGTCAAGCTGGAGGGCGGAGTGCGCACCGCGCGGGCGATCGAGGCGGTCGTGAAGGCCGGCATCCCGGTCGTCGGTCACATCGGCTGGACGCCCCAGGCGGCGAACGCCGCCGGCAAGGTCCGCGTCCTGGGCAAGGACAAGGCGCAGGCCCGGGCGCTCCTGTCGGATGCCGTCGCCGTCCAGGAGTCGGGGGCTTTTGCCATCGTCCTGGAACTCATGCCGGAACAGCTGGCCGCCGCGATCACGGACCGCCTGCGCATCCCGACCATCGGCATCGGCGCGGGCGCCGGCTGCAGCGGGCAGGTCCAGGTGATCACGGACCTGCTGGGCCTGGACACCTGGCAGCCGCGCCACGCGAAGCCCTACGCTGACCTGCGGGCGACGATCCTCGCCGCCGCCGGCGCCTACGCCACAGATGTCAAAGCCGGCACGTTCCCGGGCGCGGCCCAGACCGTCCGGATGGACGATGCCGTCCTCCTGGAGGCACTGGGCCGGACGGACGCCGATCGACCGGCCGGCACGGTCCCGTCGGGCGGGATCCCGCTCGACCGCGACCTCTGAGCCCGCGGCGTCCCGGTCACACGCTGCCGACCGCGTCCGATGACGGCAAGCCGATGACCCGCGTCCTGCGAACCCGGGCGGACCTGCGGGGGGCGCTGGCTGCCTCCGCCCGGCCCATCGGCCTGGTCCCGACCATGGGCTGGCTGCATGACGGCCACCGGGCGCTGATCCAGCGGGCTCGTCGCGACGATTCCACGGTCGTCGTCACGATCTTCGTCAACCCACACCAGTTCGACGCCGCCGCCGACTACACCAGGTACCCTCGCGACGAGGCCCGCGACCTCGCGATCTGCGAGGCCGAAGGCGCCGACCTCGTCTGGGTCCCGGGCGTGGACGAGGTCTACCCGCCTGGGTTCGACACCCGCGTCAGCGTGGGCGCGGTCGCCCGACCCCTGGAGGGCGCCGCGCGGCCGGGCCACTTCGACGGCGTGGTCACCGTCGTCGCCATCCTGTTCGGCCTGGTCGGGGCGGAGCGCGCGTACTTCGGCCAGAAGGACGCCCAGCAGGTGATGGTCGTCAGACAGATGGCTCGCGACCTGGCCATCGGCACGGAGGTCGTGGCCTGTCCGACGGTCCGTGAGCCGGATGGGCTCGCCATGTCCTCCCGCAACGTCCACCTCTCGCCGGCGGAGCGCGCGGCCGCCCCCGTCCTGCGCCGAGCGCTGCTGGCGGCCCGCGATGCCTGGTCGGCCGGCGAGCGACGTGGTGATGCGCTCCGATCCGCGATGGGCGCCGTCCTGGCGTCCGAACCGCTGGCCGACGTGGAGTACGTTTCCGTCGCGAACGCGCTGAGCCTGCAGGAGCTGGATGTCGTGGACGGCCCGGCATTGGCCTCACTGGCGGTCCGGCTGGGAGCGACCCGCCTCATCGACAACGAGATCCTGGACGAGGGGCGTCCACCGGACCCGCGGTGAGCCCGCGGTCGGGTCCACGTCGGGTCCGCGCCGGATCAGGCGAGAGACGCCTCCGTGGCGACCTCTGAGATCCGATCGATGAACAGGTACTCCCAGACCAGGGCCTTGATCTCATCGATCTTCTCGACATCGGCGGCGTGGGTCTTCACGAGGAGATCGTGGACCTCCGACGCCACCTGGTACGTGTCCTCGTCCACGATCGTGGCGAACAGGTCCGCGTAGCGGATCGCGTCCACGACCGTCCGTCGTGGCTTGTAGCCACCGGTCAGGACCAGGCCCAGGGCGTCACCGCCCGCGGGTGCCCCGATGCGCTTGGCGTGGACGATGGCGGCGATGACATCTTCGCGATCGCCGGGCACGATGACGAGCGCGCGTGACCCGATGCGCTGGAGCATGTGCTGCGGCTCCATCGCCCCGATCGAGATGCCGCCGATGACCTGGTCCAGGTCCGGACCCGGATGGATCAGTTCGCCGCGCACGCCTTCCGCGACCATCGCAAGCGTCGGGTTGGACAGGATGGGCCGGTACGGCAGCACGCCCAGCAGGAGGATGCCGTGACGGGCGAGACCGCGCTCCAGGGTCACGGCCAGGTCCGGCTTGGCCAGCAGGTCCACCTTGTTGACGATGGCGCCGGCGACCCGGACACCCTCGCGCTCGAAGAGGGCCGCGTTGAGGACGATCTCGTCGATGGGGCGACCGACGCCGCCCTCGGAGACGATGACGGCGGGGGCACCAAGGAGTCGCGCCACGACCGCGTTTGACAGGTCGATGACGGCCCCGACCCCGGCATGGCCCGTGCCTTCGATGAGCAGGATCTCGCGGTCGCCGGCGAACGACGCATGCGCCTCGCGGATCCGCCCGGGCAGGTCCTCCACGACCTTGCCCTCGATGTACGACTTGGTGAATCCGCGCGGGATGTGGACGGGGCTCATCCTGGCCAGCGGTTCAGTGAGGCCGAACACCGCCTTCATGAGGACCGCGTCCTCGTCCGCGGGGACGCCCTCCTGGATGACGGTCCGCTGGCCCACCGGCTTGACGAACCCGGTGGACAGGCCGCGCCGAGCGAAACCGTCCATGACCCCCAGGCTGACCGTGGTCTTGCCACGGTTCTGGCCGGTCGCGGCGAGGTAGAGATGGCGCATCAGGGACGGCGAGGGCTCAGCCGTGGGCCCCGGTCTTGCGCTCCACGAGCGACAGCGCGTCGCGCAACCGGGCGATCGACTCGGCGTCCACCGCGTCCGGCTCCAGGTGCGGACCCAGGCGCTCCAGGATGTCCGTGACGAGCCCCAGGAAGACGCTCGCATCGGCCATGAAGAACTGGGGCTCGTTGTTGTAGCGGACGAGCGTGAGCCGGCCCTGGAGCACGCGGCGCTCCTCGACATGGGCGATCTGGGTGCCGAAGTTGTGGCCCTGGATGCCGTCCGGGTTGTTCAGGAAGTTGAGGGCGTTATCGATCGCCAGGCCGAAGCGGGCCCGCCACGCCACGAGTCGTTCGTGGACCTCGGACGGGATCCGGACCTCCGCCACCTCGTCGAAGACCTCCGGGGTTATGGTCAGCAGCCCGACCAGGGTCGTCCCCGCGCGGGGGCCCAGCATCACCTGGAGGCTGCGCTCCAGGGTGAAGACCTCGGAGTCGAAGCGCGGGCTGGTGATGACGTCCGTCAGCAGGTCCTCGACGTTGTCGAGGATGCCGGGCTCCGCCACGGCGTTCGACAGATGGAGGATCTCCTCCTTGAACAGGAATTTCTCTTCGTGGTCGAGCATGGCCGCGATGGTAGCACCGGGCGCGAGCGGTCCCGTGGTGTGCCGGTCGCGTGGCGCGTGCGATCGCGGTGCCGCCCCCTTGCCGGCGCCAGAGAGGTCGTTCGGGGCGTGCGACTGACAGTGGCAGTCCCCCGACGGGTGAGCGTGCCAGACGCGCGATTCGGCGCGAATCGGGCGAGACCCTCGCACGTTCGTCACAGGATGGCCACTGTGGGTGCCACCCAGGCAGGCCGGTCTTGCGCTACGGCGGGTCAGAACTCGGGTTCGAGCGACTCGAAGAGGGTGAGCTGGAGACCGGCCGGCCCATCAAGCCGGGAGTTGAGTGACCTCCAGGGCGTCTCCGTGGGTGGGGCGATGAGGCTGGCCCCGCCAGCGACCGCGCGGACCGTTGCGTCCCGGGCGTCGGCGACCCCGAGGGCGACGCGGATATGGCCCGCGACGCGCCGACCGACCTCCACCCGATCGACGTAGGCGCCGTGCGGTGGATCGGCAAGCTCCAGGGTCGCTCGCCCGGCATCGAGGATCGTCACCCGGCCTCCCTCCGCGGCGAAGGCACCGAGCTGCGGCATGCCGAGCGTGTCACGGTAGAAGACGAGTGCGGCCTCGTAGTCGTCCGTCGTCACGACGAGCCGCATCTCCGACACGCCACCATCCATGCCCGGGCCCTCCTACGGGTAGAGGCCGCGCAGCTCCATGGCATCCGCGACGCGCTTCACGGCGAGGAGGTACGCGGCGGTCCGCATGTTGACGTTCTCGCGCTGCGCCATGGCCAGGACTTCACCAAAGGCCCGGACCATGATCTCCTTGAGCTTCGCGTTCACGACCAGCTCGCTCCAGTGGTCGCGATTGAGGTCCTGGACCCACTCGAAGTACGAGACCGTGACGCCACCGGCGTTGCACAGGATGTCCGGGACCAGGAAGACGCCGTTGGCGTACAGGATCTCGTCCGCTTCCGGGGTCGTCGGACCGTTCGCAGCCTCGGCGACGACCTTGGCCTTGATGTTGCCGGCATTGCGCGGCGTGATCTGGTTCTCCAGCGCGGCCGGGATGAGGATGTCGCACGCGACCTCCAGCAGCTCTGCGTTGGTCACGTCCGTGGCGCCAGGGAAGCCCTGGACCGTGCCGTGCTCCTGCTTCCAGCCGATGACCTTGGCGATGTCCAGGCCATCCGGGGCATGGATGCCACCGGTCGAGTCGGAGACGGCGACCACGGTGGCGCCCTCCTCCGTCATCAGCCGGGCGGCGATGGACCCGGCATTGCCGAATCCCTGCACCGCGACGGTGGAGGCGGTGAGGTCCAAACCCAGGTGCCGGGCGGCTTCGACGACGCAGAAGACCGTGCCCCGGGCCGTCGCCTCGGTGCGCCCCTCCGAGCCACCGAGGCTGATCGGCTTGCCGGTCACGACGCCCGGGACCGTGTACCCCGCGTGCATGGAGTACGTGTCCATCATCCAGGCCATGATCTGGGAGTTGGTGTTGACGTCCGGAGCCGGGATGTCCTTCTCCGGGCCGACCAGGACCTCGATCTCCGTGAAGTAGCGGCGGGTCAGGCCCTCCAGCTCCTTCTGGCTGAGCTGCTTGGGATCGACGATGACGCCGCCCTTGCCGCCGCCGTACGGGATGCCGACCACGGCGCACTTCCAGGACATCCACATGGCGAGGGCCTTGACCTCATCCAGCGAGACGTCCTGGTGGTAGCGGATGCCGCCCTTGGCCGGGCCGCGGCCCAGGTTGTGCTGGACGCGATAGCCCGTGAACACCTGGACGGACCCGTCGTCCATATGGACCGGGAAGTGGACGGTGAATTCGCGGCGCGGCTCGCGCAGGACGAGGCGCATGCCCGGGTCCAGGTCCAGTCGCTCTGCGGCGAGGTCGAACTGCTGCTGGGCGACTTCCCAGGCATTGATCCGCGCAGCGACGTGCTCGGTGGTCATGGACGAAGGACCCTCCGTGTCCGACGACCCTCCTGGGCCGTCGTATCGACGCGGGCCGTCTCCCGGACGACCCCACGGGGCGCATCGACCGCGATCCGGCGCCGCCCGGACGGTACCGGGCGAGATCGTCAGACCGGCGACACGCGACTGAGACTCAGGGGTGAGTATAGCCGCGTGGCGGCGATCGCCACCCGCCCGATGGTACCTGCACGCAAGGTTGTCGCAACCGTGCCGCAACCCTGGGGTCTGCCGCGCTGCGCCCGGGGCCCGCTGCTTCACCGTGATCGAACGTTCGGGGTCGAACCTGTGGCGCTGGTCACCTGTGGCCCTTCGCCGTTCCGCCGATTCGCTGCGGGTGAACGGATGCGGGGCGAAGGGCGCATCCGGGCGCTGCAGCCACGGCCGGACGCGGTCCTGTTCACCACCGGTGACACCTCGCGCGGGAAGGAGCCAGGGTCAGGCTGTCCGGGCGATCACGGGCCCGTTCGGCCTGCTGGTGTTCGGCGTGGGTGAACCCAGCCGCCCGGCCGAGGCGCGGGCGGCGGGCGGCGCGGTTCAGCTGGCCCGATACAGGATCGCGGCCCCCACGCAACCTGGGCCGAGGTGAGGACCGACGGACGCTCCCACGAGCTCCACTGTCACCGCGGACGGATCCAGGTCGGGGATGCGACGCAGTACTTCCAGGCGGAACTCCTCCACGTCCGGGGCCACCGTGTGCAGGATCGACAGGCGTTCGACGGGTCGCTCCGTGATGAGCTCCAGCAGTCGCTCGCGGGCCTTCGAGCGGGTGCGGACGCGATCGGTCGTCTCCACGACGCCGTGCTTGACCATGATGATCGGCTTCACTGACAAGAGCGTCCCGATGGCCGCCTGCGCGCCGCTGATCCGGCCACCCTTCTTGAGGTACTCCAGGGTCTCCAGCGCGACGTACGCGACCAGGTCCGGCGACCGACGCTCCAGCGTCTCCGCGATCTCCTCCGCGCTGCGGCCCTCCGCCGCCAGCTGCACGCCCATCCGGCAGAGGATGCCCTGCGCCATGGAGACGCCCAGCGAATCCACGATGTGGATCTCGCGGTCCGGCAGCATGTCGCGCGCGATCTGGGCGCTCTTGATGGTCCCGGACAGGGTGCCAGCCACGTGGATGGAGACGATGGCGTCCGCGCCGGCCGCAAAGGCCGCCTCGTAGGCCTCCTTGAACTCGCCGGGCGACGAGGCTGCCGTCGTCGGGAACGGGGCGTCCGGCGCGGTCATCCGCTTCCAGAAGTCCGGACCGCTCAGCTCCGTCCCGGCCTTGAACGACGCGCTCCCGAAGTTCACCAGGAGCGGAACGATGGTGATCCCCGATGCCGCCGCCTCGACGGGGTCCATGTCGGATGCCGAATCGGTGAAGATCGCGACGCGACTCAAGAGGTGGCCTCCATCCACGCTCGCCCGGCGGGCGTTGCGTTTCGGGCATGATACGGGCCCCGGTCCAGCCCGAACGTGGCTCGAATGACCCCTATCGACGTGGGAGATCCCCCGCCCCACCGGTCCGTTCGGCCCGCGCGGCCCGCACCCGCTACCCTTCCTCGCGATGGATCGCTCGCTGTGGGCCGTGCTGGCCGGGACGTTCACGCTCCGGTTCAGCACCGGACTCACGGGCGCGATGCTGGCGACCTACCTCGCCACCCTCCCCGACCACGGCGGCGAGCCGGTCAGTCCGGTCGTGGTCGGCATCTTCGCCGCGACCTTCTACGTCGCCGAACTCGTCCTGTCGCCCGTGTTCGGCATCCTGTCCGACCGCCTTGGGCACCACCGGATCATGCTCTACGGTCCGGCCTTTGGTGCCGTGGCCGTGATCATCACGGGCCTGACGACGAACCTCGTCCTCCTGGGTGGCACGCGCTGGCTGGAGGGCGCATCCACCGCCGCCAGCGTCCCGTCCATCCTTGGCTACATCGCCATGGTCACGGCCAAGGACGCGGCGCTGCGCGGCAAGGCCTCCGCGCGGTTCGAGGGCGCGACGCTCCTCGGCCTGGGTGCCGGGTTCGCGGTCGCGCCCGTCCTCTTCGCCGCGATCGGGCCATCGGCCTTCTTCCTCAACGCCGTCATCTACGGGGGCTCGTTCGCCATCTTCTGGATCGTGCAGGACCCGGCGGGCGAGGCCGCGTCCATCAAGGCGCCCCACGTCGGTCTCCGCCGGTACCTGCACCTGGTGCGCAGTGCCCACGTCTGGGTCCTGGCTCCCACCTGGATCGCCGTCAACGCCTCCATCGGGCTGTGGTTCAGCCAGTCCATCTTCCAGTTCGCGAAGGAGGATCCGCGCTTCCCCGATCAGACGCTGATGCAGGGTTTCAGCCCGGAGCAGATATCCGGCACGGCCGTCGTCATCGGGCTGATCTTCGGCGCGGGGCTGCTGTACTGGGGCAACCGCTTCAAGTCGCTGCGCCGGACGACCATCATCCTGTACGGCGTGCTTGGCGGAGGGGCGCTGGTGGGTGCCGGTCTGGTCATCAACCACGCGGTGGGCGCCCCCATCGTCTTCGTCCTTGCCGCAGCGACCGTCGCCGCGTTCGGCCTGTTCGTCCTGGCCGGGGCAACGCCGGCCGCCCTGGGGCTCCTGGCCGACATCTCGGAGCGCTTCCCCAACGACCGCGGCGCGATCATGGGCCTCTACTCCGTGTTCCTCGCGGTCGGCCAGATCATCGGGGCGATCGTGGGCGGATTCGCGGCTGAGGCGCGAGGGATCGACGGCATGCTCGTCGCGACCATCGTCCTGCTGGTGGTCGCCCTCGTCCCGCTGGCGCAGCTCCGGCGTGATGAGGAGGCGCTCGGCGTCGTGCCGACGGCACACTCGTGAGCGGGCGCCCGTGGACCCCCGTCCCGCTGGCTCGTGGCGCCAACGGCGCGGTCGTCGCCCCGCACCACCTGGCATCGGCCGCCGGCCTGCATGTCCTGCGGCTGGGCGGGTCGGCGGTGGACGCGGCGATCGCCACGAACGCCGTCCTGGGCGTGGTGATGCCCAGCGGCTGCGGGATCGGCGGCGACGCCTTCTGGCTCATCTGGGACGCGGCCGCCGGGATGCAGACCGCCCTGAACGGATCGGGGCGCGCCGCGGGCGCCGCCGATGCCGCGGCCCTGCGGGCCCGGGGTCTCACGACCATCCCGAAGCACGGGCCACTGTCCATCACGATCCCGGGCGCGGTCCGCTCCTGGGGCGACGCGCACGCGCGCCACGGACGACTGTCCCGCGACGTGATCCTGGCGCCGGCCATCCAGCTCGCCCGCGACGGCTTCCCGGCCTGGGACGGCTTCATCGCGGCCGTGGAGGCCACGGCGCCCCGTGTCGCGGCGGCGCTCGGGTCGGAGGCCGGGTTCTTCCCCGTCTATCGGCCCGAGGGTCGGCCGTGGCGATCGGGCGAACGTGTTCGCCTGCCGGCCCTGGCCGCGACGCTCGCCACCCTCGCGACCGACGGTTTCGACGCCTTCTACGACGGCGACCTCGGGGAGCAGCAGGCCCGCGGACTGGCCGGTGCCGGCTCGGCGATCACGGCCGCGGACCTGCGAGCCCATACCTCGACGTGGGAGGAGCCGATCGCGCTCGACTACCGTGGCGTTCGGGTCACGACCCATCCACCCAACAGCTCCGGGATCGTGGCCCTGGAACTGCTCGGCATCCTGGGCCGGTTCGACGCACCGTCCGCGGAGGCCTTCGGGCCGGAGGGCGTGACCGACGCGCGCTGGATCCATCTGGGCCTGGAGGCGGCCAAGCTCGCGATGGCGGACCGAGACGCGTATCTCACCGACCCGACGTTCCGCGACGTGCCGGTCGCGCATCTGCTGGACCCCTCGTACCACGACGAGCTCGCGCGCCGCATCGACGCGACGCGCGCGAGCCGTCCGCCCGCGGCCACCAACCCGCCCGGTGGCGGCACGATCTACCTCGCGGTCGTCGATGCGGCGGGGAACGCGGTCAGCCTCATCGAGTCGAACTACCTGGGGTTCGGATCGGGGGTGGTGGATCCGGACACGGGCATCCACTACCAGGACCGGGGCAGCTACTTCAGCCTGGATCCGGCCCACCCGAACGTACTGGAGCCCGGGAAGCGGACGCTCCACACGCTGCTCCCCGGGATGCTGTTCCGGGACGGCCCGGGCGGGGAGTCGCGGCCGTGGATCGTGGCCGGCTCCATGGGTGGCGACGCGCAGCCGCAGATCCACGCCCAGTTCGTGTCCGCGGTGGTGGACGGGGGCGTGGATGTCCGCACGGCGGTCGCGGCACCGCGCTGGTACGTGGAACCAGCCGACCACTTCGCGCCACCAACGGACGTCCACCTGGAGCCTCGCCACGCGGCGGGCGTCGCCGAGGCCCTGGCCGCCATGGGGCACGACCTCGCCTCGACCGAGCCGTTCGATCCGAATCTGGGTCACGGCCACGCGATCGAACTCGTGGACGGCGGACCGTCGACCCCGGGCGGCTCGCTGGCCGCCGCAACGGACCCGAGGAGCGCCGGCCTGCCCGCCGTCTGGTGAGGGCCTGTGCGATACTCGGCGGACCGGTGGCGGGGAGCGCTCACACGACGCCGCCACCGGTCCCACCATCGCCCGACGTCTGTCGTGGAGGGAGCCCGTGACCTCGAACGTCAGCCAGAACTACCCGTACTCGAGTGAGCCGGAGCACGTTCGCGCCGCGACGGTCGCCCGCCTGGTCACCGAGCGGGAGGCGCTGGCCGCGACACTCGCAGCGGAGTCGACGCCGCTGGATACCAACGAGCGCTGGTGGGTCTGGAAGTGCCCCACCAAGGGATGTGCCGGCCTGCTCCACGCCGCGGGCTATGCGGCGGAGAAGCACGCCGTCTTCGTGGTCTGCGACGGGACCTGCGCAAAGACCTTCCTGCGCTGACGCGGCGCGTCCCTGTGGACGAGTCCACGGACCCGTATCCGCGCCTGCGGCGCCGCCTGGTGACCGAGGCGCTCGGGATCGCGGTGTCCGCGATCGGCTTCGGGTTCGTGTACGGCCTGTCCGCCAGGGAGGCCGGGTTCTCGCCGATCGAGGCCATGGCGATGAGCACCATCGTCTTCGCCGGAGCCGCCCAGTTCGCCGCGGTGGGGTACGTGGCCAGCGGCCTCGCCTGGCCTGGGGTCCTGCTGCTCACGGCGCTCCTCAACGCGCGCCACCTGCTCTACTCCGCGGCCCTTGCCCCGTGGCTGCGCGACGTGCCGTTCGTCCGTCGTGCGGGTATGGCGCACATCCTGACGGACGAGGCGTTCGCCCTGTCCATCGGGCACTTCCGGCGCCTGGGGCAACCGGATGAGGGTGGCTACTGGTTGAGCGCCATCGGGTCCACCTTCATCCCGTGGAACCTCGCGACGCTGGCCGGGGTGCTGCTCGGCGGGGAGATCCCGGAGCCCGCCCGTTTCGGCATCGACATCATCTTCCCGGCGGCGATGATCGGCCTGGCCGTCGGCCTCGTGACCGGACGGCGCGAGCTGGTCGCCGCCATCGCGGGCGCGGGTATCGGCGTGGTCACGGCCCTGCTCACGAATCCAGCCATCGGCATCGTCATCGGCGGCCTGGCGGGACCCGCGCTGGGGCTCCTCGTCCCGGCGGCCGTCGCCCACGAGCAGGCGCCGCTGGGCACGGCCCGGTCCGCGGAGCGCTACTCGATGCCCGGCGCCCACCTGACCGACCAGGTGGATGATGAGGTCGTGCCGTGAGCACGGACCTCGTCCTGCTTGCGGTCCTCATGTTCGGGGTGACGTACCCGTCCCGTGCGCTCGGCCTGCTCACGCCCGGCCTCGATCGGTTGCCCCGGGTTGCGCTCGACTACCTGCAGCTCGTGGGGCCGGCCGTCCTGGCGGCGCTCGCCGCGGTCAACGTCATGGTCCGCCTTGACGACGCCGGGGTGCCGACCTTCGTGGTCGGCATCGAGTGGGTCGCCGTGCTCGCCTGCCTCGCCGTGACGGCCTGGCGGCGCAACCTCCTGCTGGGGCTGGCCGTGGCGGTCGGTCTCGTGATCGTGGCCCGTGCGACGGGGCTGGCGGCCCTGCCGGGGTAGGGACGGGCCGGCCGGGGGGGCAGGCCGGGGGGG
>JBBEBL010000264.1:0-10241 GCA_040882345.1 Chloroflexota bacterium
GGTCGCCCGACTCCAGGCCCACCCGGGCGATGAGGTCGAGGATGGCGAGGTCGCTCCGTCGGCGCGCATCGGAGAGGAGTTCCGGCGAGGTCAGCGAGTCGGTGGTGGCGCGCTGGGGACGGCGTGACGGCGCCCCGGTCGTCGCCGACACCGCAGCATCCGCGGAGGTGTGCTCGGCAGCCGCCAGGAACCGCTGGAGGTCCCCTAGCCGATACCGGCGGTCCCCCCGTTGGTTGATCCGGTAGTAGCGCAGGCGGCCAGCGTCACTCCATGCCCGGACCGTGTTCGGGTGCACCCCGAGCATGCGCGCTGCCTTGGTCACGGACAGCGTCGCATCCGGCGGCCGTGGCGTGGTGGCGGCGGTCATGCGGATGGAGGAATTGTGAAGTCCACGCCCAAGAGGCTACCAACCTCACAATTCCTGCCAATAGGACGAAGGTCACATGCTTCCGCGGCGACCACCCGTCAGGCGGATGTAGACCGACGTCAGGACCACCGCGGCCAGCGCGATGGCGACCACGAGTCCGATGGCCATCAACGGATCGCCGACAAGCCCCGGGCCCTGCCCGCTGCTGCGAGGATCGCCGCCCATGCCGGCGGTGGGGGACGGGGACGCGGCGACGGCCGTCCCCGTGACGGCGCTCAGGACCGCCCAGGCCAATCCCAGCGTCACCAGCACGAGTCCGGAGCCCAGTGCGAGGGCCGCCGCGAGCGGGCGCCCCGTCCGACCCTCCGTCAGCACCCGCATCGCTTCGTCTCGTTCCAGCGTGGTCAGGATGAGCGGCCGACCAAGGCCAGGCCCCAGGCGAACCTCGTCGGGTACGGCGGGATCCGACGCCGGGACACCCAGGACGATGGCATGCTCCACGGAGGAAACCTGCTCCACCCGCAATCGGACCGGAGCGTCGGCGGGCGTCCCGGGCGGGACGCGGTCCGGCGTCATCGCTGCCGTACCCGCCGATTCGCGGGGCACGACGATCAGCCCGTGGTCCAGGGCGCCGTGCTCCACCGCGATGTGGTCGAGGCCCTCGACGACGTCGAAGTCCACGCCCTCCACCCGCTCGTCCACGGTCGTCCAGCCGTCACCAGCTCGCACCTGGAGACGGGTGCGGCGCAGGACCAGGGGGCGATGGGCGTCATCCTCGAACTCCTGCTCCGCGTCGATGCGACCGCGGACGGCGACGTACCGCGGCGGGCCGGAGGCGATGGACCGGGCCTCGGCGATCGTGACGGTCGGCGTCGCGGCGAGCAGTCGGCCGACCCGGTACCGAGGACCGTACTGGCGGAGGACGGCGGCCCCGACGCCGAGCGCGACGAAGCCGGCGATGATCAGCACGAGGGGGGTCACGGCCGCGATGATACGCGGCGGGCAGCAATAGGCCCGAAGGAACCTCCACGACACGTGGGCGTTGATGCGATCGCCGCCGTTAGTGTCATTCGGCCCCTCCGGGCTACTGCTAACGCTACGGGCGGCTGGTATCCGCGGTCAATGGCGCTTGTCCACCAGTTCGCGGCTCCGGAGCGGGTTATCCACCGTTCGTCCACAGTCCGACCTCGCGCGACGGATCCGGTCGGGGCGGATCAGTGGGCGTCGCGGCCGGTCGCCGGGTCCAGCGCATTCAGCTGGCCGTCGAAACCGGTCAGGACGAGCCGGCCGCCGATCAGCTCAGCGGCGGTGACGACGTCCGAGTGGGCGACCCGCCACGCGACCGTGCCGTCCGCCTCCAGCGCGAACGTCTCGATCTCCGACTGGACCAGGACGTGGGCGAGTCGCGGGGACCCCAGCAGGGCGATGAGCGGCGTGGCGGACCGATGCTCCCAACGAACGTCGCCGCTCGCGGCGTCGAGTCCGAACGTGTGGAACCCATAGGCGACCACGAGGAGGCCCTCCGTGTCCCAGTAGCGCGCGCGAGGCTCGTCGAAGATGGTGGATGCCAGGCGGGCGGACCACGACCCGCGTGGGCCGTCCAGGCGCAACTCCGCGCGACACAGCGCGTCCGGATCGTTGCTCACCCTTGGCCCGAGGTCCACGAGCGATCCGCCGGACTCGCTCAGGGCGAAGACGGCGCCGGCCTGCCCGCTGCCACCCCACCGCCAGCGGGCGCGCAGGCCACCCGGGTAGGTCACGATCGCATCGCGCGGCTCGGTCGAGGCCATGCGGCGGGGGTCAGGCTCCCGTGGATGGGCTGGCCACCGTATCGGTGGTCGAGGCGGCGGTCAGGTCCGTGGCCGTGGTCAGGTCCGCGGCCACGTCCGCGGCGCGCACCGTCTCGGTGATCGGTGCCACGATCGCGTTGGCCAGGATCCGCAACGTCGCTGGCGGGACCTCGAAGACGGCCGTCGGGAGCCCCGCCGCGGCCCACACGCTCGGGTACCGCCCAAGGTCAGGGTCCATGACAACACGGATCGGACGGTCGAACCCGATCGGCGGGATCCCTCCGATGACGAAGCCGGTCAGTTCGTTGGCTTCTCGAGCCGTCGCTCTGCGGATCTCCGGTTCCGCCATGACCGCGGCCAGGCGGGCAAGGTCCACCCGGTTCGGGCCGGAGACGAGGCAGACCACCGGCTCAAGGGCGCCACCCTCCTGTGGGGCCACGAAGACCAGCGACTTGACGATCTGTCCCAGGTCCGCGCCGACGGCCGCCGCTGCCTGGACCGCCGTGTGCGTGGACTCGTCGAAGGTCACGATCTCCAGCGTGACGCCCTTGCGGGCTGCGGCCGACAGGACGCGCGCGATGGCCGGGTGGTCGACGGGGCTGGGCACGGCCGGAGTCTAGCATCGGGGCCCGTAGACTCTTCCGGTGCACATCCTGATCCTTGCCGACGGTGACGCCCCCGCCCGTGCCGGACTGGACGCGGCGTGGCCCGGCTGGGACGAGGCGATCGCGATGGTCATCGCCGCCGATGGCGGCGCGCGACACGCGGACGGGCTCGGGGTCACGCTGGACCGCTGGGTGGGCGACGGCGATTCCATCGATCCGGATGAGCTCGAGCGGCTGCAGCGCGCGGGCATCGCCGCTGACCGGGCGCCGGAGGAGAAGGACGAGTCGGACACGGAACTGGCGATCACCGCGGCCATGAGTCTGGGGGCCACGCGACTGACCATCGTCGGGGCGCTCGGCGGTCCACGGCTGGACCATGCGCTCGCCAACCTCGGGCTGCTGCTGCTCCCGG
Organism: Chloroflexota bacterium; assembly: GCA_040882345.1. GTDB lineage: Bacteria > Chloroflexota > Limnocylindria > Limnocylindrales > CSP1-4 > SPCO01. Next base: position 3,175 of record JBBEBL010000264.1, read on the forward strand.
AACTGATCAGCATGGATGTCCAGATCCTGGATGCGACGGCGCGGATCCGGTTGCTCAGCGCCACTGGCTCCGAGGGCGAGGTGGCCGACTGCTCCCTTCCGGGGCGGATCGGCGACATGGTCTCCCTGCTGCCCGTGGGGGCGGACGCCGTGGGTGTCTCCACGCGCGGACTGCGCTACCCGTTGGCCGATGAGACGCTGCGCGTCGGGCGGACCCGCGGGTTGTCCAACGTCCGGGAGCAGCCGGTCGCCGAGGTCGCGCTCCGGGCAGGCCGACTCCTCGTCGTGGAGGCCCCTGCTACGCTCTGAGCATGCACATGCCAGACGTCGGTGAGCTCGCCCCGGAGGTGGCCCTCCCCGATGAGACCGGCACGATGCATCGACTCAGCGATCAGGCGGGACGGTGGACCGTCCTGTACTTCTACCCGAAGGACGACACCCCCGGCTGCACCGTGGAGGCGTGCGAGTTCCGCGATGCCGATGCCCTTTTCAGGGAGCGCGGACTGGACGTCTGGGGCATCAGCCCGCAGGGCGCTGCGAGCAAACGGGCGTTCCGCGAGAGATTCGATCTGCCGTTCACGCTCCTGGCGGATGTGGATCATGTGGCGTCCGAAGCCTACGGGTCGTGGGTGGAGAAGCAGAACTACGGCAGGACGTACTGGGGCACCGCCCGCACCACCTTCCTGGTCGACCCCGGCGGCCGCATCGCGCAGCGCTGGTTGAAGGTGAAGCCGGAAGGCCACGCGGCTGAAGTCCTGGCCGCGCTGGACGAGGCGTAGGCCATGGCGTCGGGATCCGGGACAGCCAGTGAGGCTTCGCTCGTGGGGGGAGACGAGCGAAGCCTCGGCCGGAACCATACGCTTCCGTCGGCGCCATCGCAAACTCCGGGGGGCCTCCATGGCTGACGACGACCGGCGCTCAGCGCACGACTGGCGCCCCGCCCGGTTCATGGTCATCGCTGCGCATCCGGACGACGCCGAATTCGGCCCGGCTGGGACCGCCGCCCGGTGGATCGCCGCGGGCTCGTCTGCGTGGCTGGTTTGCTGCACCAGCGGCGACCAGGGCGGTGAGGACCCTGACCAGGACCCGTTCGAGCTGGCGGCACTCCGCGAGGCCGAGCAGCGCGCCGCCGCCGCCGTCATCGGGTACGAGGGCGTGACGTTCCTCCACCAGCCGGACGGCGCGCTCGCCAATGACCTTGCCCTGCGCGAGATGCTCGTCCGCGAGCTCCGGCGATTCCGGCCGGACGCCGTCCTCGCGACCGACCCGGAGACCCTATTCCACGGCGATGGCGGCGTAAACCACTCTGACCATCGACAGGCCGGGTTCGCCGCCGTCGATGCCGTCTACCCGGCCGCGCGGAACCCGATGGCGTTCCCCGGCCTTGCCCGCGCCGGGCTCACGGCGCACGTCGTCCGACGCCTGTACCTGTTCTGGTCCAACCAGCCGAACGTGTGGGTGGACATCACCGACAGCCTGCAGCGCAAGCTGGACGCCCTTGCCCAACATCGTAGCCAGATCCGCGACCCGGAACGCCTGGGCGCGCGCATCCGGGAGTGGGCGGCCGAGGAGGGCGAACCGGTCGGTGTGGCCGCCGCGGAGGCCCTGCGCGTCGTGATCATCGAGGATGACGTGGAGGCCGCAGGCGACCCGGCGGCCCAGGCCGACCCGGCGATGGCCGCCGACGCCTGACGACACCGGCGGGGTCAGCCGATCGAGTCAGCGCTCCTCGAGCAGGAGCGGTCGGAGCCTGCCCCAGGCGTTCCAGGCGGCGGTCAGCCCGTCCGCCCTCCGGCCGAGCATCGTCACCAGCTCGCCGAGCGTGAGATCGCCCGCCGCCCCCGCCAGGTGTTCATCGGCGGCCACGGTGACCTCGGCGAGGAGCCGCGTCATCTCCTCCTCCGTAGGCCAGTGTCGAACCCGCATCGGATCCAGGCCCGCGTAGCCCAGCGCCAACGACATGTCTCGCTGCGACGGCGTCCGGCCGTCCACCCATCCGCCCAGACCGTCGAACCGGTACCCGAGCGACGACAGGGCCCGGGTGACGTCACGTGCCTGGGCGAGAGTGAAGGGCCCCCAGAACTCGTGGTCGGGCGGGAAGTGGAGAGTGCCGGCCGCGATGCTCTCGGCGAGGATGGCGTCCACGAGGTCGGACAGGGTCATCTGCCAGTGGCGCTGTCCGACCGGGTCGTCCCCGGCCATGGCGGCGACCAGCTCCATCAGGGCCGACCGGTCGCCGCGGAGCAGACGGAAGATCCGGGGCGTGCCCCCCTCCGCGAGGGCGCCCACCGGCACGGCCTCCGGCGTGAACACGCCGTGATCGTCTGGGGCGTTTCCAGACGGCGGACGCCCGGCAGCCGTCGCGGCCGCCTCGCGCTCGTCACAGTCGGCCGCGGCCTCCCGCGCGGCGAGGCAGGCAGCCTCCGCCGTCTCCGCCGCGATCCGCGCGGCATCGGCCTGAACGGACCGTTGTTCCAGTTCCGCCGCGAGAGTCTGGGCGGACGCTCGTTCCTGGGCCGCGATCGCGTCCGCGTCTCGCGTCGCGGCGTTGATCCGGTTGACCTCCGCGAGCCACTCCCGGGCCGCAGCCTCCACGGCGTCCGTGGTCTGTGCGACATCCCGAGCGGCGCGAAACGCGCGCTGGGCCACGTTCTTGGCTTCACGGACGGCGCGTGGGTCGGCGGTCCGCGTCGCCTCTTCTATCCGGGCTTCATTGTCGTCGTATGCCCGCTGGGCCAGCCGCAGCGCGTCATCCGCATCACCAGCCTCGGCCCGGGCACGACTCGCCAGCTTGCATCGCTCGTCCGCGACGCGACGCACGCTGCCGCAGGGCCCATCGTCGGTCGGATCCGTCGTGACCACCTCCGCCGCGTCCCCTGCCGTGGCGGCGTCGCTCGCCAGCGACGATGGGCGTTCAAGGACGGCGACCGCGGTCGCCGTCCAGGCCGTGGAAGCGGCCATCGCACGGTCGGTCGTCGGACTGGGGGTCCGGGAGGTGCCGCCGTCAAGGATCGCCTGGAGCATGAGGTCGTGTTCATGGGCGACCGAAACGCCGATCGCGCGAACGGGTGTTCTGCGATCCGCGACTCCGGTCGGCAGGGCATCGTCCACCCGCCGGTCGGCCGGGCCACCCCGGGCTGGTTCTGGCGGGGTGCTCGCGAACGCGTCATCCGACAGGGTCGTGCTTCGTCGCGGGATGGCGTCCTGGGCGACCGTGACGCGAACCTCTCGGGGGGCCGGTGGGCGGGCTCGGAGGATCTCGACGAGCGCTGCTCCAGCCGCGACGCCGAGGAGCAGACCCATCGCCAGGAACGCGAACTCGCTGACGGTCACGAAGTCGGCATCTCCAGCGCCCTTGTCCCTCGCCTTGGAGGGGCCATCCCCACGGGCAGCGTAGCTGCGAGGTGAAGGGGCGTCAACTCGCATTGCCGGCGACCGCGCCGGGGTCGCCTCGGCCTGCGGCGTGACGGCGGCACGACGGCTCGGCCACGAGCGGTGACCGTGAGTCACGATCCCGTCACCACCGTGCAGCGCTGATGCGCGGATCCAACGACCGGCGCCGCGATCCGGGACCAGCCCCGCTCGACCTTCCACAAACCGTGACGGACAGTCACGACGGGAGGGACGCGCCCAGGCTGGGCACACGCGCTTTGCAGGCGCTTTGCAGGCTCGGAGACGTGGATGGTAGATTCGCCCCCGTCGGCGACCCCGCCGATCAACCGCCTGCGCCCCCGAGTCCGACAACCTCGAAAGGCACGTCCCCGCTTGGCCATCGATCTCGCCCAGGACTTCCTCGTCCAGCCCGTCGACGCCTCCTGGTTGCAGTGCAACATCGAGTGCCAGGAAGCGTGCCCGGTAGGGACGAACTGCCGCGGCTACCTCAACCTCGCCGCCGAGGGGCGGTTCGAGGAGGGCTACATCCTGTCGCGCGACCCGAACCCGGTGGCGGCGATGTGCTCGTACGTGTGTTCCGCGCCATGCGAGCGCGCCTGCCGGCGCGGCGACATCGATCGGCCGCTCGCGATCCGGGCGATGAAGCGGTTCCTGGTCGAGTGGCACGAGGCCTCCGGCATCCCTGACGTCATGCCCCAGATCACCGCGCGGGCGGAGCGCGTGGCCATCGTCGGCGCCGGGCCGGCCGGGCTGGCCGTCGCCCGCGAGCTGGGCATGAAGGGCTACCAGTGCACCGTATTCGACAGCCTCCCGTTCGCCGGCGGCACGATGCTCATCGGCGTTCCCGCATTCCGCCTCCCGCGCGAGGCGATCGAGATGGACGTCCGCCTCGTGGAGCGCCTCGGCGTGACCTTCGTCTACGACACCCAGATCGGCAAGGACATCCCGTTCGAGCAGCTCCAGCGCGACTTCGACGCGATCGCCATCACCGCCGGGGCGATGGATGCGGTCGCGCTGGACATCCCGGGCGCGGAGCTCGAGGGCGTGGACTACGGCGTCGACTTCATGAAGAAGGCGAACCTGGGCCAGCCGCTGGAGGTGGGCACGGACGTCGTGGTCATCGGTGGTGGCTACACGGCGATGGACTGCTCGCGCACGAGCCTGCGCCACGGCGCGGACAACGTGACCATCGCGTACCGGCGCACCCGCTCCGAGCTCGTCGTGGACGAGGAGGAGCTGGGCGAGACGGAACGCGAGGGCGTGCGCATGGAGTTCCTCGCCAGCCCGGTGGAGATCCTCGGCGAGGACGGCAAGGTCACGGGCGTGAAGTTCATCCGCAACCGACTCGGTGAACCGGACGCCTCCGGTCGTCGCTCGCCCGTCCCCATCCAGGGATCCGAGTTCGTGGTCAAGGCCCAGACCGTGATCCCCGCCGTGTCGCAGGCCGCCGACCTGACCTTCCTCCCGGTGGAGGCGACATTCGAGATCAACCGCGGCCGGGTCAAGGTGGATCCGGCGACGTACGCCACCAACGTCCGCGGCGTCTTCGCCTGTGGCGACTTCGTGACCGGTCCGACGACCCTGATCGAGAGCGCCGGTCACGGCAAGAAGGCCGCCTACGCCATCGACCGCTACCTGGCCGGCCGGACGGACGTGTCGGTCGCGGCCAACGTCAAGATCACGAGCTCCTGGCGCCACGACATGCCCGAGTTCTACGACGTCCTGCCCCGCCAGCACATCCCCATGGTCCCGCTCCAGGCTCGCATGCCGTCCACGGAGCCGGTCGTGAACTTCAACACGCCGGTGGAGCTTGGGTACGACGCGAACGGCGCCGTGGCCGAGTCCACGCGCTGCCTGATGTGCAACTACAACATCTGGTTCGACCCGTTCCGCTGCGTCCTGTGTGGTGCCTGCGCGGATGTCTGCCCTGAAGGCGTCATCCACATGGTGGACATCAACCAGCTCAAGTCGGAAGGCCTCCTCCCCGAGCTGGAGGAGGCGTACGGCTGGGACCAGGGCGGGGCGATGATCCTGGATGAGGAGCGCTGCATCCGCTGCGCCCTGTGCGTCAAGCGCTGCCCGTTCGACGCCATTACGATGGAGCGGTTCGAGCTCCAGGAGATCTCGACCGACGGTCGGCTCTACAAGGAGTCGTATCGGGATGCACAACTAGCCGGCACGCCCGGCGTCGCAGGAGGAGCCCGTTGAGTTTCCTCGAGCGGGTGGATCAGACCATCCGCCGAAGCCCCGTCTGGCGCTCGCTGTTCCGACAGCCCTACCCGCGCGACGAGCGGTCGCGCGCGTATGCGGTCATGAACAACGTGTTCCTGCACATCCACCCGGTGCGCGTCCGCCAGCACGCGGTCAAGTTCGCCTACACGTTCTGCCTGGGCGGCCTGTCCTTCTTCCTGTTCCTGGTGCTGACCGTGACCGGCGTGTACCTGATGTTCTTCTACGTGCCGTCAGCGACCCAGGCGTACACGAACATCCTGGACATCCAGGCGGAGGTCACGTTCGGCCTCCTGACCCGCAACATCCACCGGTGGGGGGCCCACCTGATGGTCTTCTTCGTGTTCCTGCACATGATGCGGGTCTTCTACCACGGCGCCTACAAGCCGCCGCGCGAGTTCAACTGGGTGGTCGGCGTGGTGCTCCTGTTCCTGACCATCATGCTGAGCTTCACGGGCTACCTCCTGCCGTGGGACCAGATCGCCTTCTGGGCCGTCACCATCGGCACGAACTTCGGGTCCTATTTCCCGCTCGTGAATTTCCCCGCCAACCGCATCCTGCTGGGCGGCGTGGAGGTGGGCCAGAACACGCTCCTGCGCTTCTACGTGCTGCACATCATGGTCCTCCCCCTCGTCGCCGCGATCTTCCTGGCGGTGCACTTCTGGCGCATCCGCAAGGACGGTGGCATCAGTGGGCCGCTGTGAACCATGACTGATACCAAGCAGCCGACAGAGCGGCGGGAAGTGCTGCCGGTCGATCCCACGCGGCGAACGGAGATCGACAAGCAGCGCGTCCCGATGTCCGCGCGCCCCTATCGGCTGCTGGCGCTGGTCAAGCAGGATGCCGTGGTCCGTGTCCAGAAGGAACCGGACGACACGGTCATGACCTGGCCGCACCTGCTGTCCATCGAGTTCCTGGCGGCGGGCGTCATGAGCATCTTCCTGCTGATGATGGGCCTGTTCATCAACGCCCCGCTGGAGGAGCTGGCCAACGGCAACATCACGCCGGCGGTGGCGAAGGCGCCGTGGTACTTCCTGGGTCTCCAGGAGTTGCTCGCCTATTTCCACCCGACGGTCGCGGGCGTGCTCGTCCCGACCTTCGTCCTGGTCGGCGCGGCGCTCATCCCGTACGTGGATCGCGGCGATGTCCTGGCGATCAAGCCCTCCCAGCGCAAGACCGCCATCGTGCTGTTCACGATGTTCTGCGTCCTTGGCCTGGTCCTCACCTTCGTCGGCATCTTCTTCCGGGGCCCTGGCTACACGTTCGTCATCCCGTACGTCACGGCGCCCGGCGTCTACTTCGCCCTGTGACCGTCTCGAGAGGAACCACGGCGCACCCATGAGCAACTACCACGTCGAGCCCGCCGCCCGGCCACAGGCCCTGACCAAGGAGGCCATCAAGTCGCTGCGCAAGCAGCAGGTCCAGGGGTTGTCGCGTCGCCAGCTG
>JBBEBL010000265.1:0-10093 GCA_040882345.1 Chloroflexota bacterium
TGGTGCCGAAGGTGGGACTCGAACCCACAAGAGGTTGCCCTCAGCGGTGTTTGAGACCGCCGCGTATGCCATTCCGCCACTTCGGCCCGGGGTGGACCGTCATCCTACCGCGATAGAGCGGAACCCCGGCCCGCGCTGCGGCGTCTGCCGGGGCGACGATGCTAGACTCGCCGCGCCTCAATGCCGTAGCAATCGCCGTCCGGAGGGACCCACCCATCGTGGAGGACCTTCGCTCGACGACGGTCACTGACGACCCCGTCCAGCGCCGCGATCTGATCCTCATCGAGCGAGCCCTAGCCGGCGACCTCGACGCCTTCAACGACCTCGTCACGATCTACCAGGACCAGCTCTTCGCACTCATCGTGCGAATGGTCCCCGACCGTGACCAGGCGTCCGACGTCGTCCAGGAAGCGTTCTTTTCCGCGTTCCGAAACCTGGCCCGGTTCCGGGGCGGCAGCGTCAAGTCGTGGCTCAACCGGATCTGTGTCAATGCGGCCATGGACACCCAGCGCCTCCGCAAGCGGCGACCGGTCCAGCCGTATCCGGAGCTGGAGGACGAGGCCTGGCAGCCCCCGGCCGGCGACGACGTGGACCCGGAGCGGCTCGCCGAGACGGCGGAGCGCAGTCGCGTCATCAACCAGGCGATGACGGAGATCACGGACGACCAGCGCATCGCCATCGTGATGTACGACGTGGAGGGCTACGACTACGGCGAGATCGCGGAGATGACGGGCGTGTCGCTGGGCACGGTCAAGTCCCGCATCCATCGCGGGCGCCTGGCCCTGCGCGGGCTGCTCGAGGACCGGATGGAGCTGTTCCGTGGCTGACCACGCCCGTCACGATCGACTGCGCATCGCCGCCGCCGCGGATCGCGGCGCCACGCCGGACGATGTCGCCGCGGCCGCTCACCAGCTGGCCGCCTGCGCCGACTGCGCCCGACTGCACGCCGACCTCGTGGCCATCGCCGCAGCCATCCCGACGACCACGGTCCCGCCGCGACGGCGCGACTTCACCCTGACCCCGGCCGATGCCGACCGTCTCCGCCCCAGCGGCCTGCGTCGCTGGCTGCGGGTCATCGGCACCTCGCGCGACACGGTCACCCGGCCACTGGCCATCGGCTTCACGACCCTGGGCCTGGTCGGCCTGCTGCTGGCCTCCGCACCGTCCGTGCTGCCGGGTGCGACCGGCGGGACCGCGCTGTCGGACGTCGGGAACTCGGTCGGGGCGCCGGTTCTGGCGCCGGCGGCCAGCGCGTTCGACCAGGCGGGCCCCACGGCCGACACGGCGGGTGAGGAAGAGGCTGGAACGATGAGCGGTGGCGACCCCGATGACGGCACGGCGCGGCGATCGAGCGGACAGATGGGGCCGGACCCCGGGTTCCCGCCGTTCGCGCTGCTGCCCTGGGCATTCCTCCTGACCGGCGGTGGGCTGTTCGTGCTTCGGCGGGTCACCCTGCGGCGAACATGAGGATGGCCGACCTCGCGCGGAACCATCGGCCTCAAGGGGCCGTCTGACGAACGACATGACCGGACCCCGCCCCACCGCCCTCTCGCCGGACCACGCCCGTCACGATCGACTGCGCATCGCCGCCGCCGCGGATCGCGGCGCCACGCCGGACGATGTCGCCGCGGCCGCTCACCAGCTGGCCGCCTGCGCCGACTGCGCCCGACTGCACGCCGACCTCGTGGCCATCGCCGCAGCCATCCCGACGACCACGGTCCCGCCGCGACGGCGCGACTTCACCCTGACCCCGGCCGATGCCGACCGTCTCCGCCCCAGCGGCCTGCGTCGCTGGCTGCGGGTCATCGGCACCTCGCGCGACACGGTCACCCGACCGCTGGCCATCGGCTTCACCACCCTCGGCCTGGTCGGCCTGCTGCTGGCATCCGCGCCGGCCCTGCTGCCGATGGCCGGTGCCGGCGCCGGACCCGTGCTATCTGACGTCGGGAACTCGGTCCAGCGCATGGACGCCACCTCGGACCCCGCCCCCGCGGCCAGTCCGAAAAAGGGTGAGGCGGCACCCATGCCGTCCCAGGGTGACGACGGCAGCGTGTTCGGCGGGAGTGACAACGGCGACACGGCGGGGGCGCCGGATGGGAGCCCGCCGAGTGGCGCCGGCCCCGCGGCAGCGCCGACGGCTGAGCTCGACGTGCGCGACGATGCCAGCGGGCTGTCGACGCTCGTCGTCGTGGCCGGTCTGCTCACGATCATGGGGCTCGGGCTGTTCGCCCTGCGCTGGACGTCGCGTCGCTTCGGGGACTGAACCCGATCCACCGAGCGGCGCATACACTGGATCCGATGCCTCCCGAACGCCTGATGCTGCTCGACGGCTACGGGCTCGTCTACCGCGGATACTTCGCGCTCCCGCCCCTCACCACGTCCAAGGGCGAGCTCGTGAACGGCGTCTTCGGCTTTGCGAGCATCGTGCTCCGCGGCATCGCGGACCTGCAGCCGGACTACCTGGCGGTGTCGTTCGACCTGCCCGGTCCCACGTTTCGCCATGAGCAGTACGCCGACTACAAGGCCACCCGGGTGAAGATGCCGGACGACCTCCGTGACCAATTCCCCAAGGTCCGCGAGGTGGTCAAGGCCCTGCGCATCCCCGTCTACGAGATGCCGGGCTTCGAGGCGGACGACGTCATCGGCACGATCACCGCCCAGCTGGACAGCCGGGACGACCTGGAGACGACGATCGTCACCGTGGACCTGGACATGCTCCAGCTCGTGACGCCGCGTGTCCGCCTCATGACGACGCGCTCCGGCGTCGAGAACACGGTCATGTACGACGTCGCGCGGATCGAGGAGCGCTTCGGCCTGCGGCCGGACCAGATGATCGACTACAAGGCGCTCAAGGGCGACCCGAGCGACAACATCCCGGGTGTCCCAGGCGTGGGGGAGAAGACCGCCGCCAAGCTCATCCGCGAGTACGGAGACCTGGCCACCCTGTACGCGCGGATCGACGAGGTGACGCCGGAGAAGCTGCGCGAGAAGCTGCGCGAGCACCGTGACCAGGTGCACATGGGCCAGGAACTCTCGACCATCGTCCGCGACCTGCCGGTGGAACTCGACCTCGACGCCGCCCGCCTCGGCGATTACGACCGGGACACGGTCGTCCGCCTGTTCCGCGAGTACGAGTTCCGGACCCTCATCGAACGACTCCCGCCGATGTCCGGTGAATCCGCCGTGGAGCGGTCAGACCGCCTGCGGTCCGTGGTGGAGAGCGGGTATGTGCCAGCCGCTCGGGTGGCCGGTCGCCCCGACGGCTGGGGTGCCGGCCGCGGGACGCAGCGCCAGACGGGGGGCGGCGAACTGCAGCTCCGGCTGGACTTCGACGCGGTCGGCGGGCCGCTGTCCGAACCGGTCGGTGATGCGGGTCGGGATGCGGCGGAGGCCGATCGGTCAGGGGAGCCCGCGGAGTCGACCGGCGACCTGGGGACGGCCCTCGCCGCCGTCATCCTGGACCCCGGGCGGATCGAGGTCCGCGGTGCCGACGGCATCGCCGAACTCGAACCGTGGCTCGCGGCCCAGCCCGCGATCGGCATCGCCATGCTGCAGGACGACCCGCGGCCGCGTCGCGGGGCGCCGCTCGCGATGGCGGTGGCCGGCACGGACGGTCGCGTCGTGGCCGTGGCCGGCGCGGCCGCCGCCACGGACCTGCGCCATCTCTTGGAGCGACGCCGCGTTCCGATCGTCGGCCACGAGGTGAAGCCCCTGCTCGTTGCCGGCTTCGCCGAGGATCCGGCCATGGAGCCGCTGCCGGTCGCCTTCGACACGCAGATCGCCGCGTACATCCTGAACGCCGCCCTCCGCAGCCAGACCATCGCGGACGTGGTGGCCGAGAACCTGGACCAGATCCTGCCTCCCGGCACGGACCTGACACCCACGGCCCGGGTCGGGTTGGAGGCCCTGTCCGCGGTGGCGGTCCGCGAGCCGCTGGAGCGGCGGTTGGGCGAGACGGGCCTCGCCCGCCTGTTCGAGGAAGTCGAGCTGCCGTTGATCCCTGTGCTCGCGCGCATGGAGTCGATCGGGGTCGCCCTGGACCTGGACGCGCTCGCGGTCCTGGACCGGGAGTTCAGCGCGGAGGTCTCCCGGTTGGAGCAGGAGATCTACGTGGACGTCGGCCACGAGTTCAACCTGGGCAGCCCCAAGCAGCTGGAGCAGGTCCTCTTCTACGAGCTGGACCTGCCGAAGGGCAAACGGACGAAGACGGGCTATTCGACGGATGCCTCCGTCCTGGAGGACCTGCGTCCGGCGCACCCGATGATCGGCAAGCTCCTGGAATGGCGCGTCTACACGAAGCTCCGCTCGACGTATGTCGAAGCCCTGCCGAGCCTCATCGCCGAGGACGGCCGCCTGCACACCACGTTCCACCAGGCCGTCGCCGCGACCGGGCGCCTTTCGTCGTCCGATCCGAACCTGCAGAACATCCCGATCCGCACGCCGCTGGGTCGTCGGATCCGGCGCGCGTTCGTGGCCGGCGATCCGGCGCTCGTCCTGCTCGCGGCCGACTACTCGCAGATCGAGCTCCGCATCCTCGCCCACGTGTCCGGGGACGAGCACCTCAAGGACGCCTTCGCGCGCGGCGCCGATATCCATCGCGAGACGGCAGCGCGGGTCCTGCACAAGGATCCCGACGAGATCACCCACGGAGAGCGCTCCATGGCCAAGATGGTCAACTTCGGGCTGGCCTACGGGATGAGCGACTTCGGCCTCGCTTCGCGCGCCAACATCCCCCGGGCGGAGGCCCAGGCGTTCATCACCAGCTACTTCGCGGCGTACTCCGGCATCAGCTACTACATGATGGCCATCAAGGAGCAGGCCAAGGCGCAGGGCTTCGTGGAGACGCTGCTCGGCCGCAAGCGCCAGATCCCCGAGCTTCGCGCGGCCAACCCGGCGCTGCGCGGAGCGGGCGAGCGGATGGCCATCAACATGCCGATCCAGGGCACGGCCGCAGACATCCAGAAGATCGCCATGAACCGGGTCGCAGAGCGACTGGCCGCGACTCGATCGCCGGCGCGGCTGCTGCTGACCGTGCACGACGAGCTCCTGTTCGAGATCCCGCGGGCGGAGGTGGAGCCGCTGGCTGCGCTCGTCCGCGACACGATGGAAGGCGCGATGCCGCTGTCCGTGCCGCTCGTCGTGGACATCAAGGTGGGCGACGACTGGGAGTCGATGGTGCCCCTGACGCGGGCGGACGAGATCGCTGCCGAGGCCGACGAGCTGCCGGACGAGCCCGTCGCGCCCGTCGCCAGCTGACGGCGCCGTGCATGCCTGAACTGCCCGAGGTCGAGACGGTCGCGCGCGACCTGCGTCCCAGGATCGTGGGGGCGACGGTGGTCGGTGCCCGCTGCTCGTGGGCGCGCACGCTCCGGACGCACGACCCGCTCGCCTTCGCCGAGGCGGTGGCCGGCCGCCAGGTGCTGGCCGTGGGCCGTCGCGCCAAGCAGGTCGTCGTGGACCTGTCAGGTGATGCGGCGCTGACCATCCATCTCAAGATGACCGGCCAGCTGTTCGTCGTTCCGGGCGACGCGCCGGGGGATCCGTATGTCCGGCTCGTCCTGGAGCTGGCGGACGGTCGCGAGGTCCGCTTCCGCGACATCCGCAAGTTCGGGAAGATCGGCCTGTACGGCCGCGACATGGTGACCGGCGAGCTCGTCACGGAGGTCGGGGGGTCCGCGGTCTTCGCCGCGATCGGGCCGGAGCCGCTGGAGGACGCATTCACGGTGCGCGAGTTCCGGCGGCGATTGCGTCGCCGGAAGGGCCGCCTGAAGTCGCTGCTGCTGGACCAGGCGTTCCTGGCGGGTGTCGGCAACATCTATGCTGACGAGGCGCTGTGGCGCTCGCGGCTGCACCCGTTGCGCACCGCCGGGACCCTGCGCGTCGCGGACGAGCGCCACCTCTACGAGGCGATCCGGGGAGTGCTGGGGGAGGCCGTGGAACGGCGGGGATCGTCCATCGACGACTACACCGCGCCCGATGGCGACGGCTCCATGCAGGACCGCCTTGAGGTCTACCAGCGCACCGGCCGGCCGTGTGCCCGGTGTGGGCGGCCCGTCAAGCGCGTCGTCGTGGGTGCTCGGTCGACGCACTTCTGCTCGTGGTGCCAGCGCCTGCCTGCCGGGGACCGCAAGGGCGCGCGGGCCATCCTGCGGACGATGACCGGCGGCGAGGTCGGGGGATCGCCGACCGAGTCGTCCCGGACCAGGACGGAGCGCACCAAGCGCGCGGCCGCGACCCGCCGCGCCGCCGCCCGGGCCGCGATGGGGGCCGGGGGATGAGCATCGTCCGATTCCAGCAGGTGACCCGCGAGATCGGCACGTTCGTGATCCTCGACGCCATCGATGCCGCCATCGCGCTCGGTGACCGGATCGGCCTGGTCGGCCCCAATGGAGCGGGCAAGACCACGCTCCTTCGGCTGGCGGTCGGTCGCGACGCGCCGGATCGGGGGTCCGTCCAGCGCAAACGCGGGCTGTCCATCGGGCTGCTCTCGCAGGAGGCGCACTTCGACGCGGCGTTCATGGCCGCGCCGGACCTGCGGACGGCGGTCAGGACGGGCGCCGCCCACCTTGAGGCGATGGGCGCCGAGCTCACATCGCTCGAGCGTGATGGGCACGCCGGAGCGGCGCACTACGCGGACCTCCAGCATCGCTTCGAGGCACTCGGTGGCTACACGCTGGACCAGCGCGTGGAGGCGGCGCTGAGCGGCGTCGGCTTCCCGCGCGATGAGTGGACCAAGCCGCCGACGTCGCTTTCCGGGGGCGAGCAGACGCGCGCGGCCCTGGCCCGGCTGGTCATCACGGATCCCGACCTGCTCCTCCTGGACGAGCCGACCAACCACCTGGACCTTGACGCCCTGGAGTGGCTGGAGGAGCACCTGCGCCGACGCACCGGATCATTGCTGGTGGCCTCCCACGACCGGGCGTTCCTGGACGCGACGGTGACGCGGATCTGGGAGTTGCGCGACCGCAAGCTGACGACGTTCCGCGGCGACTACCGCGCGTTCCACCGGCAGCGGGAGGAGCGCGATCTCCGCGCGGAGAAGGAGGCGGACACCTGGGAGGAGCAGATCGCCCGGGAGCGGGAACTCATCCAGCGCTATCGGAGCCAGCGCAAGTTTTCCAAGATGCACGAGCACGAGGCCCGACTCGAGAAGCTCCTGGCCGAACGTCGCGAGGCTCCCAAGCGGCAACGAAAGCTCACCCTGCCGCAGGGGGCGCTGACGGGATCCGGGCCGAGTCGGTCCGGGGAGGTCGTGGTCCGGGTGGAGGACCTGGTCGTGGGGTATCTGCCGGGGCGCGGCGCGGTGGACGCCGACGGAGCTCCCGTGACGGAGCCGCGACCCGTGGCTCGCGTGCCTGTGCTGGCGGCCCAGCGCGGAGATCGGATCGGCATCGTGGGTCCCAACGGCGCCGGCAAGACCACGCTGCTGCGCACGATCGCCGGGGAACTGCCGCCGCTGGATGGCTCGCTGACGTTCGGCCACAACACTTCCATCGGCTACCTCGCCCAGCTCCGGGACGCGGCGCTTCCGGGCACGACGGTGCTGGATGCGCTGACCGAGGCGATCCCCGTCACGGACGGGGAGGCGCGCGGCTACCTCGCCCGCTTCCTGTTCCGGGGTGATGACGTCTTCAAGGAGGTCCGGGCGCTGTCCGGCGGGGAGCGGTCACGGCTGGAACTCGCGCTGTTGGGGATCCAGCCGTCCAACCTGCTGCTTCTGGACGAGCCGACGAACCACCTGGACATCCCGGCACGCGAGGCCATCGAGTCGTTCATGCGCGACTCGCCGGCGACCCTGCTGGTGGTCTCCCACGATCGCCGGTTGTTGGAGACCGTGTGCGATCGACTATGGGTGGTCGGTGATGGCCAGGCGGTCGCCTTCGAGGGTGGGTACCGGGCGTGGCGCCAGGCCGTCGCGGGTGGCTGGACCGTCGCGACGGCCATCGAGGAACCGGCGCTCCGTGGTCGGCCGACAGCGACGAAGGGGCCTGCCGGGCCGGCGCCGTCCGCGCCTGTCACGCCGCCTGTCGCGGCGAGGCTGGTGCCGCGAGCGCCCAGGGGCCGCCAGCCGAAGCTGTCTAAGGACGCTTACAAGCGGCAGCGGTCCACGCTGGACGTCGAGTTGACGAGGCTGGGCCTGCGCAAGAACCACCTGGAACTGGCGATGGGCGACCCGGCGGTGGCGGCCAACTTCGTGGAGCTGCGTCGCGTGACGAGCGAGCTCGCGGACGTGAGTGCCGCCCTGGACGTGGCCGAGAGTGCGTGGCTGGAGATGGAGGAGCGAGCCCCGTGACCGTACGGATCGGCATCACCGGCCCGATAGGCTGCGGCAAGTCCACGGTGGCTGGCTGGCTGGCCGAGCGATGGGGTGTGGTGGCCGTCGACGCGGACGATGTGGCACGGGACGTGCTCGCTGCGGGTACGCCAGAGGTCGAGGCGGTCTACGCCAAGTTCGGGGAGGGGCTTCGGGCGGCGGATGGGACGCTCGACCGCCCAGCGCTCGCTCGGATCGTGTTCGCGGATCCGGTCGCCCTGCGCGACCTCGAGTCGATCGTCCACCCGGCCGTCCGGCCACGGATCCTGGAGGCGTTCGCTGGTGCCGAAGCAGGTGGCGCCGAGGCCATCGTCATCGAGGCGATCAAGCTCGTGGAGGGTGGCCTCGCGGATCTGTGTGACGAGGTCTGGCTGGTGACGTGCGACCCAGGCGTACAGGCTGGGCGCCTGGTGGGGCGGGGGAGCGATGCGGACGACGCCGCCGCGCGGATCGCCGCCCAGGGCGACCTCGTTTCTCGGCTCCTGCCACGGGCGACGCGGGTGATCGACACGTCCGGGGATGTTGCCGCGACGCGCGCGCTCGTGCACGCGGCGCTGCAGGAAGCGCTGGCGTCATCGGGCCGGTCGTGACTCCCAGTCACGGATCCGCCATCGGTCCCGCGAGGTCCGCTCGTATCCGGGGATGCTTTGTTGGAATCCGGAACCACCTCCTCACGGCCATCGCGGGTTCGTGACTCCTGGACACGACGGGCCATCACCGCGGCGTCAGGCCGCGAATCGCCGCGCCGCATCGGCGTAGTCAGCGTACGGTGCCGCCCGTCGCCGCCCGTCCACGGTCGTGCGCAGGAGCCAGTCGCGACGCCCACTCGACGGATCGATGAGGGCGAGGCCGCGCGAGTGCGAGGGCGGCGATCCGGCCAGGACGGCCGTCATCGCCTCCGCCCGGGCGGGGAGGGCGAGCGCGAGGACATCCCGGTGCAGGCGGATCGCCTCATCCACCTCGCGGCTCGCCAGCGCCAGCACCCAGGTCATCAACGAGCGTGGCCGCCAGCCGAGGCGCCCCGCCACCTGGGACGCGGACCGTTCGTACCACGCGAGCTGGCGCTCCAGCGCACCGATGTCATCGAGCCAGGTCTTGATCTCGACGATGACCAGCGTGGCTGTCCGAGGGTCGTAGGCGAGCAGGTCGATCCAGCCGTGCGTCCTGCCGTGGACGATCTCCACCTCTCGAGCGGTCTCCCAGGCCGCACCGTTGAAGCGACGGTCGACGTGGCCGCTGCAACGAGCGTGCACCAGGTCACGCTGCCTCGGTCCGCCCAGGATCAGGGGTGGGCGGCCGACCATCTCGAGCTCGAGGCCAAGGGCCTGGCCCAGACGCTGGACGACCGCGAGCGTGGGGTTGGCCCGCCCGAGCTCGATCAGTGCGACGTAGCTCCGGTCGATGTGGCAGGCGTCGGCCAGTTGCTGCTGGCTGATGTCGAGTCGGGTGCGGGTGCTGCGGACGAGGTCGGCGAGCGTGGTGCGGATCGATGGTGGCATGGACGCAGTCAACCAGATAGCTCTGCACCCGGACTAAACCGGCGCGGCGCGGCCCGGCCCGGCCCGGCCCGGCCCGGGCCTGGACCTCTGCCTCGGCCGTGACCGGGAGTCACGGCTCCGCGATGGCTGTTCGGAGGTGGCCCACAGAACCGGCGATCCTGGCGTGGATCCGGGAGCAGTCCCGCGGGGCGATCCGCGATCCGTGACTCAGGGTCACGCACCAGATGGGGCGCGCCGGGGGCGGGGGGGAGAAGGAGCGGCCCCCGGAATGGGGTCGCCC
>JBBEBL010000266.1:0-5300 GCA_040882345.1 Chloroflexota bacterium
GTGCCTTGGCGACGCTGCCGTTGCGCCCGATCACCTTGCCCATGTCGTCCTCGGCAACGTGGAGCTCGATGACGGTCGCGCCGTCCTCCTCCACGACCTCCACCTTCACGGCGTCGGGATCATCCACGAGGGCCTTGGCGACGTACTCGACCAGTTCCTTGGCTGCCATGTGGGTGCGCTCCTACTTGCCGGCGGGGAGGATGCCGACCTGCTTGAACAGGCGGGCGACGGTATCCGAGGGCTGGGCGCCCTTGGCGAGCCAGGCCTTGGCCTTCTCGCCGTCGACGACGAGTTCGATCGGGTCCGTGCGCGGGTTGTAGTGGCCGATCGTGTCGATGGCGCGGCTGTCGCGGGCGCTCCGTGCGTCCGCGACGACCACGCGATAGGTCGGCTGCTTGGTCGCGCCCACGCGCGTCAGCCGGATCCGGACTGCCATATCTCGTGTCTCTCCTGCTTGCTCGCCGGGACGTTGGGCCGTCCCGGCTGGTTGGCCTTACTTGGCGGTGATGACGATGTGCTGGGCGTCGAGGTCGCTCCCGGCGACGGACGACGCGATCAAGGCATCGAATGGGGTGAGGAATGGCTTGACCGACTCCTCGTACTCGGCGCGCTCCGCTGGCGTCGCCTCGGACAGCCGACCCTCGACGAGGGTCCGGATGGCGGCGATGTCCACGAATGACAGGCCCGTGTGCTCAGCGCCGACCCGACCGACGAGGCCGGTGAAGCGGACGTCGTCGGCCAGGGAGGCCCCGGCGCCGGCATCCAGGACGCTCCGGACGAACCCGGGACCACTGCCGATGACCACGACCTGGTCGGTCGCGGCGTAGGCGATCTCCACGTTGCCGGACGGAAGCGGCGCGGTGGAGGGATCCAACGGGACCTGACCTCCGCCGAACCCGCCGGCCAGGCCCGCGAGATCCTCCAGGGAGCCCAGGTCGATGATCGTGATGGTCGTGCCCGCGTAGTCCTCCTCCCGGACGGTGATCCCGGCCTGGCTGCCGCCGAGCGTCGCGAAGGAGCGGATGGTGGTGAGGAACTGGCGGGCCTTGGTCGCATCCGTCGGGATGGACACGATCCCGCCCTCCGGTGCGCTCGCGCCCTGCGAGATGACGATGCCGCTGTCGCCCATCCATCCGAGCACCGCGTCCATGCCGCCGAGGATCCCCACGGCCCCGTCCACGCCCTGGAACACCTCCGCGAGGTCGGGCTGCTGGCGCATGAGCGCGATCGAGTCGAGGAAGGTGGCCCCGGCCTCGTTTCCGGTCGCGAGGACGATGGTGGAGGCGGGCGCCCAGCCACTCAGGGCATTCGCCCGATTCGTGTCCGGGCCTGGAGCGCCCGCGACGTCCGGCATGACCCCGTCCATGACCAGCCCGTCACCCTGCACCCGGAGGCGGAATGCCGACCAGTCCGGGACGAGGGCCAGCATCGCGTCGTTGACCGGTGGCGTGGACGCCATCGACTCGCCGAGTTCGAGGGCACTCTCGACGATCGACCGGAGGTCCACGAACATGAAGCCGACGTGGTCACCGTCCATCGCCGCCATCGCAGCGACGACGTCCGCATCAGCCACCAGCCCGCTGCTGCCGCCGGTGTCCACGGCGGCCTTCACGGAGGCGAGGTCACCGGCCACGGCCACCTTGCCCCCGATGAGCGCGAACGCGCCCCTGGCGCCCGGCATGGAGTCGTCGCTGAAGACGGTCAGTTCCGTGCCCTGGTAGGTCTCCGGCACACCGGCGGCACCGGCCTTGGACATGACCCCGGCGAACCACGTCCGGGCAAGAGCCTCGTCCTTGACGGACAGCAGCACGAGCGCCCTGGTGGATGCGGCGGCGGTCGTGGGGTCGCCGATGGATGCGGCATCCGGGAGTGGGCCGACCGCGAACGCCATCTCCCCGTCGAACCACGGCTTGATGTCCCGCGTGAAGGTCTGCTCGCCGTCGGTTCCGTCCGAGATCAGGCGGTCCAGGACCTCGTCCAGCTTCATGTCCAGGGCGGCCTGGTCGGCGAAGCCCGGGAACCGGGACAGGAACCGGCCGATCTCGGCGCGCTGGTCGCCGGGGAGGTCCAGGCGAACCTCGCCGTACATCACGCTGTTCGCGGGCACGTAGCCCGTGACCGTCGCCGCCGGCGACGAACCGGTCAGGGCGAGGGCGGCGAAGATCGTCCCGACGGCCACGAGCGCGACGGCCCCGAGCGCGAGAAACCAGCGAGTCCGCGAGGATGGAGGGGCGGACGTCGGTGGCGGGGCGACCGTCGACGTCGTGACGGCTGGGGCCGGTTCGTGGTCCGGCTGGAGCGGCGGCTGGTCAGTCATGGTGCGTCTCCTTCGGCGCTCAGCGCCGGCCCACGAGGCTGCCCAGCGCGCCACGGCGGCCGCCCCCGGCAAGCTGCTTCATGAGCTTCTGCATCTCGGTGAACTGTTTCACCAGTCGATTGACATCTGGGAGGGTGGTCCCGCTGCCGGCCGCGATCCGGCGCCGACGGGACGCGTTCAGGACGTTCGGGTCGCGCCGTTCCACCGGGGTCATCGCCCGGATGATCGCCTCCGTCCGCTTGAGTTCGCCGCGGTCCACGGCCGCCTGGGCCTCGCCGGCGAGGTTGCCCATGCCCGGGATCATGCCCATGATCTGGCCGATCGGGCCCATCTTCTGGACCTGCTGGAGCTGGTCCAGCATGTCCTCCAGGGTGAAGCTCGCCTTGCGGAGCTTCTCCTCCATCTTCTGCGCCTGGCTGGCGTCGAATGTCTCCTGGGCCCGCTCGACGAGGGTCAGGATGTCGCCCATGCCCAGGATCCGGCCGGCGAGCCGGTCCGGGTGGAAGACCTCCAGCGCGTCCGTCTTCTCGCCGGTGCCCAGGAACTTCACCGGCACACCCGTCACCGCGGAGATGCTCAGCGCGGCGCCACCACGGGCATCGCCATCGATCTTGGTCAGGACGAGACCGGTGACGGGCACGGCTGCGACGAACGCCTGGGCCACCCCGACGGCCTCCTGGCCGGTCATCGCGTCCACGACGAGGAGGGTCTCCACCGGACGGACCGCTTCGTTGACCGCGGCGATCTCGGCCATCAGCGTCGCATCGATGCTGAGTCGACCGGCGGTGTCGAGGATGACGACGTCACGAACCTGGCGGCGCGCCTCGGCGATCCCCTGACGTGCGATATCCGGTACGGAGGTGCCCTGTGCCGCCCGGAACACGGGGATATCCAGGGCCTTGCCCAGGGTCTGGAGCTGGTCGGCGGCGGCCGGACGATACGGGTCCGCGGCCACGAGCAGCGGCCGGCGGCCCTGCTTGACGATGTGGCGGGCGAGTTTGGCGGTGGTCGTCGTCTTGCCCGAGCCCTGGAGGCCGACCATCGCCACGACCGCCGGATTACCCGACAGGTGGAAGACGCGGTCGCCGCCGCTCAGCAGCTCCACGAGCTCGTCGTGGACGATCTTCACGACCTGCTGGCCGGAGGTCAGGCTCTGGAGCACGTCCGCGCCGACCGCCTTCTCACGGACCCGGGCGACGAAGTCCTTTACGACCTTGAAGTTGACGTCCGCCTCCAGCAGGGCGAGGCGGACCTCGCGCATGGCGGCGTCCACGTCGGCCTCGCTGATCCGGCCTCGGCCGGTCAGGTTGCCGAGCGTCGCTCGAAGGCGGTCACTGAGGGTATCGAACACGGTCCGGTCAGGACTCCCGTCGTGTGGTGGACCGGACGGCCGGGCGCGGCGTGGCGCGGCGGTCCTCCGGGTGGTGCGCGGGTTCTGACGCACCGAGGCGAGCTTGAGTGTAACGCAGGTCAAGGGCCAGGGCCTCGGCGTGCAGCGTCAGGTCGGGCCGGACCGCCCGCTCCGCCGGGCGGGTCGCTTCGGGCCGCGCGCCCGTTCGTCGGTCAGGTTTCGGTGCCAGCGCAACATGCCGGGCATCAGGGCCGGTTACGGCCCCTCGAGTACCGCCGGGGCGGCTCCAGACGTGAGCCGCACGCGTGATCCCACGGTCGACGAGTGGATCCAGCCCGCGATACCGGTCCGATGCCCCCCGTTCGTGCGCTGCCACCGAGATGGGGGACGCACCGGCGGGCACCGTGCTACGCGAACAGTGCCTCGACGAAGGCGTCGGGATCGAACACCAGCAGGTCGTTGACCCCCTCCCCCACCCCGACGAACCGGACCGGGATCCTGAGGGCATCCTCGATCGCGAACACGATGCCGCCCTTGGCCGTGGAATCGAGTTTGGTCAGGACGATGCCGGTGAGGCCGACCGCCTCGTGGAACGCACGGGCCTGGGCGAGCCCGTTCTGGCCGGTCGTGGCATCCAGGATGAACAGGGTCTCTGGCTCGGCACCGGGCAGGCGCTTGTCGATGACCCGCCGAACCTTCGTCAATTCATCCATCAGGTTGGCCTTGGTGTGGAGCCGGCCGGCGGTGTCTGCGATGACCAGGTCCGCGCCGCGCGCGACAGCCGCGTCCAGCGCGTCATAGACCACGGCACCGGGATCCGCCCCCGGCGCATGGGCGACGACCGGCACGCCGGCCCGATCCGCCCAGATCCGCAACTGGTCGATGGCGGCGGCGCGGAACGTGTCCGCGGCGGCGAGGATGATGGTGCGACCCTCCGCGAGGTAACGCGCGGCGAGCTTGCCGATGGTGGTGGTCTTGCCCGTCCCGTTGACGCCCACCACGAGGACGACGGCCGGACTGCCACCGGCCGCGGGCTTCGGCGTCCAATCGAGGTCGCGCGGGACGAGCAGCGCGGCGAGCTCGGCGCGGATGGCGGCCTCGGCCCCGCCCGAATCGCGGCGGCGGCGAGCGTTCTCCACCAGTCGGATCGCGAGCGCCGCGCCTACGTCGCCGGCGATGAGCGTCTCCTCGACGTCGTCCCACTGCGGGTCGTCGCCGCCCAGGAGATCGCGCAGCTGGGACATGAAGCCGGTGCGCGTGCGCTCCAGCCCCTGGTCCAGGGTGTGCGCGGGAGCGACGGCGAGGAAGGCGGTGGGGTCGAACGCCGGGATGGCGGGGGCCGGCGTCGGCACCGCGGCGAGCGGCCCGCCTCCCCAGCCGTCAGAACCTCCGGATCCGAAGCTTTGTGCGTCCGGCCGAGCGCCGGCGTCGTGCGCAGGCGACTCGCTTGGCGGCAGATCGGAAGCTTCGGAATCGAAGGTTTCGGTGGCCTGACCCGCGCCGGATCCGTGCGCGGGCGACTCATCGGACGCGTCGACGGAACCTCCAGATTCGAAGGTTTCCCCGGGAGCGACCGCGCTCTCGGGCGGCCGGGCCACGGGCGCCGGCGGCGGCTCCGGGGTGGACGGCTCC
>JBBEBL010000266.1:5400-9983 GCA_040882345.1 Chloroflexota bacterium
CGGCTCCTCGCGGGACCGTCGCCAGAAGGGCATCAGCCGGCCGACGCCAGCTCGCGACCGCGATCTTCGGCCAGGGCCTGGGCCTCGTCCAATCGCAGGCTGATGACGCGCGACACGGAGTCGTCGCCCACCGTCACGCCGTAGAGCGCATCCGCCGCCTCGATCGTCCCGCGGTTATGCGTGATGACGATGAACTGGGTCTGATGCGCGAGGCTGCGCAGCGCCTCTGCGAACCGCCCGATGTTGGCCTCGTCCAGCGCGGCATCTACCTCGTCCAGCACGCAGAACGGGACCGGTCGGACCTCCAGCATGGCGAACAGCAGAGCGACCGCCGTGAGAGCGCGCTCCCCGCCGGAGAGCATCGCCAACGCCTGGGCCTTCTTGCCCGGAGGTCGCGCGACGATCTCCACCCCGGTCGCGCCGAGATCCGATGGATCGGTCAGGGAGAGCCGGGCGAACCCACCGCCGAAGAGCTGCTCGAAGCGCCGCTCGAACGCGGTCTCCAGCGCCGCGAACGTCGCACGGAACTGCTCGGCGATCATCGTCTCCAACTCCGCGATGAGGTCTCGCGTGTGGGAGATAGCCGCGCGCAGGTCCGTTCCCTGGGTCTCCAGCGCCTCGAGGCGCGCCTTCAGCTCCGCATACTCCTCGACCGCGTACGGATTGGCCGCCCCGAGCTCGTGATAGCGCCGGCGGAGCTGAGCCAGGCGTCCCGACGATGGCGGGCTCGCCGGCGGTGGTTCCGCGGCCCAGTGCTGGGCGAGGAGGGCCAGTGCGGCCTCGAGCGTCGCCGTGTCCGGATCCGCGTCAGGATCCGCGTCGGCATCCTCGTCCATCGTCACCTCCCCGCTCGAAGGCGCCGGTGGCAAGCCAAGACTGGCGAGTCCGACTCCGCCCATCCCGGCCAATTCCACCAACACGCTCTCGCGCAGGGACTCGATCCCGAGGCGCGCCTCCAGCTGGGCGTGATCCGCGGCCCGGAGTCGATCATCCGCGGCGCGCAGACGCTCTCGGGCGCCGGATGCAGCCCGCTCCACTTCCGTCAGGCGGGAACGATCGGTGGTGTCGGCCGTGTGCAGCTCGCTCAGGGCCGCGCGGGCCGCGGCCTCGGTCGCGACCGCTGCGGCGATCTCGGCCCGGAGGGCGTCGCGCTCCACGGACAGGGCGGCCTCGCGCTCCGTCAGGGTCGCCGCCTCGCGCTCCGCCCGGGCGATCCGTTCGTCCGCCATCGTGGCCGAAGCCTCCGCGCGCGCCCGCCGATGTTCGGCGTCCCGGCGTGCAGCGTCATGGCTGGCGAGCCGCGTCGCCAGCCGGTCTCGTCGATCACGCAGCTCCGCGGCCCGCGCCTCCCAGGTCGCGAGGGCCGACGGATCGTGGTCGGCGCCCTGGCCGCTCGAGTCGATCGCCGGTGCCTGGCCAACGTGCGTCGCGACGCCGTCCCGTAGCCGGGCGACGTCCCCCTCCAGGCGAGCGGCCTGCGCCTCGTGCCAGGCGGCCTCGCGAGCGACGGCGTCAGACGCGCGGGCGGCGGTCCGCTCCGCTTCCTCCGCCCGGCGCCGTTCTCCCGCGAGTCGCGCTTCGTCCGACCGCGCGAGCTCCGCGGCGGCTCGAGCGGCCTGCGCGGCCTGCGCGGTCGTGGCCGCCGCGACACGGAGTCGCTCCAGCGCGATGTCGCCAGCCGCCACGTCCCCCGCGAGCCGCTCCTGCTCCGAGCGGCGCTCAAGGTTCGACTCCGCGGCGCCGATGGCCACGGCCACGTCGTCCACCACGGCCGATCCATCTCGAGGCACGGCGACCCAGCCGGCGGGCAGGCGATCCTGGATGCCCAGCGCCGCCGCGAGGTCAGGGACCCAGACGGCTCGTGCCAGCAGTCGCCGGGCTCCGCCGGTCGCATCGCGACGGATCGCATCGGCGAGCAGGCCGCCGCCGGCCGCCGCCACCGCATCGGACAGCCGGCGCTCGGCCGCCGAGGGCGTGGGCGCCGCATCGGTCAGGCGCTCCTCCACGATGAGTCGGCCACGCTCCGCCCGCAGGGAGTCGATCACGCCGCGCTCGACGACGTAGGCCCGAGCCCGGTCAGCGAGGGCCGACTCCACGGCGGCCCGGAGGCCCGGATCCACGACGAGGTCGTCGTCGAGGCGCCGACCGCCGACCTTGCGGGCAGCGCGCGCGATGGGTCGCCGCTCCTCCTCCGCCAGCCGTTCCGTGAGCGCATCCAGGCGCCCGCGCAGGGCCGCGACCGCCGCGGAGGCCGTCGCGACCGCGTCCGCCGCGGCCGCCCGTTCCGCCTCCGCGGACTCCAGGAGCGCGCGCGTCGTCTCCCGATGGGCCTGGGCGTCCCGTTCGGCCGCGATCGCGGCCTCCAGGGCGGCGCGCGCCACCTCGAGTCGGCTCGCCTCCTCGTCCCGCCGGGCACGTATCGCCGCCAGCGCGGACGCTTCCTCGGCGGCGCGCCGCTCCGCCTCGCCCAGACGGCGACGCACAGTCTCGGCCTCAGCCTGCCGCGCCGCCTCGGCCCGACGCAGGGCGGCGAGCTCCTCGCCGCGGGCACGTGTCGCCGAGCGCAGGGTCGCGAGTTCCGCGAGCGCTTCGGCCGACTCCCGGTCCGCCTCCGTGACCGCCGCCTCGAGGTCCAGGTCGCGGGCCGGCACCGGGGCGACGACGGCCCGACGCTGGGCGGCAGCCTCGGTCTCCGCCACGGCGCGCTCGCCGTCCAGCCGCAGGCGGTCGCGCTCGATCGCCTCGAGGTCGGACGCGATCCGACCTTCGCGCAGCTGGAGGGAGGTCAGGAGGGCCCGCGCCGCGTCGTGTGCCTCCCGCCGGTCGCGCTCCACGGCCGCGCGCGCGGAGAGTTCCGCCGCCAGGCCCTGCGCCGTGCGCTCGGCGGCTTCGAGATCCCCCATGGCCGCGTCCGCCTCAGCGCCGGCGCGTTCGCGACGCGCGCTGGACTCGGCCAGCCGCGCGGCCGCTTCGTGCCAGCGGGCATGGGTGGACGCCAGGAGGGCGGCGGCGAGTTCGTCGCCGACGCTGGACCGGGTCGCCTGCTGCTCTGCCTGCGCCGCGAGTCGACGCGCCTGGGGCCGGAGCTCGGCCAGGATGTCGTCGATCCGGGCAAGGTTCGCTTCCGATTCGGCCAGTTGCTCCTCCGCCTTGCGCCGTCGCCGCTCGTGCCGACGGACCCCGGCTACCTCCTCGAAGAGCGGTCGGCGCTCCTCTGGTCGAAGGGCCAGGGCCTGATCCACCATCCCCTGGCCGATGAACAGGAATGCGTTGTCGGCCAGGTGGGCGCCGTCGAGCAGGTCCACGAGGTCGCGGAGACGGATGCGCTGCCTGTTGAGGAGATACTCGTTCTCGCCGCTCCGGTACAGCCGACGACCCAGCTCCAGGACGCGGAAGTCGACCGGGAGCAGGCCGTCCCCGTTGTCCAGGACCAGCGTGACATCCGCCATCCCCTGGGCAGCGCGTTTCTCAGACCCGGCCCAGATGACGTCCTCCGCCTTGCGCGACCGGAGGGCTCGCCCCTGCTCCCCCAGCGCCCAGCGCAGGGCGTCCGCGAGGTTGCTCTTGCCCGAGCCGTTGGGGCCGACGACGGCGCTGATGCCGCCGCCGAACTCGACGTTGGTGCGCTCGGCAAACGACTTGAATCCCTGCAGGCGCAGCGCCAGCAACCGGGGCGCGGTGGTCCAGGGTCGCGGCTCGTCCGTCACGCCGCTCCTCCCTCGGGTTCCTCGTCGGCCCGCGGGGGCAACGAACGGACGTGCTCCAGCGCCTGGTCAGCGGCGGCCGTCTCCGCCACGCGACGCGACGGTCCCTCGCCCGTCCCGACCAGGGTGTCCTCCACCCACACTTCCACCCGGAACGACCGCTCGTGATCCGGCCCGGTCGCCTTGACGAGGCGATACTCGGGTCGGGCTCCGGACCGTCGCTGGGTGAATTCCTGGAGCCGGCTCTTGGGGCTCTTGAGCGACGACACCGTCGCCTCGCGCTCCAGCTCCGGCTCGGCGAGCGCCGTCAGCCAGGCACGGACCGGCTCGTACCCGAGATCCAGGTAGAGGGCGCCGATCAGGGCCTCGAACGACGAGGCGAGCAGCGACGGTCTGGTACGGCCGCTTCGTTGCGCCTCGCCCTCGCCGAGCAGCAGGTCCGCCCCGAGGTGGATCCGACCGGCGAGGCGCGCCAGACCGGTGGTCGAGACGATGACGGCACGACGCGCCGAGAGGTCGCCCTCGTCGTCGGCCGGGTGGCGGCGGTACAGGGCATCGGAGATGACGAGGTTCACGACGACGTCACCCAGGAACTCGAGTCGTTCGTTGTGGCCGTCCGCCGCGTCAGGGTGCTCGTGCAGCCAGCTGGAGTGGACGAGAGCCTGCTCCAGCAGGTCGAGGTCGCGGACCGGGAGGCCCAGGCGCTCGGCGACGGCCTGACCGGGGCGCACCTCGGCCGCCGTCGCCCTGGTGCTAGGAGGCGCGCTCGTCGATGTAGTCGACGGCGTCCTGGACGGTGCGGATCTTCTCCGCGTCCTCGTCCGAGATCTCCGTCCCGAACTCTTCCTCGAGGCTCATGATGAGCTCGACCAGGTCGAG
>JBBEBL010000267.1:0-25863 GCA_040882345.1 Chloroflexota bacterium
CGGAGGACAAGTTCATCGTGGACGAGCCCACCAGCCGCGACAAGATCTGGTGGGGACCCGTCAATCGGCCGATCAGCGCGGCGCACTACGAGCGCCTGCGCGCACGGCTGGTGGACTACTGCGCGGACAAGGATCTGTACGCCCAGGACATGCTCATCGGGGCGGACCCGGACCACCAGCGCCGACTACGGGTCTACACGGAGACGGCCTGGGCGAGCATCTTCGCTCGCAACCTGTTCCGTCGGACCACGGAGGCGGAGCGGGTGGGCTTCCAGCCGAACTTCACCATCATCTGCGTGCCGTCGTTCCAGGCGGACCCGGCCACGGAAGGAACGCGGACCGGCACGGCGATCCTCCTCCACCTGGAACGGATGGAGGTCATCATCGTCGGGACGGAGTACGCGGGCGAGATCAAGAAGAGCGCGTTCACGGTCATGAATTACCTGATGCCGGACGAGGGCGTGCTCCCCATGCACAGCTCCGTCAACGTGGGCCCGGCAGGGGACAGTGTCGTCTTCTTCGGCCTGAGCGGCACCGGCAAGACGACCCTCTCCGCGGACCCGGAACGCAGCCTCATCGGTGACGACGAACACGGCTGGGGGGACCAGGGGCTGTTCAACTTCGAGGGCGGCTGCTACGCGAAGACCATCCGCCTGTCCGCGATGTACGAGCCGGACATCTTCCAGACGACGCGGCGCTTCGGGACGGTCCTGGAGAACGTGGACCTGCACCCCGGGACGCGCGAACTTGACCTGGATTCGGAACGGTTCACGGAGAACACGCGCGGTGCCTACCCGCTCCATTTCATCGGCAACGCCGACCCGACCGGGATGACCGGTCAGCCGCGAACCGTCGTGCTGTTGACGGCCGACGCGTTCGGGGTCCTGCCGCCCATCGCGCACCTGACCCATGCCCAGGCGGCCTACCACTTCATCAGCGGCTACACGGCCAAGCTCGCCGGCACGGAGATCGGCGTGAAGGAGCCGAAGGCCACGTTCTCCGCGTGCTTCGGGGCGCCGTTCATGCCCCGCCACCCGGGTGAATACGCGGCGATGCTCACGGAGCGACTCGCCGAGCACGACGTGACGGTGTGGCTGGTGAACACCGGCTGGACGGGCGGCCCGTACGGGACCGGCGAACGGATGAACATCGCGCACACGCGATCCATGGTCCGGGCGGCGCTGAACGGCGATCTCGCGGACCTGCCCATGCGGCGCGACCCGGTCTTCGACATCGACGTCCCGACCGCGTGCCCGGACGTGCCTGAGAGCTTCCTGGACCCGCGCTCCACCTGGGCCGACCCCATCGCCTATGACGAGGCGGCGGCCCGGCTCGCGCGGATGTTCGAGGCCAACTTCGCCGCGTATGTGGACGGCGTCACGGACGACATCCGCGACGCCGGTCCCCGAATGGCCTGACGACTCACAGCCCCACCGACCCAGCGAAGGAGCGACGCGTCCCCATGGCTCGAAACAAGGTCACCGTCATCGGCGCCGGCAATGTCGGCGCGACGACCGCCCAGCGGATCGCGGAGGCCGGCCTGGCCGACGTCGTCCTCGTGGACATCGTAGAAGGCCTCCCGCAGGGGAAGGGCCTGGACCTCGCCGAGGCGGCCCCGGTGGTGGGTCACGACGCGCGCATCACCGGCACGAACGACTACGCGGACACGGCCGGCAGCGACATCATCGTGGTCACGTCCGGCGTGGCCCGGAAGCCTGGGATGAGCCGTGACGACCTCGTGGCGATCAACGCCGGCATCGTCCGGGGCGTCGTCGAGTCGGCCGCGGCCCAGTCACCGGACGCCATCCTTATCATCGTCACGAATCCGCTGGACGTGATGTGCCACGTCGCGATGGCGGCGTCCGGCTTCCCGCGAGAGCGCGTGCTGGGCATGGCCGGGGTGCTGGATAGCGCCAGGTTCCGGACCTTCATCGCGCAGGAGCTGGGCGTCAGCGTGGAGGACACGCACGCCTTCGTCCTGGGCGGCCACGGCGACACGATGGTGCCGCTGTCGCGCTACTCCACCGTGGCCGGGGTGCCCATCACCGAGCTACTGCCGCCAGACCGGGTCAAGGCCCTGGAGGACCGCACCGCCAACGGTGGCGCGGAGATCGTCGCGCTGCTCAAGACCGGGTCGGCGTTCTACGCGCCCGCGGCGAGCGCGTTCGAGATGGTCGAATCCATCCTGCTGGATCGCAAGCGCGTGCTGCCCTGCGCCGTCCTGCTCAAGGGCGAGTTCGGGACGGACGGCCTGTTCGTGGGCGTGCCCGTCGTGCTGGGTGCGACCGGCATGGAGCGCATCTTCGAGATCGCCCTGACCGAGGCGGAGCAGGCGGCCTTCGACGCCTCCGCGGCGGCGGTCCGGGAGCTCGTGGGCAAGCTTCCGGCCTGACCGTCCCGCGGCGCGGGTCACTGGTGCCGCCACGCACCACCGGGCACGACGCCCGGGTGCGCGTGCGCGCGCGACGGCGTAGCATCCGCACCACGATCCCGGCACCTTGCCGGACGGCCGCGACCCTGTGGAGGGGCCCCGGTCGCCCCCGCCCACACCTGGAGGCTGTTTCATGGTGCGTCGGTTCAAACTTGCCCTGGCCATGTCCATGGTCGCTGCGGTCCTCTTCTCCGCGTCCGCGATGGCCATCACCAAGAACTACCGGGTGGACAACGACCACCCGTTCGTCGGGCTCGTCGTGTTCTACGACGAAGACGGCGACTTCAGCCACCGCTGCTCAGGCTCCCTGCTCAGTTCGACGGTCTTCCTGACGGCCGGCCACTGCACGGACGACGGCGCCGGCGGGGTCATGCCCACGGCGCGGATCTGGTTCAACCAGTCCGGCGGCAAGGAATACGATCCCGCGACGCAGCTGGACGCGCAGTCCGGCTACCCGGAGTTCTGCGGCCCGGTGGCGCCGCTCGGCACCCTGTGCGCGACCTCACACGAGATGTACAACTACGGCTTCGACAACTTCGCCGGGTTCCCGAACACGAAGGACGCGGGGATCATCATCCTCGACCAGCCGATCGACCCCGGCGAGTACGGCAGCCTCGCCGACGTCGGCACCCTGGACGCCCTCCTCAAGGCCCGTGGCACCAAGGACGTCTGGTTCCGGCTCAGCGGCTACGGCCTGAGCTACAGCAGCCCGGTCGCGTTCGTGTCGTTCCGCGAGCGCCTCCAGGCGGACGCGAAGCTGACGAACCTGCGCAGCGCGAATACCGCCGGGTTCAATCTCCAGACGACCGGGAACGGGAAGGACATGGGCGGCTCGTGCTCCGGTGACTCCGGCGGTCCCGTCTTCTACCCGGCGACCTCCAACACGATCGTGGCGGTCACCTCGTTCGGTCTCAACGCGTATTGCCGCGGGACGGACTTCGCGTATCGCGTGGACACGGCCGCGGTCCATGACTGGATCGCCGACGTGGCCGACTGACCCGCGTCGTTCTCGACACAGGCACGAAGCCCCGGCCCAGGCCGGGGCTTCGTCACATCTGACCGGCCTCCGTTCGAGGCGCGCCCGAAGCTACCCGCGGGCGACGACCTTGAGTTCCACCCCCAGCGGGCGCTCCGTCTCCGTGGCCTTGTGCATGGACCGGCGAACCGTGCTGTCCATCGCCCGCCGATAGACGGCATCCGTCTCCGGCAGCGGTACCTCGCCAAGTTCGCGGGCGAGGATCTCGCGGACCCGCCGGTATTGCCGCACGACCTGCGACCTGGATCCGACGAGGCCATGCACCGCGATCAGGATCGCGTGCGCCTCCTCCCGCAAAGGGTCCCGCACGACCAGCCGTTCCGCCATGGTCCGCGCGCTGGCCAGGTCACCCTCCGCCAGCCGTTGGGCGGCAAGGTCCGCGAGGGCGTCCTCGTAGCGGTCCGCGAGGCGCTCCCGCTCGGCGACGAAGCATTCGTGGCCCAGGCCCTCCACCAGGTCGCCGCCGTAGACGCGGATCGCCTCCGCGGCGCCGCAGCCAGGGTCCGCGATGCACGCTTCGAAGCGCTCGATGTCCAGGGTGGCGACCGCGCCCGACCGGAGCGCCAGCGATTCGGCGTCCGACTCGAGGACGCCGTCCGGGTCGAGCCCGGCCGCGGTGAGCGCCTGGCGGAGCTGATAGAGCGCCTGGCGCAACGGACCGGTCGACAAGTGCAGCGCCTCCGGCCACAGGTCGACGGCGATGGCCTCGCGAGTGCGAGGTCGGCGCGCGATCACCAGGACCGCGAGGAGCGCCTGGGCGTGGCGTCCCGGGAGACGGACCTCGCGACCGTTTGTCGCGAGCACGACGCAGCGACCCAGCAGCG
This sequence comes from Chloroflexota bacterium, assembly GCA_040882345.1. Taxonomy (GTDB): domain Bacteria; phylum Chloroflexota; class Limnocylindria; order Limnocylindrales; family CSP1-4; genus SPCO01. Next base: position 4,292 of record JBBEBL010000267.1, read on the forward strand.
AGACGTCGAGACGTGGATCCCCGGACCCGTCCCGTGCCGACATGGCCTCCCCTGGATGGCGTGGGCGCCCGGCCCTTCCCCCCGTGGGCCGGACGCCGGGCTTCGGCAGCGCAGGCCCCCAGACCCGCGCTGCGCCGCTCATCCCCCGGGTGGCCGACGAACCCCCAAGGCCGCCGGCCCATCCCGGGCATCGTGTCGGCTGCGGCATACCATCGCGACGTCGTGGGCGACACGCCAGGTGTCGGCCAGCCGACACCTGTACCTTCGCTACACTGCCGGGACTGTGCCGATCGGCGTCATCACCTTCGACTTCGACCCCCTCCTGCGTCTCGGCGACGACCTCGTCGTCCGCTGGCAGGCGGTCGCCCTGGCCGTCGCATTCATCATGGTGCTGGTGGTGGTGGCGCTCGTCGCGCGGCGGCGCGGCCTGCGCTCGGACGACCTGCTGTCCATCGTGGTCGGAGCCGTCCCCGGCGCGGTGGTCGGCGGCCGGATCGGCTACCTGCTGGTCCACCCGGATGCCTTCGCCGCCGGACCGCACACGTTCATCGATCCGGCCGTCGGCGGCCTGGAGCTCGCCACGGGCGTGGTCGGCGGGCTGCTGACCGGTGCGTACGTCGCGGTCCTCCTGGGCGCGTCCGTCCGCGCCTGGGCGCGGGTCGTCGCGATCCCCCTGCTCGTCGCGCTGGCTGCCGGGAAACTGGCGATGGTGACGGCCGGGAGCGGCCAGGGCCTGCCGACGGACCTCGCGTGGGCGACAGCGTACGTGGGTCCGGGGCCGTGGGGCTCGATTGCCCCGGATCTCGCGTCCCACCCATCCCAGGCCTACGAGGCCGCCGGCACCCTGGCTGTGGCCGTGGTCCTCGTCATGGCCATCGCCGCAGGCCTGGCCGGGACGGGCGGTCGGATCCGCACCGCCGATGGTCGGCTCCTGCTGCTGGCCATCGCCGGCTGGGCGGTCGTGCGGGCGGTGGTCTCCACGACGTGGCGCGACCCGGTGGGCCCCGGTCCGCTCCCCGCCGGGGGCTGGCTGGCGCTCGTCGTCGCCGCAGGCGCGGTGGTGCTGGTCGCGGTGGACACCTGGCTCGGCCGGCGCCGCGTGGCGGCTGGCGAGCCTGACCCGGAGTCCGCTGTCCCTGACTGGCCGGACCCGGCGACCCGCCCACGGTTCTGAGGGTCGGGCCACGGGCCGGGATCGCGGCCCGGTCGGTGTATCGTGTCCGGACCGCTCCGTAGACCTGAGGATCCCGCCATGACGTCCATCGCCGAAGCCGAGACCCCTTCCGCCAGCGCAGCCCCCGGCCGTGTCAGCCACTGGATCGGCGGCCGCACTGTTGCGGGTACCTCCGGTCGCGAGGGACCCGTCTACGATCCCGCCACCGGAACCATCACCCGGTACGTGGACTTCGCCTCTGCCACGGAGGTCGCGTCCGCCGTCGCGGAGGCCAAGGCGGCATTCCCTGCCTGGCGAGCGACCTCGCTCAGCAAGCGGACGGACATCATGTTCCGGATCCGCAACCTCGTGGAGCAGCACCGCCACGAGCTCGCAGCGCACCTGACCGCCGAGCACGGCAAGGTCACCTCCGACGCCCTCGGCGAGATCGCCCGCGGCCTGGAGAACCTGGAGTTCGCGTGCGGCATCCCGAACCTGCTCAAGGGTGGCTTCTCCGAGCAGGCGAGCACGGGCGTGGACGTCTACCAGATCCGCCAGCCGCTGGGTGTCGTGGCCGGCATCACCCCGTTCAACTTCCCGGCGATGGTCCCGATGTGGATGTTCGCGACCGCCATCGCCACCGGCAACACGTTCATCCTCAAGCCGTCGGAGAAGGATCCATCAGCCGCCAACTTCCTGGGCGAACTGCTCAAGGAGGCGGGGGTGCCGGAGGGCGTGTTCAGCGTCGTCCACGGTGACAAGGTCGCGGTGGACGCCCTGCTGGAGCACCCGGACGTCGCGGCCGTCAGCTTCGTTGGCAGCACGCCCATCGCCCGCTACATCTACGAGACCGGCACGAAGAACGGCAAGCGCGTCCAGGCGTTGGGTGGCGCCAAGAACCACATGATCGTCCTGCCGGACGCGGACATCGACATGGCGGCCGACGCCGCCGTCTCCGCCGGGTACGGCAGCGCGGGCGAGCGCTGCATGGCGATCGCCACCATCGTCGCGGTCGGGGACGTCGCGGACCCGCTCGTGGAGGCCATCCGGGCCCGTCTCCCCTCGATCAAGGTCGGGCCCGGGAACGAGGCATCGTCGGCCATGGGGCCGCTCGTCACGAAGCAGCACCGTGACAAGGTCGCCTCGTATCTCGACTCGTCGGCGGAGCAGGGCGCCACGGTCGTCGCCGACGGGCGCGAGCTGCCGCTGTACTCCGAGTCGGACGGCTTCTTCCTCGGCGTCTCGCTCATCGACCACGTCACCACGGACATGGACGCCTATCGCGACGAGATCTTCGGCCCGGTGTTGACGGTCATGCGCGTGAAGACCTACGACGAGGCGGTCAAGCTCATCAACGACAACCCGTATGGCAACGGCACGGCCATCTTCACCCGCGATGGCGGGGCCGCCCGCCAGTTCCAGTTCGAGGTGAACGCCGGGATGGTCGGCATCAACGTGCCGATCCCGGTGCCGGTCGCGTACTACAGCTTCGGGGGGTGGAAGAACAGCCTGTTCGGCGACCTGCACATGTACGGCCCGGAGGGGATCCAGTTCTACACGCGGGCCAAGATCGTGACCTCACGCTGGCCGGATCCCGGGACCTCCAAGATCGACCTCGGCTTCCCGCGGACCCGGTAGGCGACGCCACATGACCATCCAGGCTCCCACCTGGCGACCGCGCCCGACCCTGGCCGGGCGCGATTACGCGAGCGAAACGGTCTACGCCGAGGAGCGGGAGCGGATCTGGTTCGGCGGCTGGATCGGCATCGGCCGGGCAGAGGAGATCCCGAACCCGGGCGACTACCTGGTCCGCGATCTCGCCGGCGAGTCGATCATCGTCGTGCGCAACCGAGACGGTGACCTGCGCGGCTTCTACAACGTGTGCGCCCATCGCGGCACGAAGCTGCTGGACGAGACGGGGACCGGGGCGTGCGGGCACGTCAACAAGGCGTTCAAGTGCCCGTACCACGCCTGGGCGTTCGACCTGGATGGGCGGCTCATCGGGACGCCCAACGTGGAAGAGGACGAGGGCTTCGAGCGGTCCGCCTACCCGCTGCACGAGATCGGTGCCGAGGCGTACGCCGGGTTCCTGTTCGTCAACCTGGCCGAAGCGGACGATCGGCGGCCGCTCCTGGAGCAGCTCCGCCAGGGCACGGAGAGCATCACCAACTTCGAGCGCTACCGGATGGACGAACTGCGCGTCGGCCGCAGGATCGTCTACGAGGTCAAGGCCAACTGGAAGATCGTCGTCGAGAACTACAACGAGTGCCTGCACTGCCCCACGATCCACCCGGAGCTCGTCCAGATGGTGCCGCTGTACCGGTTCGGCGAGGTCTGGGACGGGGAGACCGGGGACGACGGCAACTGGATGGTGGAGGGCGCCACGTCGTTCACCAGGACGGGTCGCTCCACGTTGCCGCCGTTCCCGGACCTTCGGGAGCACGACTACCGCATGTACTACGGCACGTTCCAGTTCCCGAACGTCATGCTCAACCTGCACCCGGACGCGGCGATGGTCTACTACGCCCTGCCGAACGGCCCGGACCACACCACCGTGGTCTCGGAGTACCTGTTCCGTCCCGAGACGATCGCCTCGGAGGACTTCGCGCCGGAGCCCGTGGTGGAGTTGTGGGACCTCATCAGCAAGCAGGACTGGGAGGTCTGCGAGCGGGCGCAGACCGGCGTCTCATCGCGGGCCTATCGCAGCGGCGTCTATCCGCGCAAGGATCGCTTCCTGTTCGACTTCAACGAGCACTACCGCCGCGAGATGGGCCGCCCCACCGTCGGTTGACGCGGGGATGGGTGTCACACCGCTGCAACGTGCGCGGCCCTGACTGCGAGGCGCACCGGCACGCCGTGCGCGCACCATCGGGTCCTACGCCTGACCCCCAGGAGGCCCGACCATGACCGACTACGAGCGAACCAGCGTCCGCGAGACGACCACGGCGGATCCGGCCGCTCCGGTCGTCGATCCTGCCGCTCCCGCGGCTGCCCCGCCGGTGCATGCAGCGACGACGCGCACGACGGAGCGAGCCTACGAGCCGGCTGGTCCCAGCGGCGTCTCGACCGTCGCGCGCATCGTGACCTTTGCCTTCGGCATCCTGCAGGCCGCCCTGGTCCTGCGGATCATCCTGCTTCTGCTCATCGCCAACCAGGGCAACGATATCGTCAGCCTGATCCTGACCATCACCGATCCGTTCGTCGAGCCCTTCCGCGGCATGTTCTCGATCGACCGCGTCACGGACGACAGTGGCTCCCGGTTGGATGTCGCGGCCGTCGTGGCGCTCATCGGCTGGACCCTCGTGGAGCTGCTGATCCTCGCCGGCCTGCGCATCTTCGATCGGCGCGACGTCAGGACCGTCTGATCCTAGGGCTCAAGTGCTGCGGCCAGGGCGGCGATCTCCGTCGGGCTGGTGCCGCAGCACCCGCCCAGCCACGTGGCGGCGAGGCCTGACCAGGACGCCACCACGCCCGGTTGGAACGTGCCCTCGTCGTCCCGAGCTACCCAGACGTGGTGGGCCGCGTCCCACGCATCACCGATGTTCGGATAGGCGATCAGCGGGAGGTTGCCGGCGACCGCGCCCGCCCGCCCGAGGAGTTCGGGGAGGAACCGCGGCGCGGTGCAGTTGACGCCGACGGCCACGAGCCCGGCGGCACCGGTCGCGACACCCACCGCCGCCTCGATCGGGTCGCCCGCCGCGGTGCTGGTCCCGTCGCGGCACTGATAGGCCAGCCAGCCGGACGCGTCGAACTCGTCCAGCAGGGCGACGAGCACCTCCGCTTCGCGGACGTTCGGGATCGTCTCCATCGCCAGCAGGTCCGCGCCGCCCTCCAGCAGCGCCTCCAAGCGCGGGGCGTGCAGCTCGCGAAGGGCGGCGACGCCGGGATCGTAGTCGCCACGGTACTCGGAGCCGTCGGCGAGCATCGCGCCGTACGGGCCGACGGAGCCGGCGACGAGCAGGGATCCCGCGTCCGTCCCCGCGCCCGCCACGTACCGGTCGCGGGCGCGGCGCGCGATCTCGACGCTCGCCCGGATCGCCGCGAGCGCCGTGTCACGGTCCAGGCCGCCAGCCTCGAACCCAGGGATCGTCGCCTGGTAGCTCCCGGTGGTGGCCACCTGGGCGCCGGCCCGGTAGTAGGCCAGGTGGACCTCCTCCACGGCGTCCGGGTCGCTGAGCAGCAACCGCGCGGACCACAACCGGTCTGACAGGTCGTGGCCGCGTGCCTCCAGTTCCGTGCCGAGGCCGCCGTCCAGGATCACCGTCACGGTGGCGCGCCTCTGCGGGATGCGCCGCGCACCCGCTGGCGATGCCGTCCCACGGCCACGATCGTGATGTCGTCGGCGGGCTCCGTGCCCGCGGCGAAGGCCGTCACCGCGTCGCTGACCTCGCGGACCACGTCGTGGGCCGTCCCGCCACGGGCGCGCTGCACGGCAGCCATGAGCCGCTCCTCTTCGAAGCGCTCCCCGTCCGGCGAACGGGCGTCGGTCACCCCGTCCGTGTAGAACAGGACGACGTCACCCGGGCTGAGCCGGGCCTCGACCTCTGGGACGTCCAGGTGGGCGAATGCGCCCATGAGCGGTCCGGATCCAAGGACCAGCGCCACGGGAGATCCGTCGCCCGGGACGAACAGGGGCGGTTCGTGGCCGGCATTCGCAAGCCGCATGACGCCCGTGCCTGGATCCAACCGCGCGCACAGGGCCGTGATGAACAGCCCGGTCCGCCGCTCACCGGCGAGGATGGTATTGGTCCGTTCCAGCGCGGTCGCGGGATCCGGGGCGTGATCGATCGCGGCATGAAGGAGCGGGCGGGCGAAGGCCATGAGGAGGGCTGCGGCCACGCCCTTCCCTGTCACGTCTGCCACGACGATGCTCAGCGGCCGCCCGCGCCGCCGAAGCCGGAACAGGTCGAAGAAGTCACCTCCTACCTCCCGCGCCGCCTCGTAATGGCTGGCAAGGTCGTATCCGGGCACGTCTGGCGGAACGAGGGACACGAAAGTCCGTTGCAGGCGCCGGCCGTGGGCCAGCTCCTCCTCCAGTGTCGTCGTGGTCGCGTAGCCGCTGGCCGCCGGCGGTATGCCGGCTCCTGCGGCGATGGACAGCGCACCCCCGAGCGCGGCCGCGACGGCTCGCACGACGTCCGAATCGGCCGACGGTCCGTGGAGGACCACCCGACCGGCCACTTCTCCATGCGCACGGATCGACCCGATCGCCCGGGTGTGTCCGGTCCCGGTCGCTGGCGCCCCGGCCAGGTGTCGGCCGCCGGCATCCTCGACGGCGATCAACAGGGCATCACCGAGCTCGTCGAACGGGCGTACGACGGCGCCGAGATCGAGCTGCTCGAGGTGCTGGGCCGGCTTCATCCAGCGGTGCTGCCGGTCAGAACGCGCTGATGGCGGCCTGGCGATCGGGGTGCGTGCGGAAGAGCCGTGACAGGCCCGTCCGATCCAGGACGCGCTGGACGCCGGGCTGCGGCGAGCACAGCTGCACCGCGGTCTGGGAGGACCCGCCGGAGGTGTCGTGCCCGACGGCATGCAGGGCGTCCCAGCCGGCCTCGGCGTCGTCGGGCGACTGGCCATCCAGGATCCGCACGATGGAATGCAGGGCCACGAGTCCCGAGCTGGCCATGAAACGCAGGTCCGAGAGGTCCAGGAGCAGGTGCCGCGTCCCGGAGGCGTACAACCCCTGCACTGCCTCTACCAGCCCGGCAAAGTTGGATGCGTCGAGCTCGCCGCCGAGCGCGACGACGGTCACCGGGACGCGGGCGTCCACCTGTTCGGTGGTCGTCTCGAGGGCCATCAGCGTTCCTCCTTCGGTCGCCGGTCCAGCCGGCGTGTCATGGTCAGGATATTGCCGCCGCCGGGACGCGAGGAGTGGCGGATCTCGTCCGTCGCCTCGCGGATGAGGTGGATGCCCATGCCGCCGGGAACGCGGGCCTCGGGCGGTACGGCCAGGTCGGGCTCCGGGACGCTGGTGGGATCGAATGGGGGAGCCTCGTCCTCCACCGTGACGACCAGCCGGTCATCGCTGCACTCGATCGCGACCTCCAGCCAACCGGGTGCCCCGCTGTATCCGTGGAGGATCGTGTTGGTGGCGGCTTCATCGACGGCCTGCACGAGGTCGTCCTGGCAGGCCACGTCGGCCATCGGGTCGATGGCGTCCACGGCCGTCCGCACGAGCGAGCGCACCTCGGCCACGCGCGTGATGTCGGCAGGGATACGGACCCGCCAGGCCGTGGCGCTCATCGGGTCCGCACGGTCAGTTGCGGCGGGCGTGGTCGGCGACCGCCCGTTTGATGAACTTGCCGTGGCCCTTGCGGCCCGTGAACTCGCCATTGCGCACGATGATGCTGCCGCGCGACAGGACGACGTCGCTGGCGCCCTGGACCTCGCGCCCCTCGTAGCATGAGTAGTCCACGTCCATGTGGTGGGTCGCGGCGGAGATCGTGCGGCGGCGGTTCGGGTCGTAGACGACGAGATCGGCGTCGGCGCCGATGGCCACGGACCCCTTGTGCGGGTACATGCCGAACAGCTTGGCCGGTGCCGTGGAGATGATCTCCACCCAGCGCTCCTTCGTGATCCGGCCGGCCACGACGCCGCCGTCGTGCAGGAGGTCCACGCGATCCTCCACGCCGGGCAGGCCGTTGGGGACCTTGCGGAAGTCGCCGCGCCCAAGGTCCTTCTGCCCCTCGAAGTCGAACGGGCAGTGGTCCGTGCTGACCACCTGGAGGTCGTCCTTGACGAGTCCCGACCAGAGGTCCTCCCAGTGATCCATGGGCCGCAGGGGAGGGGAGCACACGAACTTGGCGCCCTCGAATCCATTGCCCAGGTCATCCAGCGACAGGAACAGGTACTGCGGGCAGGTCTCGGCGAAGGCCATCGACCCGCGATCACGCGCCGCGCGGACCTCGGCGAGGGCCTCGCGAGCGGACAGGTGGACGATGTAGACGGGGACCTCGGCGGCCTCCGCCAGGCGGATCACGCGGTTCGTGGCCTCGCCCTCGAAGACGGCCTTGCGCGCCAGACCGTGGCCGATCGGATCGGTCGTACCGGCCGCGACCGTCTGCTCCGCGACGACGTCGATGGCCATCCCGTTCTCGGCGTGCATCATGATCAGCCCGCCGTTCTTCGCGGTCTGCTGCATCGCCCGGAAGATCGCCCCGTCGTCGCTGTAGAAGACCCCGGGGTAGGCGGTGAACAGCTTGAAGTCCGGCACGCCCTCCGCCACGAGGGTGTCCATCTCCCTGAGCGTGTCGTCGTTGACGTCGCTCATGATCATGTGGAAGCCGTAGTCGGCGACGGCGTTCCCCTCCGCCTTCTCGTGCCACGCGTCCAGGCCGTCACGAAGGGACGCGCCGCGCGTCTGCACCGCGAAGTCCACGATCGTCGTCGTACCACCGAAGGCCGCCGCACGCGTTCCCGTCTCGAACGTGTCCTTGGCGAAGGTGCCGCCAAAGGGCAGCTCCATGTGGGTGTGGACGTCGATGCCGCCCGGGATGACGTACTTGCCCGTCGCGTCGATGGTCTCGTCGGCGGTCATGCCGGCCCCGGCGAGGTCCGAGCCGAGGGCGGCGATGGTCTCGCCATCGACAAGGACATCAGCCGCCTGCGATCCCTCAGCGGTGACGATGGTGCCGTTAGTGATGAGCGTGCGCATCGGTCCCTCCTGGACGAGGATCGTCGGGGTCGGTCAGGAGGCAGATGGTAGGCGATGCCCGTGGCGGCCGGCGCGGTCGGCGCGGCCGGCGACGTGATCCGCGATCGCGAGCAGTCGACCCGACAGCGTCACCGCGACGGTCAGCGGGTGCCACGCGACGTCCGCCAGCGGCTGGCGCTGGACCAGGGCGATGGTCACGCGCAGGGCGATCAGCAGGGCCAGCGGCACGAGCGATAGCGCCAACATCGCGAGATCGACCCCGGCGACGAGCGCCACGAACGGCAGGACGAGCGGCACCACGCAGGCGATCAGCTCCAGGGCGATGATCGCGATGGCCGGCGCCAGCCCGACGGAGGACGTGATGGTCCCGTTGCGCACGGCACGTACGACCTCCGCGACGCTGGTAGCCGGCACTGTCACCGCGTGCGGCGCGATGTGGATCGCGCCGACCCGGTAGCCGCCGCGGGCCAGCATCCGAGCCATGCCGTCGCCGCCACCTGGACCGCCCGACCGGGTGGCGTGCGCCAGGCTGAACCGGTAGGCATTGCGACGAACCATGAGGATCGACTCGTCCGCCAGTGCGGTCCACGGTGGGCGGCCGCCAAACAGGGTGGACCACCAGGTGGGCGCGAAGGCGTTCCGGGTCAGTCGCGGGCCGGCCGCCACAGCCCGCGCCGATCCTGTCGGCCCGATGAGTCGCGGCGTACCGGAGATCAGGTCAAGGCCCCGCCGATCCAGGTGTTCCACGAGGATCCGGGCCGCGATGGGATCCGGCACGGTGTCCGGTCCCACGAACAGGACGAGGTCGGCGTCGGTCGTCTCGATCGCGACATGGCGGGTCCAGTCGGTCGCCGTCCAGCCGGGCGGGCGCGGCGGTACCAGCACCTCGCGCCCGACGTGGATGACCCTCGAGTCGGCATAGGTCTGGGCCGCCACTGCGTCCAGCGTTGCCGGTAGGGGTCGGCCCGCGCCGTGGTGCCCGCACACGATCGCCAGTGACGGATCGCGACGGTCCTCGTCTCCGTCGCGGGAGGGCGTCGGCTGACTCGTCAGCCGACCCAGCTGGACGTTCAGGATGGCGTAGGCCAGCAGGATCGTCGGCACGGCGATAGCGACCGCCATCGGGTCATTCCCGAGGTGACCCCAGTGTGCCAGCAGCAGGAACGTGAGCCACCCGCCGACCAGGAGGTCCAGGCCGCGTCGCTCGTTCCACGCCCGTTCCGCCGCGTCGGCGTTGGGGGCAGTGGCCGCCAGGATCATCGCCGGCAGCAGCGTGTACAGCAGGAGTCCGAGCGCGGCCAGCACGCCGAGCGCCCCAAGCGTGCCGATGACCATGGCCGCCAGGAGGTACGCACCCAGGGCGATCCACGCGTGGCTCCGAGGCGCAGCCGTCGTCGCCTGGCGCAGGGCCGCGGTGGCGAGAACCCACAGCCCCAAGGTGATGAGCGAGGGCCACGGCACCGATGCCGACCCGCCGTGGACGAGGAGGCCGCCCAGCGCGACGAAGACCGCGACGGCCGGCCAGACGGCGAGGTCGATGGCCATACGAGCGCCCGCCGGGACGGAAGGCGCCACACGGGACCCGACGGCGACCCCCACCGCCACGGCGAGCAGGACCGCCGACGCGGGGCCGACGACCACGGCCAGGGCGACCAGCGACGGGATCCCGACGGCGGCGATGGCAAGCCAGGTGACGGCGGGCGCGATGCGCGGCTGCGCGGTGATGGCGTCGCGGGCCCCATGGATCGCGAGACTCACCGGGCCCGCCGCGACGAGCGTCCCGACGACCACGGCCGGCGTCACGGCGCGCTCAGCGTCCAGCGCGCCCACGAGGAACGGCAGCGCCGTCCATGGCCAGGCGTGCGGTCGGCTCAGGCGGAGCAGGTCCCGCCAGGCGCGAGCCGCCTCGATGGCGGTGGTCCGGAGATGCAGCGGGGCGTCTGAACCGGTCACTGGAGGTGCGGTCCCCTCGGGGGAGTCAGACCGTCAGCGCCGGGATGATGTCACGTCCGTACGCCTCGACCTGCTCCTCCTCGTCCCCGTTCATGAGGTAGACGTTGAACTGGTCCACGCCCGCGTCGGCCAGCTCGCGCAGCTTGGCGATGTGCTCGTCTGCCTCGCCGAGGATGCAGAAGCGATCGGCCACCTCGTCTCCCACGAATGCCGCGTTGGACGACCCGACCTCGGCGTGATGGAGGTAGTCGTAGCCCTCGCGGTCCGTCACGTAGCCGGTGAGCGAGTCGGGCAGCCGCTCGCGAGGGTACTTGTTGACGAGGTCCACGACGTGGTTGGACACCAGCGCCGGAAACCATCGCGTCCGCTCCCGACCCAGCTCCCGCGGGCCGACGTAGGCCGGCGCGGCCGCCTGCACCCGGATGGACGCGGGGTCGCGGCCGGCCGCCGCCGCCGCTTCCCGGACCTGGTCGACGAACCAGCGGATGAGGTTCGGGTCGGCGAGCTGGAGGATGACGCCGTCGGCGACACGGCCAGTCATGGCCAGCGCCATCGGGCCATACCCGGCGACCCACACCGGCAGGTCCCAGCCGGTCGTCCAGGGGAAGTGGAGGTCGGCCCCTTCGTACTCGAAGTGCTCGCCGGCGACGAGGGCGCGAATCAGCCGGCATGCCTGTTCCGTGTCCGCAAGCGTGATCGGTGCTTTGCCGAGGACACGCCGTGCCGAGTCGCCCCGCCCGATCCCGAGATCCATCCGCCCGCCGCTGATCTCGTCCAGGGTCGCGAGCAGGGAGGCCGTCACGGACGGCTCACGCGTCCCCGGATTGGTCACGCACGTGCCGAGGCGCATCCGCTCCGTGGCGCCGGCCATCAGGGTCAGCAGCGGGTAGGGATCCGGCCAGAGGACATGGCTGTCGAACAGCCAGCCGTATTCGAAACCAGCGGCCTCGGCCTGGCGGGTGAGGGCCAGGACGCGTTCGACCGGGTGATCGGTCTTGAGCGTGAATCCGAACTGCATCGTCAGCGACCTCCAAGGCGTGGCTGAGAACGAAGCGGCTCGGCTGTCCTCCTCCTGACAGCCGAGCCGGCGCGGATGATAGCGCCTCCGCAGGCCGCTGTCTCTATGCTCGTGTCAGGTCCTCGTAGGCGTCCGGGCGGCGGTCCCGGTAGAACTGCCACGTGTTCCGGACCTCCATGATCCTGTCCATGTCCAGGTCGCGGATCACGAGTTCCTCGTCATGCGCGGAGGCCACGTCGCCCACGAACTGGCCGCGCGGGTCCACGAAGTAGCTCTGCCCATAGAAGTCGTCGTCGCCGTAGTCGGCCTCGATGCCGACGCGGTTGATGGTCCCGACGTAGTAGCCGTTGGCGACCGCGTGGCTGGGCTGCTCGATGCGCCACAGGTATTCGGACAGACCGCGGCTCGTGGCGCTCGGGATGAGCACGATCTCCGCACCGTTGAGACCAAGGGCTCTGGCGCCCTCCGGGAAGTGCCGGTCGTAGCAGATGTAGACGCCGACCTTGCCGACCGCCGTTTCGAACACCGGGTAGCCAAGGTTGCCGGGTCGGAAGTAGAACTTCTCCCAGAAGCCCTTGACGTGCGGGATGTGGGTCTTGCGGTACTTGCCGAGATATCTCCCGTCAGCGTCGATCACGGCCGCGGTGTTGTAGTAGATGCCGCTGGCGCGCTCGTCCACCTCGTACATCGGGGCGACGACGACCATGCCGGTCTGCTTCGCGAGGTCCTGCATGCGCTTCGTCGTGGGCCCGTCCGGGATCAGCTCCGTATAGCTGTAGTACTGCGCATCCTGGACCTGGCAGAAATACGGACCGTAGAAGAGCTCCTGGAACAGGATGACCTGGGCGCCCTGTTTCGCGGCCTCGTGGGCACGCTCCTCGTGCTTCTGGATCATCGATTCCTTGTCGCCGGTCCAGCTGGCCTGGACGAGCGCACCACGGACGATGCGGGACATCGACTCGGCACCTCACCTGCTTCGCGGTCTTGGGTCAGTGAAGGAGAGCGTACACGGCCGCCGCGGCCCGGCGCATGTCTTCAGCCGGCGGGCGGCGGCTCGTCCGGCGCGACGTCGGGGCGACGACGCATGTAGTACTCCGTGAACTCGCGACAGCGGCCGTCGTCGTCAAAACGACAGACGAACACGTTCGCGAACTCGCGCTCCACTGACCGGCGGTCGTCGGTCAGGTAGCGCGACCGGCCATGCGCCACGAACACGTCGCCATCCACCGCCAACGGCAGGTACTCGGCCTGCCACGACCCGGGTTCGTCCGGCTCATCCAGCCACGAGGCGACAACGGCCGCGCGACCGACCACCGCCTCGTCGAACGGGTCGTACGCGTAGCGCACATCGGAGCTGAACAGGTCCCCGATCGCCACGGGGTCGTTGAGCCGCCAGGCGTCCACGTAGCGCTGCAGCCAGTCATGGAAGCCGGCGCGGTCCATCGGGTACCTCCTTGAGCATACGTGTGGTGTCACCGTACCACCCAGCGGGAATCGAGCGGCCCGGGCACGCGCCCGGGCCGTCCCGTGTGTGGTCAGTCGGGCGCGTTGCTCAGTCGGTCAACCACTTGGCGACCCAGCCGGTGCGGCTGCCCGCCTCGACCCTCAGCCACCAGCGGCCGCGTGTGTCCTGGCCCTTGCCGAGGACGACGAGCTTCGTGCGGTCGCGCAGGGTGGTGAGCCGCGCGCGCTCGATGCCCGGGCCCGTGCGCAGGTTGACCAGCCCGTCGGTCCGGCGCACGTCGCCGATCGCGATCTTCTTCGTGCCGTTCGAGGACGTCGCCGTGCTCACGAGCGCGATGGAGCTGCCGTCGATCGCCTTCGTCGACATGCCGGTGTGCAGGTAGGCCGTGAACTTCGCCCGTACCGCGTGGACGCCGTGGACCCGGACCCCACTGGTCAGGGTGCTGACGGCCCGGCCCTTGCCGACGTAGATACCGATGTGGGTGCCACCGCCCCAGACGACAAGGTCGCCGGGCTTCGGGTTGGAGCGACTGGCCAGGCCCTTGGCCTTGAAGTACCGGTAGAGCGCCCGCGCGGAGCGGATCTTGCCCTTGCCGATGACCTTCGCCTCGCCGGCCTTGGTATACGAGTAGATGACCAGGCCGGAGCAGTCGAAGGCGCGCGGTCCCTTGGCGCCGTAGCGCCACGGGTCGCCGACCTGGGCCTTGGCGACCTTGATGATCTGCTGCGCTTCGGTCTTCGGCTCGGCCGCCGCCGCGATCCCGGACGAACCGGGGGCGAAGGTGAACAGGACAGCCCCGGCCAGGGCCATCGGGATGAGCGCTCGTGCGCCCGGATGTGGCTTACGCAATGGAGTTCCTTCCTGCGTGCGTCACGCCCGGGGCATGACGGCGATCGGATGCGCCCGCGCGCACGGAAAGGGACATGGGTTCGGGGCCGGCCTGGGGACCGGCGACCACGACAGACGCGAACGGGTCGAACGCTGCCTGGACGGCGTGACACGCCGTGCGAGCGGGGCTCTTCGGGTTGTCGGGTCCCTGTGCTGACCTGGGGGTCGGTACGCGGCGCGGAGTCTAGCCCAGGATCCGCAACCGTGTCGGCGCGCGGGTTCCTGCGCCGTCAGGATATGTGCTGTAATCCGGTAACGCGCCCGCGGGCGCCTGAGGAGGAGTCATGGGTATCGGCACCGCACCCGGGGCGATGACCACCGACGAGATCGTCGAGCTCAGCCGCCGGCACACATTCACGTCGTGGTCCATCCAGGGCGCCATCGACCCCATCGCCATCGACACGGCGAAGGGCGTCTGGCTGACCACCCCGGAGGGCCAGCGCATCCTCGATTTCAACAGCCAGCTGATGTCGGTCAACATCGGCCATGGCGACCGCCGCGTGATCGATGCGATCACGGAGCAGGCCGCGAAGCTCCAGTTCGTCCACCCGGCGTTCACCACGGAGATCCGTGCCCGCCTGGGCCAGAAGCTCGCGGAGATCCTGCCGGGCGACATGGACAAGGTGTTCTTCACCCTCGGCGGCGCCGAGGCCGTGGAGAACGCGCTCAAGTTCGCGCGGCACGTGACCGGCCGGCACAAGGTCCTGGCGCGCTATCGGGCGTACCACGGGGCCACGATGGGGGCGATGACCCTCACCGGCGACCCGCGGCGCTGGGCCAACGAGCCGGGCATCGTGGGTGTCGTCCGCTTCCCGGACACGCACCGCTGGGGAGAGGCGGAACCCCGTCCCGTGGCGGAATCGCTGCAGGGCCTGGAGGACGTCATCCGCTACGAGGGCCCACACACCATCGCCGCCATCTTCCTCGAGACGATCGTCGGCACGAACGGCATCCTCATCCCGCCGGACGGCTACCTCCAGGGGGTGCGCGAGCTGTGTGACCGGCACGGGATCCTGATGGTCGCGGACGAGGTCATGGCCGGGTTCGGCCGAACCGGGCGTTGGTTCGCGGTGGACCACTGGGGCGTGGTCCCGGACCTGATGACCATGGCCAAGGGCCTGACCAGCTCGTACCTGCCGCTCGGCGCGGTCGCGATGCGCCGGCACATCGCCGATCACTTCGAGACGAAGATGTTCTACGGCGGGCTCACTTACTCGTCACACCCCATCTCGCTGGCCGCGGCCCTGGCCACGATCGGCGTCTACGAGGAGGACGGGCTGGTGGAGCGCAGCGCCCGGATGGGCGAGGTCATGCGCGCCCATCACGTGCGCCTCGCAGCGAAGCACCCGTCCGTGGGCGCGTATCGCAACCTCGGCCTGTTCGGCATCCTGGACCTCGTCCGCTCCCGCGACCCGTGGACGCCGATGACGCCGTTCAACGGCTCGTCCGACGAGATGAAGGCGATCTCCGGGTACTTCCGCCAGCACGGGCTGTACGCGATGGTGCCCAATAACTCCATCCACACCAACCCGCCGCTGTGCATCACGGAGGAGGAACTGGCGCACGGCTTCGAGATCATCGACGCGGCGCTCGACATCGCAGACCAGGCGGTCGCGGGGTGACCGGCCGACTGAGCCTTCCGATCGGATGACGGCCGGGCCGGTCGGCCTCGCCCCACGCCGGTTCCGGACCTCGTCAACCGATGCCGGTGCCGCCAGTCCGGACGTCCCCGTCGAGGGTCACTCGGGGCGTCGCCGCGCCGTGCAGCTGGTGCTGTTCCTGGCGGCGATCCTCGTGGTATGGGAACTCGTCAAGTTCCTGGGTGGTGTGCCGTGGCGGCCCATCGGCGCGGGCCCGGGCTCCCCGCTCGTGTGGGACCCGCCATTTCGCTGGGACTTCGCCAACGACCTGAACCTGCCGCACTGGTGGAACATCCTGTTCTTCCTGGGCGAACCGGTCCAGCGCGGCTCGGACCAGTCGCTCTTCTCGTATCTGCTCGGCGCGGCGTTCTATACGTGGCGGGAGGCAGCCATCGGGTTCGTCGTCGGGGCGATCCTGGGCCTGGTCCTGGCCACGGTCTTCGTCCACTCGCGGCTCATGGAGCGCGCCTTCGTGCCGTACGTGGTAGCCAGCCAGACCATCCCGATCGTGGCCCTCGCCCCGATGATCGTCTTCGCCGTGGGTCCCAACGTGACCTCCGTGGTCATCATCGCCACGTACCTCACCTTCTTCCCGGTCACGATCGCGATGATCCGCGGCCTGCGCTCGCCAGACCCGCGGGCCCTGGAGCTGATGCGCTCGTACGCGGCATCGCCGTGGCACACGTACCGCAAGGTCCGCCTGCCCGCCTCGCTGCCGTACCTGTTCACGGCCCTCAAGATCGCCGCGACCGCGTCCATCGTGGGCGCCATCATCGGCGAGGGGCCGGGCGGCATCCCGGACGGCCTTGGGCGGGCGATCATCAACTTCAACCAGTACTACATCACCGGCCCGGAGAAGCTGTGGGGGTCCATCCTCGTGTCGGCACTCCTGGGCCTGGTGTTCTTCGCGCTGATCCGCGTCCTGGAGTCGATCGTGCTGCGCGGCCGGTCGGCAAGCCCGGAGGGCTGAGGCCACATCGATGGGAGACGATGACCGCATGACCGATCCGACCAGTGCCCAGGATGCCGTGGTGCGCATCTCGGGAGTGGACAAGACGTTCACCCGCGACGGCGTCGTCGTCACGACCGCCCTGTCCGGGATCGGCCTGTCCATCGGCCGTGGCGAGTTCGTGTCGCTCATCGGCCCGTCCGGCTGCGGCAAGTCCACGCTCCTGCGGGTCATCGGCGATCTGATCGCGCCGACGGCCGGGGCCGTGACGGTCAACGGCAAGCCGGCCGCGCAGGCGCGCCGCGACCGCGACTACGGGATGGTCTTCCAGGCCCCGGTCCTGTTCGACTGGCGGACCGTGGAGGACAACGTCAAGCTGCCGCTGGAGATCATGGGTTACGACGCGGCCCGTCGGACGGCGCGGACCAGGGAGATGCTGGAGCTCGTGGAGCTCGGCGACTTCCTGCGACACCACCCGTACCAGCTCTCGGGCGGCATGCAGCAGCGGGTGGCCATCGCCCGGGCGCTGGCCTTCGAGCCGTCCATCCTGCTCATGGACGAGCCGTTCGGCGCGCTGGACGAGATGACCCGCGAGCGCATGAACCAGGAGGTCCTGCGGATCTGGGAGGCGACCGGCATCACGGTCGTGTTCGTGACGCACTCCATCCCGGAAGCCGTGTTCCTGTCGTCTCGGGTCGTGGTCATGAGCGCACGTCCCGGTCGGATCACGGACATCATCGAGGTGGACCTGCCGCGGCCGCGCGGCCTCGCGACGCGTGAGGAGCCGCGCTACTTCCAACTCGTCACGGCGGTCCGCGAGGCGCTGCGTTCCGGTGGGGGTGAGGACGAGGTCCTGGTGACCTCCGCTGACCGGCTGGCCGCTGAGGGCGGCATCGGGTGAGCGCGTCCGTGCCGGCGACACCGCGCCGCGTGACGAGCGGCCCGCCGCTCGCCTACCGCCTGCGGATGGCCGCCTGGTACCTGCCGGCCGTGGTCGTCTTCGTCGGGACGATCGCGCTGTGGCAGCTCATCGTCAGTAACCTGGAGATCCGCGGCTTCCCGCTGCCGGCGCCTTCCGAGATCGCCAAAGCGTTCGGCGAGAACTGGGATGCCGGCCGCTGGCCCCTGGCCAAGGCCGCCGCCGCCACCCTGTTCGAGGCGCTCGGCGGGCTCGTCATCGGCACCGTGGCGGGGGTCGTGGTGGCGCTGCTCACGGCGCGCTTCGTGACCGCCCGGGAGCTGCTGATGCCGCTGGCCATCGGGGCCAGCGCCGTGCCCATCATCGCGTTCGCCCCGCTCATGAACAACTGGTTCGGCGTGCTCAACCCACTGTCCAAGATGATGATCGTGGCGGTCCTCGTCTTCTTCCCGGTCGTCGTCAACGTGACCCGCGGATTGACCCAGGTGGAACCCGCGGCACTGGAACTGATGCGCTCCTACGCGGCGTCGGAGTGGACCATCCTGCGGGCTGTGCGCATCCCCAACGCGCTGCCATACTTCCTCACGGCCCTGAAGGTCAGCACCACGCTGAGCCTCATCGGGGCGATCGTCGGCGAGTATTTCGGAGGGAGCAGCGACGTGCTCGGCCGGGTCATCGTCCAGAGCGCCAGCGCGCTCCGGTTTGATGTCACCTGGGCGGCCATCATCATCGGGGCGGCGACCGGGATCGTCATGTACCTCGTGATCGTGGCCGCGGAGCGCGTCATCATCCCGTGGCACGCCAGCGTGCGGGCCACGGAACCATAGCGATCCAGATCAGTCATCACTGGAGGAGGAGTCGAGCGCATGAAGAGAACCCGCGGATTCATCGCGCTGGCGGCGAGCGCCAGCATCCTGTTCGCTGCCTGTTCGGGCGACGGCGGGGCCACCACGGCGCCGACGACCGCGCCTTCCGCGCCGGACGCGATGGCGCCCGTCCGCCTGCAGCTGCAGTGGGTCCCGCAGGCCCAGTTCGCCGGCTACTTCGCGGCCGTTGAGCAGGGCTTCTACGAGGCGGCCGGCGTCGATCTGACGATCGTCCCCGGTGGTCCGGATGTCATCCCGCAGGCGGCGGGCTCGGCCGCGGACGGCCCCGAGTTCACGATCAGCTGGGTGCCCAAGGTCCTGGAGGCCCGGATCGGCAATCCCGCGTCCGACCTCGTCAATATCGGCCAGATCTTCCAGCGCTCGGGCACGCTGTCCGTGTCCTGGAAGGACTCCAACATCACGTCGCCGCAGGATTTCGCGGGCAAGAAGGTCGGCGTCTGGGACTTCGGCAACGAGTTCGAGGTGACGGCCGGCGCCAAGAAGTACGGCCTGGAAGCCGGCACGGACTACGAGAAGGTCATCCAGCCCTTCGACATGACCCTGCTGCTGTCGCGCCAGATCGATGTCGCCGAGGCGATGATCTACAACGAGTACGCCCAGGTCCTTGAGGCTACGAACCCCGAGACCGGCGAGCTCTACCAGCCGACCGACCTCAACGTCATCAACTACAACGACGAGGGCGTGGCGATGCTCCAGGACGCCATCTTCGCGCGGGCCTCGTGGCTGGCGGAAGACGGCAACGAGGAGATCGCGACGAACTTCCTCAAGGCGTCGTTCCAGGGCTGGATCTACTGCCGGGACAACCCGGCCGACTGCATCCAGTACACGGTCAATGCCGGCTCCACGCTGGGTACCGGACACCAGGCCTGGATGATGAACGAGGTCAACCCGCTGATCTGGCCGTCCCCGAACGGTATCGGCGTGATGGACGCGGCCCAGTGGCAGCAGACGGTGGACGTCTCGCTGGGCGCCGGGATCATCACGGCCGCCCCGCCCGCGGATGCGTACCGATCCGACCTGGCCGAGGCCGCGCTCGGGATGCTCGGCGATGCCGACACCAAGGGCTCGTCCTTCGTGAAGGGCACGGTGGAGGTCACGCCGGGCGGCAACTGACCCGAACGTCACTCGCGGATCTGCGACGGCCGGCTCCCTCCGGGGGCCGGCCGTTCGACGTGCTGGGCTGGGGTCGTGCCCGATCCGCCGATCAGCCATTCGCCGATCAGCCATTCGCCGATCAGCCCATCCCGCCCATCCGCCCGGCGGTACTCGCCCCACGACTGTGTCAGGGGGACGATGCGCCATACCGCGTTCCGGGAGGCCGACCCGCCGGTGCTCGCCCGCTCGATCACCTTGACTCCAGGCTCGTGCGGGCAGTGTCCGTTGGCGTTGCCGGCGCCGGAACGCCCGGTGTAGTCGTCCCGCGAGTAGCAGAGGAACGACCGACCGGCCCGAGGAACGACCGACCGGCCCACCGCCCCCGCTCGACCGCCCCGCCGAGCCGCGCGTCCGGCTCCAGGTAAGCGCCAGCGAATGGCCCCTCGCGAGGATGGGCACGATGCCGCGACCGAGACGCCGAACCACCGAGCATCATCGCGAAACGCGCCGGCGAGCGACGACCGTCGCGATCGTGCTTGGCACGGAGGTCCGCCGTGCCCGGCGGCGGCGGCGACTGACGCAAGGTCGACTGGGCGCCCTGATCGGGGTGAGTCAGGCGGAGGTCTCCCGCATCGAGCGCGGCCTCGGCGTCCGGGCGCCGCTCGAGACCTGGATCGCGCTCGGTGTCGCCCTGGAGCGACCAGTGGCCATCCAGCTGACGCGGCCCCTTGGCGACCAGCGCGACGCACCGGCGGACGGCGGACATCTCGAGATCCAGGAGGCGGTGCTCCGACTCGCCCGCGCGACTGACCGACCCGGCACCTTCGAGACGCCGACCCGCCCCGCCGACCCGCGTCGATCGACCGACGTCGGCATCCGTGACGCCAGGCACCGAGCCCGGATCCTCGTCGAGTGCTGGAACAGCTTCGGCGATCTCGGGGAAGCGACGCGTGCCACGCATCGCAAGCTGGCGGAAGCCGCCGCGACGTGGCCGGAGGACCGCATCACATCGGTCTGGGTCGTCCGCGCATCGGCAACCAACCGCCGGATCGTGGCGCGGTTCGCGCACGTCGTGGACGCAGCCTTCCCGGGGTCAAGCCGTCAGTGGGTGCGCGCGTTGACCGTCGGCGACATCCCACCGCCGCGCGAACCCGGTCTCGTCTGGTTCGATCCCGCGACCGGCCGTCTGACCGAGCATCGGCGCGCTAGGATGACGTCGTGACGAACGCCGACACGCTGCACGTCTCGACCCACCCGGCCGTCCTCCACAAGCTCGCCATCCTGCGCGATGTGGACACCGAGCCCAAGAAATTCCGCGAGGTCGTCCGGGAATTGAGCTGGCTCCTGGGCTACGAGGCCCTGCGCGACGCGCAGACCAGGCCGAGGCGGATCGCGACCCCGATGGAGCCCATGGAGGCGAGTGAGCTCGGCGAGCGCATCGGCCTCGTCCCCATCCTGCGCGCCGGTCTGGGCATGGTGGACGCGATGCTGGAACTGATGCCCACCGCCCAGGTCTGGCACCTGGGCCTGTTCCGGGACGAGCGCACGCTCCGCCCCGTGGAGTACTACAACAAGCTGCCCGACTCGGCGACCGTGGACCTGTGCCTGATCCTCGACCCGATGCTCGCGACCGGCGGCAGCGCCACGGCCGCCATCGAAGTGCTCAAGAAATGGGGCGCGGTGCGCATCAAACTCGTCAACCTGATCGCCGCCCCGGAGGGTGTGCGGGCGGTCCAGGACGCGCACCCAGATGTCGAGATCCACTGCGCGGCGCTGGACCGCGGCCTGAATGAGAAGGGCTACATCATGCCGGGCCTGGGCGACGCCGGCGACCGCCAGTTCGGGACCGGCCACACGGACTGAGGCAGCAGGGCAGCAGGCCAAGGCCACTCAGCACGTCAAGTGCCGGCCCGGGACGTATCGGACCGATGACGGCGTGTCCTCAGACGTG
>JBBEBL010000267.1:25963-31951 GCA_040882345.1 Chloroflexota bacterium
CGTCAAGTGCCGGCCCGGGACGTATCGGACCGATGACGGCGTGTCCTCAGACGTGCGGCGCGACGCTCTCGGCGAGCTGCCCCATCAGGTCCACCTGCGCGTCGATCTCGAGCAGCGGGAAGTGGCTCCGCGCGACGAACTCGACGGGCACGCCCGCCTGCCGCCGGATGTCGAGCAGCGCGTCCACGAGCTCGTCGGGCGGACCCGCGTACGTCGCCCGGCCCACGACGAGATCCTCCGCCGCCCGGGTGTTCGGCGGCGGGACCGCCGGCGGGAGCGACCGCGTCGCCGACGCCTCCATGTCCGAGTACTTCCACTGCATCGCCCACAGGACATCGCCGTAGCGGTCGAGGGCCACGGCTTGTGACGGTCCGGGCAGCAGCACCGAGTAGTGGATGAACCGGAAGGTCGATGGATCGCGCCCGATACGCTCGCACTCGTCGAGGACCCAGCCAACCTGCTCGATGAACTTCCCGGCCGGGGCGTTGGCAAAGATCCCGTCGGCGAGGCGGGCGGCGCGCCGCACGGCCGGCTCAGCTCCGCCGCCGATCAGCACCGGGATCGGTGTCGATGGCCGCGGGCGGACGCCGACCGTCGGGAGGTCGTACACGTCGCCGTGATGGGTGAACGGCGCGCCACTCCAGGCCTGGGGCAGGATGCGCAGGATCTCGTCCATCGCCGCGCCGCGACGTCGCATGTCGGCGCCCAGGCCCGCATACTCCACCTCCGACCAGCCGAGCCCCAAGCCCAGCGTCAGCCGGCCGTGACTGAGCAGCTGGACGGTCGCGGCGTCCTCCGCGAGCCGCAGCGGGTGATGCATCGGGGCGAGCACGACGCCCGTCCCGATCTCGATCCGTGACGTCGCCTGCGCGAGCGCCGCACCGACCACGAGGAGCGAGGGCATGTACCCGTCATCGACGAAGTGGTGCTCGGTCGTCCAGACGGACGTGAAGCCGAGCCGCTCTGCCTCGACCGCCAGGCGGACTGTTTCGTCGTAGGCGCGAGTCCAGTCGGTCTCGCCCGGACGGAGCTGTGCGCTGAGGAGTCCGAATCCGAGTCCCATGCCACCGACGATAGCGCAGGCGGCCCCGGGGCATCAGGGTACGGGCCGGAATTCATGCACCGGCATGATGCGATTCGCAACGGGGACACCTACGCTGCGGGTCGTCGAGCCACGCCCAAGTCGCTCGACCTCCGAATTGGCAGACGATGACACCTGGATCCGGTGCCAGCAGGGTCGGTGACCACAGGACGTGGCTGCGGACTCATGCCTGGCGAGCCTATGTCGTGATCGGCGCGATGCTCGCGGCCGCGCATCTCCTCCTGCCTACACCCGGGATCCCGTCGGCCGTGCACACCGTCTCTGGCGCCGTTGGCGCGATCGCCGTGGTCCTGGGTATCCGCATCCACCGACCCGAGTCCGCTCGCCCGTGGATCCTCATGGCGGCAGCCCTGGGCCTGTGGTTCGTGGGCGACGTCGTCTATGCCGCCCTGGCGGCCGGTGGCGATTCCCCGCACCCGTCCGCGACGGACATCGGCCACGTGGTCGGGTCGGGACTCCTCGTGGTCGCTCTCTTCGCGATGGTCCGCGGGCGCGATCCAGGCGATCCACACGCGCTGCTCCTGGACGCGTCGATCGTGGGGATCACCGCTGGCCTCCTCGGCTGGGTGCTGTTCGGCGCTTCCTCAGACGCGACGACGATGGCGCCCCTGGAGTCGCTGGTGGCCCTCTTCTACCCGGCCGTGGACCTCGTCCTGCTGGCCCTGGCACTGCGCCTCGCCGTCCTGCCCGGCCATCGACCCACGGCACTATGGCTGCTCGTCGGCGGCATCCTGATGTACGCCGTCGCCGACACGGTATTTGCGACGCTGATCGTCCAGCAGGCCTACAGCATCGGCGCCACCGTCGACGCCGCCCTGATGCTGGGTGCCGTGCTCTTCGGCGCCGCTGCCCTGCACCCATCCATGACCACGCTCGTCATGCGCGTACCGATCCCCTCGGAGCGCCTGGAGGGACGCCGCCTCATCCCCGTGTCCCTCGCCGTCCTCGCGGCCGCGACGACATTGAGTCTCGCCTGGGCGACGGACGTCGTGCGACCCGGCGCCGTCGCCGTGGCGGCCATCGTGGCGCTGGTCGCGCTCGGGCTCGCGCGGGGTGGCGCTGTCGTCGTTCGGCTGCAGCAGAGCATCCGTGAGGTGGAGCGAACTCGGGACGCGCTGGCGGCGCAACGCCATGAACTGACCGAGGCGCAGCGGATCGCCCACCTCGGCAGCTGGGACTGGGACCTGGTGACGGATGGGCTGACGATGTCCCCGACGATGTGCGCGATCGTGGGCGTTGACCCCGCGGCCGCACCGAACACCGGTACGGCGTTCTACGACATCGTGCACCCCGACGACCGCGATTCATCGCGCCGGGCGGAAGAAGTCGCGTTCTCGACCGGCGAGCCATACCGGGCCGAGTACCGGATCGTCCGTCTCGACGGATCTGCGCGGGTCGTCGAGGACCGCGCTGAGATCACCCACGACTCCGACGGCCGGCCGATCCGGATGTTGGGGATCGCCATCGACATCACGGAGCGTCGTGAGACCGAGGCGGCGCGGGACCAGCTGGCGGCTGCCGTGGAGCAGACGACCGACACGATCGTCATCACCGACCTGGAGAGCAGGATCGTCTACGTGAACGCGGCGATGGAGCGGCGGGTCGGCTATCCGCGCGAGGCGCTCATCGGCCAGAACTCCAGCATCGTCACGGGCCTGCCGGCCAGCGAGGACAACGCCATCGTTCGCGCGGCGATGGAGTCGCCGGGCGGACTCCGGCAGGTCGTCCCATCTCGCCATGCCGACGGCACCATCGGCGAGGAGGAAGTGACGATCACGCCCGTTCGCAACGGGGGAGGTCACGTGGTGGGCGCCGTCGGCGTCGGTCGGGATGTCACCCACGAGCGGGTTCTTGAGGCCCAGGTCCGCCAGGCCCAGAAGATGGAGGCCGTCGGCACGATGGCCGCCGGGATCGCCCACGACTTCAACAACGTGCTGACCGCCATCACGGGATACGCGCAACTGCTCCTGGAGGGGTTGCCGGAGGGGGCATCCGAGCGCGACGACCTCGACCAGATCCTGGCCGGCGCGAACCGGGCCTCCACCCTGACCCGGCAGCTGCTCACCTTCGCCAAGCGGCAGCCCGCCGATATGCACGCCGTGGATGCCGGCCAGCTCGTCCGGGACCTGGAGCGGCTCATCGGACGGCTCATCGGCGTCGGGATCGAGCTCGACACCGTGGTCGATGACGCGATCCTCCCGGTCCGCGCGGATCCGGGGCAGATCGAGCAGGTTGTCATGAACCTCGCCGCCAACGCGCGTGACGCCATGCCGGACGGCGGCCAGCTTCGGATCTCCGCCCGCACCGTGGAGATCGGCGTTGATGATCCGGACGCCGCGGTCGCGGTTCCCGGCTCGTGGGTGGAGATCGCCGTGCTGGACACCGGCACGGGCATGACGGCGGACGTCCTCAGCCACGTCTTCGAGCCGTACTACACGACCAAGCGCGCCACGGGTGGGTCCGGCCTGGGCCTGGCCACGGCGTACGGGATCGTCCGGGCGCACGGCGGCCACATGCTCGTGGACACGACCCCCGGCGTCGGCACGACCTTCCGCGTCCTCCTTCCACCGACGGATGAGCCCACGGACTCCGCCGTCGCCGAGTCGTCCGTCCCGCACGCCGGCACCGGTCAGACGGTCCTGCTCGTGGAGGACGATGACGTCGTGCGTCGACTGGCCGTCCGGCTCCTGGAGGCGCTGGGCTTCACCGTCATCGAGACGTCGACGCCGGCGCTGGCGATCGATATCGCCACCGATCCGGCCCAGCCCCTGGATGTGCTGCTGACCGATGTCCGCATGCCGCTCATGGGCGGCACGGAGCTCGCCGCACGCATCCGGGAGGCGCGACCTACCCTGCCGGTCGTCTTGATGAGCGGCTACAGCGAGGAGTCGCTGGGCGATCTCGTCAGAGCCGAGCCCGGCTACGCGTTCCTCGGCAAGCCGTTCACGCGTGAGCAGCTTGGAGCGGTGCTCCATGACGCGCTGGAAGGCTGAAACGGTCAGCTGACGCGGACCAGGGACTGACCTCCGGGGTATGCTCGCCGCGTGACCACGAGCGCGCGCGCCGCGATCCCGCGACCCACGGCCCGGCCTCGCCCGCGCCGGGCTGGCGGCAACCGTGCGGACGCGCCGATCCTCGTGCGGCTGGTCCGCGGTGGGATCGAGGAGAGCGTGCACCGCGGCGACATCGTGGAAGCCGACGCGACCGGTCGCCTGATCCACCAGCTGGGTGATCCCGATCGGCTCGTGACGCTCCGCTCCACGGTCAAGCCGTTCGGTGTCGTGGCGCTCATCGAGGCGGGTGGGATCGAGGCCTTCGGCCTGGAGCCGGCCGAGCTCGCGATCATGGCCAGCTCCCACAGTGGAGAGGACCTCCACGTCCGGACCCTCCAGGGCATCTTCCGGCGCGCGGGCGTCAGCCAGTCGTTGCTCGCCTGCGGCAGCGACGGCATGCCGCTGGATCCACTCACGGCCGCGCGCCTCGCACGCGACGGCGAGAAGGCGGGCGCCCTGCGCCACATGTGCTCCGGCCAGCACGCGGTCACGCTCCTGCTGGCGCGTCTGCGCGATTGGGACCTCGAGTCGTACTGGCAGGCCACGCATCCCGCCCAGGCCGTCTACCGGTCGGCGGTCGCGCGGGCGTACGGGACCACGCCGGACCGGCTCCGGACGGCGATCGACGGATGTGGCCTGGAGACCTATGCGTTCCGACTGCGCGAGGTGGCGCAGGCGTACGCGCTGCTGGCCGATCCGGGAGCCGTCCCGGCGACCGATCCTCGGAGCGAGATCGCTCCAGCGCTCACCATCGTCCGTGACGCGATGCTCGCCAACCCGGAGATGATCGGCGGTCGCCACGACCGGCTGGACACGTCGCTGATGAAGGCCGTGCCGGGGGCGGTCATCAGCAAGGCCGGCATGGAGGCGCTGCGCGGGATCGCGATCCTTGCCCGGGCGCGGGCCGGGGGCCGCAACGGTGCGAACGGCGCGGCATCCGGCCTGGCGGTGAAGATCGAGGATGGGGACGGCTACGACCGCGCCACGTGGGCGGCGTCGGTCGAGGCGCTGCGCCAGGTCGGCGTGCTGGAAGGCCAGGCGCTGCGGGTCCTCGCGCGCTATCACCGACCCGCCATCCTGGACCCGCACGGACGGATCGGCGCGGAAGCGATCGCCGAGTTCGACCTGGCTCCCGTGGGTGAACTGATCCGCTGACATCGCTGCCCCCGAACCCGTTCGTACCGGGACAGCGCGGGCGACGAAGGAGCGACCGACGATTCCGATGGCCGACCCACCTGACCCCTACAAGACCCTCGGCCTCGGCCGCGGGGCCTCGATCGACGAGGTGCGCCGGGCCTATCGACGGCTGGCCAAGGCCAATCATCCCGACGCGGCCGGCGAGGCGGCGCTGCCGCGGTTCCTCGCGATCCGTGCCGCGTACGACCAGATCGTGGGACCCGGGACCGCGGACGGAGGTCCTGGAGCCGGGACCGGACGGCGAGGCGCCGCGGGAGCGCGGCGGGCCTGGGACGCCGACCCTGACCGGGCCGACGCGACGCACCGGGCGTACGGGCGCGCCCGGCGGCCGCGTCCGAGTGGCTCACGCCCCACCGGCGGTCCACGGACGAGGCCGTCGGGGCCAGAAGGGGCCACGGGGTCCGGGCCGGATCCGGCCCGACCCGCCGGGCCAGCCGGGCCCGATCGGCCGCCCAATCTCGCGACGCCGGGATCCACCTCGTACGACGGCGCGGACGCCGATCCATTCGAGCCGGACTGGGCCGGCGCGTCGTGGTACGGCACGACGTCCGGTACGTACTGGACGCTGAACCCAAAGGAATATGCGGACCCCCGCAAGCATGGCCCGGAATACCAGGCCCGGGCCCGTCGTGCGGC
>JBBEBL010000267.1:32051-52409 GCA_040882345.1 Chloroflexota bacterium
ATGCGGACCCCCGCAAGCATGGCCCGGAATACCAGGCCCGGGCCCGTCGTGCGGCCGAGGGTCCCGCCGATGGCCCCGCCGATGGTCCCGCCGATGTTCCCGCCGATGTGGAGGGATCGGCGCCGACGTCGGCACACACGACGGCGTCGTGGTGGGATGCGACGGCGGGGCCGGGACCCGGTGCTGAGCCGGAGGTGGGTACGGCGTCCTCGCCCGCCGCGCCCGCCGCGCCCGCCGGTCTCGTCGGACGCATCGGTCGGGCGGTGGTGGGCTGGCTGCCGATCGCACTCGGGATAGGGTGGTTCGCCGGGGAGCTGTCGGGCTGCGCCCGCTTCTCCGCCGATTGCGACGCAGGCTGGATGCCGATCGTATGGCTGGCGACCCTCGCGGTCCTCGCGCTCCTGTTCATCGTGCCGCGCTTCGCCGTCGCCGCGACGGTGGCCGCGCTGGCGATGCTGGTGACCGCTGTTCCCGGGGCGCTCTACCTGGCGTCGACCGGCGAAGGCCCGGCGTCGTCGATGGGTGCCGCGGTGCTGGGCGGACTGCTCGTCGTGGGCTGGGTCGTCGGATTCGTCATCGGGCTGGCCCGTGCGATGCGCCGAGGATCCGGTCCCGTATCCTGAGTACATGCCTCGACGCCAGGACCAGCGTGATCTGTCCGCCGCCGCCCAGGAGTACCTCCTCGCCCTGCGCGTGGGCTCCGGTTCCGCGGATGGAGCCAAGGTGTCCGCCGCGGGCGTGGCGCGCCACCTGGGCGTGACGACACAGGCCGCCAGCGAGATGTTCCGGCGCCTCGTCGCAGACGGCCTCGTGGAGCACGCCGACGGACGCGAACTCCGCCTGACGACTGCCGGTCGAGCGGCCGCCGACGGGATCTTCCGGCGCCACGCCCTGATCGAGTGGCTGCTGACCAGCGTGGTGGGCCTGGGGTGGGCGGAGTCGGACGAGGAGGCGATGCGCCTCCAGGGCGCCATCTCGCCTCGCGTCGAGGCGCGCCTGGACGAGATGCTGGGCCACCCGGAGATCTGTCCGCACGGCAACCCGATCGATGCGGCCACGGCGAAGCGTCGGCCCACGGGCTTGCCGTTGTCCGAGATGGAGGCCGGTTCTCATGCCACGATCTACCGGATCACGGAGGAAGCGGAGGAGGACGCGGGGCTGCTCTCGTACCTGGAGGCGCGCGGCCTCAGGCCCGGGGCGCACGTGACCATCCTCGCGCGGTCGGGCTCGCTCGATTCGCTGACCCTGGAGGGTCCCATCGGCCGGGCGACGCTGGGCCTCAGGCCGGCGGCGCTGGTGCGCGTCCTGCCCGGCGAGGCCGACCCGAACCTGTTCCACACGGTCCCGGCCGCCGTGCGCCCGTGACGCTCACCGGCGACCGCGACCGCGACCGAGTCCGGATCGCCCCGAGCCCCACCGGTCCGCTCCACATCGGGACGGCCCGGACGGCGTTGTTCAACTACCTCCACGCCCGTCACGTGGGCGGCACGTTCGTCCTGCGCCTCGAGGACACGGACGTTGCGCGCAGCACGGTCGAGTTCGAGAAGGACATCCTGGACGGTCTCCACTGGCTCGGCCTCGCCTGGGACGAGGGGCCGGAGGTCGCGGGTGAGCCGGCGCGCGGTCCGTATGCGCCATACCGACAGATGGAGCGGCTGCCGACCTACGCGGCCGCGGCGCAGCGGCTGCTCGCGGATGACCTCGCCTATCCGTGCTTCTGCTCCCCGGAGGAACTGGCCGCCGACCGGGCGGCCCAGGAGGCGGCGAAGCTCCCGCCGAAGTACGTCGGCCGATGTGCCGGGCTGACCCCGGCGGAGCGCCAGGCCCGCGAGGCGGAGGGAAGGCGCGGGGCGCTGCGGTTCCGCGTGGGGGACGGCGCCGTCGCCTTCGACGACATCGTCCGCGGCCGGGTCGAGATCGACGTCAGCAACCTCGGCGGCGACTTCGTCATCGTGCGGGCGGACGGCACGCCCCTCTACCACTTCTCCGTGGTCGTGGATGACGCCGCCATGGGCATCACCCACGTCATCCGTGGCGAGGACCACCTGTCCAACACCCCCAAGCACATCCTGCTGTTCCGTGCGCTCGGCTACGACGTGCCGGTCTTCGTCCACCTGCCGCTCATCCTCAACCCGGACCGGACGAAGATGAGCAAGCGCAAGAGCCAGACCGCGGTCGGCGACTACATCGCCCAGGGGTTCATCCGCGAGGCGCTGGTCAACTACCTGGCCCTCCTGGGTTGGTCCACCGGCACGGAGGAGGAGGTCCTCTCGCTGGACGAGATCGTGGAGCGCTTCGACATCGGGGCCGTCCACAAGGGCGGCGCGATCTTCGACCGCGAACGCCTGGAGTGGTTGAATGGCCAGTGGATCCGGCGGCTGTCTGCCGACGACCTGATCGATCGACTGCGCCCGTTCCTGGAGGCCGAGGTCGTCAGCGGTCGGATCGGGTGGATGCCGCCCGATGACGAGGTGCGCGCGCTGCTCCCGGTCATCCAGGAGCGCCTGCCGACGCTGGGTGCGATCGGTGACCTGGTCGGCTTCCTGTGGGTCGATGCGGTGGACGTGACGCCCGCGATGCTGACGCCCAAGCGCTGGGACGCCGCGACGGCCCGGGACGGTCTGGCCGCGGCTCGCGCAGTCATCGCCGAGACCGGCGCCGTCACCTTCGAGGCGGACGAACTGGAGCCGCCGTTGCGCGCTCTCGCGGAGGCCCGCGGCTGGAAAGCCGGCGAGCTGTTCATGGCCATCCGGGTCGCGGTCACGGGTCGGACGGCCACGCCACCCCTGTTCGATACGCTCGTCGCCCTGGGGCGAGACCGGGTGCTGGCACGACTGGACCGGGCCCTGGAGGTGCTCGCCGCGGCGTGATCCGCTATACCACCCTCGCTCGAACAGATCGACGAAGAACGACTCGCCGGCGGGTTCTGGGTCGGCTGGCCGGTGCCGCCGACACCGTCGCAACACCTCGCCATGCTTCGAGGTGCGGAGGTCGCGGTCGTCGCGGTGGACGGCGACAGTGGTGCCGTGGTCGGCTACATCACGGCGATCGGCGACGGCGTCCTGACGGCCTCCATCCCGCTGTTGGAGGTGCTGCCAGCCTGGCAGGGACGAGGGATCGGCTCGGAGCTGGTTCGGCGGGTGCTCACTGAGCTCGGGCCTCGCTACATGGTGGACATCGTGTGCGATGACGACATCGTCTCGTTCTACGAGCGACTCGGGTTCAGTCCGTACCAGGCCATGATCCGGCGCGACCGGCAGGCGCTCACCGGGGAGCCGCAGGCGGCGCGTTGATCACGGGGCCCGTCCCACCCCGCGGCCCTAACGTCGATCCAACGGCCGGGGTGGTGCCGGGATGGGGCCGCGCACCGACGTTCGTCCCCTCGGAAGGGACGATCATCGGAGGAAGACGGCGCTATGCGGGTCGTGGATCGCTCCGTCGACGTTAGGGCCCTCCGGTGGGACGGGGCGGCTGGCCCCCGGACGGGGTGGCTGGCCCTCGCTCGGGCCGTGCGTCCGGCAGGCGCTCATCGGGGGGCCGTAGGCGGATCCCCGTTCGCCGCACGTTGACCGCGCACTAACGAGTCGTTAACGCCGGCCGCTATGCTCATCGTCAGATGGCACGAACGATCCTCGTGGTCGAGGATGAACCCACGCTGCGCGAGACCCTGGCCGACGCCCTGGAAGCGGACGGTTTTCGGGTGGTCGTCGCTGCCGACGGTCGCGAAGCCCTGACGCAGTTCCGGGGCGAGCATCCCGACCTCGTGCTCCTGGACCTCATGCTGCCGGAGCTGTCCGGCACGGAAGTCATGCGCATCATCCGCGCTGAGTCGGGCGTGCCCATCGTCATGCTCACGGCCAAGGATTCGGAAGTGGACAAGATCGTCGGCCTGGAGCTGGGTGCCGACGACTACGTCACCAAGCCCTTCTCGCTGCGCGAGCTGAGCGCACGGATCCGCGCCCTGTTCCGTCGGTCGGAGGCGACCACCACCGCCGGGGCCGCCCCGACCATCGTGGACCTGGGCCCCGTCCAGGCGGATCTCGCCGGGCATCGACTCCTGCGCGACGGTCGCGCCCTCCCGGTCAAGCCCAAGGCCTTCGAGCTGCTGGCGTTCCTCATCCGCCATCCCGGCCAGGTCTTCACGCGCGACCAGCTCCTGGAGAAGGTCTGGGGTTACGACTACGCCGGGGAGACGCGCACCGTGGACGTCCATGTCCACTGGCTGCGCAGCCAGATCGAGGACGATCCAGGGCAGCCAGTCTTCATCCACACGGTCCGCGGCGTGGGGTACGTGTTCCGCCGCCCCGGTTGACGCCACCTCGTCCCCTCGCCTCGCCGCCGGCCGGAGCCGGCGGCCGCAGAGCAGCCGACCACCGAGCCGGCGGCTGTTGAGCCGGTTCAGCTGTGGTGATCGTCTACAGGCCATAGCGCCGCCACGGCCCTTCTTGCCGCTTCCGCCGCAGGTGGATTCACCCGCGATGAACGCTGGCAGGCTGAAGCACGGCCGGCGCCGCCCAGGACCCATCTGAAACCTCCCTGAGCGCGTCCGTGGTCACCCGCACTGAACGACTCGCGTGCAGGACCCGGAACCGGGGCTTCTATGGCGCCTTGAGCCTGCAAACGTTCACGGTCGGTGAAGCTGCGAACCGGCGTTCCGGGCGGAGAGGCCGCCTCGCTCGCCGCGGACGGCGCCGCCCGGCCTGCACGCGACGTTGACACCGCGATAAGACCACGTTCACACGCGACGCAGACCATCTTGGCCATGCCGATCCTCGAATGTCCGCCTGAGGCCGACCGCGCGGCGATGTCGCACCACGTCGCCGCACAGCGCCGATGCGCCGTTTCGGGGGTCGGTGCCGCCGCTCCACCACCCGAGGACCTCCTCCCCTCGGGTGGTACACATCGCGCGCCGGTCGCCGATCCCGACCGGGCCTGGAGCGACGTCACGTTCCGCGAGCGGGTCGGCGCCATCCGCCAGCAGCTCGCGCCACTGCGCAGTCGCGCCGCTCTCGTGGAGTCATACGGCCGTGAGGCGAGCCACGTGACCGTGGACGGCCGGGCACCTGGAGGCGAGTCGACGCCGGCCACGCCGCTGCAGGTCGCATACGCGATTCGTTGGCTGGAGTTGGCCGAGCCGCTCCCGCTGACCCCGATCGCGCGGACGGATCTCTTGGATGGCCCGCTCGAATAGCTGAGGCCGCCTCGAGTCCGCGCCGCTATCCTTACCCGGCCATGCGACTCTCCCAGCTCTTCTTCACCACGCTCCGCGACGATCCGGTCGAGGCCGAGATGCCGTCGCACCGCCTCCTGCTGCGGGCCGGCTACGTCCGCCAGCTGGGCTCCGGGATCTACTCCCTGCTGCCGCTCGGCAAGCGGGTCAACGATCGCGTGGAGCAGGTCGTCCGCGAAGAGCAGGACCGGATCGGCGGGCAGGAGATGGAGATGCCGGTCGTCCATCCGGCTGACGTCTGGCGGGCCAGCGGCCGCTACGACGCCATCGGCCCGGAGATGGGCCGCTTCAAGGATCGGAACGGCCGGGACATGGTCCTCGCGATGACCCACGAGGAGGTCGTGGGCCTGCTGCTGGCGGACGTCGTTCGCTCGTACCGGCAGCTGCCAGTGCAGGTCTACCACTTCCAGACCAAGTGGCGCGACGAACCCAGGGCCCGCGGCGGGCTGATCCGGGTCCGCGAGTTCGTCATGAAGGACGCCTACAGCTGCGACCGCGATGAGGCCGGCCTGGACGCGAGCTACTGGGCCCAGCACGGCGCCTATGTGCGCACGTTCCAGCGCCTGGGCCTGTCCACCATCGCGGTCAGTTCCGACGTGGGGATGATGGGCGGCAGCCAGGCCCACGAATTCATGGTCCTGAACCCTGCCGGCGAAGACGTCCTCGTACTGTGCGAGTCGTGCGACTACGCCGCCAACCGCCAGATCGCCATCGTCCCCAAGGCCGAACCGCTGCCTGAGGAGCCGCAGCTCCTCGAGGAGGTCGCGACGCCCGGGACCACCACCATCGCGTCCCTCGCCGCGTTCCTGGGGGTCGGGGCGGATCGGACGGCCAAGGCCGCCTTCTTCATGACCGGCGATGGTCGCCTCGTCACCGCCATCGTCCGCGGTGACCACGACGTCAACGAGACCAAGCTCGTGAACGCCGTCAAAGCCACCGGCGGGATGCGACCGGCGCAGGTCGAGGAGATCAAGGCGGCCGGCATGGAGCCAGGGTACGGCTCGCCGATCGGCGCGCGCGGCACGGTCGTGGTCGTTGACGATCTCGTGGCCCGCTCGCCCAATCTCGTGGCCGGCGCGAACCGTGAGGGTTTCCACTACCGGAACGTCAACGTCGGGCGCGACTTCACGCCGGACATCACCGCGGACATCACCAACGTCCAGGACGGCGACCCGTGCCCCACCTGCGGCAAGCCGCTCATCCTGCGCAACGGGATCGAGGTCGGCAACATCTTCAAGCTGGGCACCAAGTACGCCGATGCTGCCGGGGCCACGTTCCTGGGTGAGGACGGCCAGGCGCACCCCATCGTCATGGGCTCGTACGGGATCGGGGTCGGGCGCAATGTCGCCTGCATCGTGGAGGAGCACCACGACGACAAGGGCATCGTGTGGCCGGCGGAGGTCGCTCCGTACGCGGCCCATCTCGTGTCCATCGGCGGCGCCAAGGAGCCTCGGGTCGCGGAGATCGCGGAGCGACTCCATGCTCTGGCCGCTGAGGCTGGTCCGCGCCGCGAGATCCTGTGGGACGATCGCGACGAGTCGCCCGGCGTGAAGTTCACCGATGCGGAGCTGCTGGGGATGCCCTGGATCCTGACCATCTCGCCGCGCTCGTTGGCAGCCGGCGGGGTTGAGGTCACGGAGCGCGCGACCGGCGCACGATCCACGCGCCCGCTGGACGAGGTGGAGCGCTTCCTCGTGGAGGGATTCCCCACCGCGGGCTGACCCCCAGTCAGTCCGTCCTCATGGTGTCGTCCACGGTCGTGCCGTCCAGCGACAGGACGAGGTCTCCGGCGTCGGCGTCGCCCGTCTCGACGAGTTCGCTGGAGCTGCGGACCTCGCCGGCGATCGACTCCTCCTGATCGTCGATGCGGCCGATGGCGAAGCTGACGCCTGGCGGGATCGAGGCCGAGATCGTGATCTCGGAGATGCGGTACGGCGAGCCCTTGGCCCGGAGGGAGCGGTTGGCCATCTCCTGGAGGGCTGTCGCCTTGATGACGAGGTCAGCCAACGTGGCCGGATCGATGCGCTCGATCACGGTGTTCACGCCGCGACGGGCTGCCCCGACGGCCTCCCGAGCCCCCTGACCGGCGCCGCTCAGCCCGCGATTGATGCGCTCCGCGGTCGCCGGGTCATGGGCGGTCCTCGATGCCGCCGACGCGGCCTCCTCTACCTTGGCGCGGGCCACCTCGGCCGCCTCCTGGGCCCTCTTGATGAAGCTCACCGGATCCTCCCGTCGCACGCTGGTGTCAGGCGAGCGGAGCATAGCGAAGGGGATGCTGCGCGACCACCGCGATCTGGTGGGGCCGCCCGCAGGGGCGGCCCGCACCCGCCTACCCGGCGGGGTCCGCCGATGCGACGGCGGGTTTCGGTGCCAGGGTACGAATCAGGGGTTCACCGGCGCTTACGGCGCCATGGCCGGGCTTTGCCGTCGCTGCCACGCACGAACGCGGACCGATCCGGGCGCAGGGATTCGCCACATCGCCCGTTCCGGCCGCCGATGCCCACGCTATTGCGCTGGCACCGAAACGAGGGCGGGGATGGGCGGCGGGACGCGGCGGAGATGGACGGCGGGACGGGCGGAGATGGGCGGAGATGGGCGGCGGGACGCGGTCGAGAGCGGCGCCGGGAACCCGCCCCCGCCGCTGCCCTCCCGCGGGACCACTACGATGGGGCCACCATGCCGCCGCGCCCACCGATCCCGTCGGACGACCTGTATGCACGGCTCGGCGTGCCCGTGGACGCGAGCGTGGAAGCCATCGAGATCGCCTGGCGCGGCCTCCTCCGCAAGCACCACCCGGACGTCGCCGGACCTGACGGCCTGGACCTCGCCAAGCGCATCAACGTGGCCCGAGACTGGCTGACAGACCCGGGCATGCGGTCGCGCTATGACCAGGAGCGCCTGCATGGCGAGGGACCCGGCGGAACCGGACCGCGTGCCGCACGCCACGACGACCGCGACCCGGACCGCCCCGCCTGGGCCGGTGCGGCGCCATACCGCCGGCGGCCCGCCACCACCGCCGAGCGTGTGGCCGCGATCGTGGAGCGGGTGGGGCGCCTGACCACGGACGACCTGGACCGGCTGTCTCTGGCGGAGCCCGCCCCGATCGCGTTCCTCGCCACCGTCCGCCGATTCGTCAGCCCGGAGCTGCAGGCCGCCCTTGACGATGCCGAACGGGCCGTGCTGGCCGCCCTGCCGAGTGCCGCCAGCCGCCGTCCGGGCATCCGTGATGCCGTGGTCGGCAGGGTCGCCGAACTGATCCTTGGAGACGTGCTGGACGAGCTGCTGGGCGACCCGGCCGGCGACCGGGCGCGGGAGCGTCTGACGCGCGGCTGGGACGCCGCCGTCGGGCAGCCTCGCTACGGCCCGGCGACCCCGGAGATCCGGGTGCTCCTGGAGCGTCTGGCCACCCTGCTGCCGGACGACCTGCGCTGGCTGGCCTCCACGGGTACAAGGGAGCGGCTCGGCGACGCCCCATGGCCGGAGGCGACATCACGAGACGAGGACGAGGCCCTCCGCGTCTCGACGGAACTCGCCGCGCAGGGCGCGGAGATGGCGATCGCTGTCGTCGGAGGGGGCGCCGCCGCCCGCCGCGCCGCCGCTCGCATCGCCCACCTGGTGGTCCTCCGTCACGCGTTCAGGGCAGCGGCGTTCCAGCGGCATGCCGCTCCGTGGCTGGGCACCCTGATCCGGCGACCGCTGGAACCGGAACCCCGGATACGTCATCGCCCGTAGGCGGGCCCGGACGGCCGAGTCATGGCTGCCGGGGTGAAGCCGTCCCGGACGGCGGCCCCCGCGCGATCCGTCGGGCGCGGGCCCAGCCACCGCGTTCAGACTGTGCGATGCTCGCGGCATGGATCCCGTCATCGTCGTGGCCGCGGTCCTGGCCGCGCTCTGCGTCCTGCTCTCCCGGTCGGTGATCGGGCAGCGCCAGGCGGACCGGCGAGCACGTACGGCGCTCCAGGCAGAGAGCGGCACGGACCTTGCGTCTGCGGCCCTTCGGCTGCGCAACGACCTGGTCGTCGCTCGTGCCCAGTCGGCCGCCTCGAGCGAAGCACTGGCGCAGATGATGGAGGTCGCCGGCCCGGGCATCCTGGTCGTCGAACCGGACCTGCGCATCTCCAACGCGAATCCCGCCGCCCATGCGCTGCTGAGACGAGCTGCCGGGACGTTGGAGGGACGGACCGTCATGGAGGCGTTCCTGGAGCCGGCCGTGGAATCCGCTGCCCGCGCCGCCATGTCGTCCGGGACCGGCGAGACGGAGATCCGACTGGCGGGGGCGGACGGGCCGGCCGTCGCGATCCGCGCTCGGCGCTCGCCGACCGGTGCGGCATGGCTGCTCCTGGACGATGTCTCCGAGCTGCGGCGCCTCCAGCGCATCCGCGCGGAGTTCATCGACAACCTGTCGCACGAGCTACGGACGCCGCTGACCACGGTCAGCCTCCTCGCCGAGACCCTCTCGCGCGACGTGGCGACGGAGGGCGACGCCATCCCGGACAAGATGCGCGACCGCATCGCCAAGATCGAGGTGGAGACCGGACACCTGGTCCAGATGGTCAACGAGCTGATGGACCTGTCCCGCATCGAGAGCGGCGGGACCGTCCAGCTTCGCGACGGAGTGGACCTGGGTCGCCTTGCGGCGGACGCGGCCGACCGACTCCGACTGTTCGCCGAGCGCCAGGGTGTTGACCTGAGAGTCGAGCCGGGTGACGGTCTCCCGACGGTGCGGGGCGATGCGCCGCGCCTGGGCCAGGTCGTGGTGAACCTCGTCCACAACGCCGTCAAGTTCAGCCCGGACGGCGGGTCCGTCACCGTCCGGACATCCGCCATGGACGACGACGTCGTCGTGTCCGTGCAGGACCATGGCGTGGGCATCCCTGTCGGCGTCCAGGACCGTATCTTCGAGCGCTTCTACAAGGTGGACCGCGCTCGCCAACGGCCGGAAGCCGGCGGCGGCACCGGCCTGGGCCTGGCCATCGCCCGCCATGTCGTGGAGCAGCATGGGGGCAGGATCTGGGTGGAGTCCCGTGAGGGCGTGGGCTCCACGTTCCACGTCGCCCTGCCGGCCGCGACCGACCCCACGACCGAAACCACGGACTGATCGCCCGGAGGACCCATGGATCGACTGCACGTCGCGACCCTCAACATCCTGAACCTCGCCGACCGCTGGCCGGAGCGCCTGCCCCTGATCCTCGCGGACATGGCAGCACTCCAGCCGGACGTGCTTGGGCTCCAGGAGGTCGTCTACGTCATGCAGCAGGACCGCGTCATCGGCGCGGCGGGAGAGGGGAGGTACGCCGCGTACCGGGCGTGGGCGGGTCGGCCCGAGTACGGCAACAGCGTGCTTGTGCGCGAACCGCTCGGCGCCACCGGCTGGGAGCGCCTGGACCTCGGCCTGGGCCGGTCGGCTGGGCGCGGACGTCTGGCGTTGCCCAACGGGTCATCCGTGGTCGTCGCCGTCACGCACCTCCATCACGTCGTGGACGGTGAGGCGGAGCGCGACGAGCAGGCTCGCCAGCTGGTCGCGTGGCTGGACGACGCCCCGGCGGCAGATGGCCAGGTCGTCGTCGGCGACTTCAACGCAGAACCCACGGAACCGACGCACGCGCGGATGCGTGCCGCCGGGTTCACGAGCGCGTACGCGGCCGCCAACGGCGAGGATCCGGCGGTGACCTGGCCGTCCGGCCTCCAGGCGCCGGCGATGGACACGGACGGCGACCCTGGGTGCCTGGACTACATCTGGGTCCGCGGGGCCGTCCGAGTCACGGCGGCCCGCCTCGTGTTCGACCGCCCGGACACCGCGGATCCGACGCTCTACCCGAGCGATCACCTGGGGATCAGCGCCCACATCGAGATCGGGGACAGGGAGTGAAGGAGCCCGGTCACCCGCTCCGCCTCGCCCATCGCGGCGACTGGCGGCGGGCGCCGGAGAACACCCTGGCAGCGATGCTCGCC
Organism: Chloroflexota bacterium; assembly: GCA_040882345.1. Classification (GTDB taxonomy): domain Bacteria; phylum Chloroflexota; class Limnocylindria; order Limnocylindrales; family CSP1-4; genus SPCO01. Next base: position 43,234 of record JBBEBL010000267.1, read on the forward strand.
GCCATCGCCATCCCCGCCTGCGACGGCCTCGAGTTCGACGTCCAGGCGTCAGCGGACGGGGTGCCCATCCTCCTGCACGACGACACGCTGGAGCGCGTCCAGGGGCGGCCGGAACGCCCGGACCAGCTGACGGCGGCGGCCCTCGACATGCTTGGGGTCCCGACACTGGCTGACGTGCTCGCGGCGGTGCCGCGCCGAGCCTTCCTGGACGTTGAACTCAAGGGCGATCCCGGTCGCGCCGTCGTGGAAGTCCTGGCCGCGAGCCGTGGTCCGGACCTGCGCGACGCCGTCATCTCGTCGTTCGATGGCGACACGCTGGAGCGCGTCGCCGGATTCGTGCCTGGCTGGCCGCGGTGGTTGAACACGGAGGACCTGGAGTCGACCACGGTGGCCGCCGCCGTGGAGCTGGGCTGTCGCGGCATCTCCGCCGAGTGGCGCTCCATCGACGCCGGATCAGCGGCGCGGGTCCGGGGCGCCGGACTTGACCTTGCCGCCTGGACGGTCCGACGCCGCCCGACCTTCCGCCGGCTCGCGAACCTCGGCGTCGTTGCCGTGTGCGTGGAGGCCGCCGCGCTGGATGGTTGACGTGGCGTCGACGTGCGCGTACGGTTCGCGATAGTACGTACATACTGGAGAACGTATGGCGAATGTCGTCGGCGAGCGATTCCAGATCACCATCGACCGAAAGGTTCGCAAGGCGCTCGGCATCAAGCCCGGCGACCTTGCCGTGGAGCGCGTGGAAGACGGGCGCCTCGTCGTGGACTTCGTTCCCGCGCCGCACCGCGATTCGCTGCGCGGGATCTTCAAGCGACCCGGACAACCTGTGATCACGGACTGGCAGGACGTACGTGAACGCGCCTGGGCGATGCGGACGGCCGAGATCCGGGAGACGCTGGAGCGGGACAGCGACCGGCATCGCGGGGAGGGCTGAGCCACCGTGCGGGTCTTCTGCGACTCCGGCGTGGTCGTGCGGTACTTCGTGGGGGACGACCCCGCCCGGTCACTGGCGGCCGCACGCTTGATCGACGGCGAGGACACGGTCGTCGTCTCGACCGCGGTCCTCCTTGAGGCGATCCACGTCCTGCGCCGCGAGTTCCAGGTGGCGAATCCGGAGCTTGGCGCGGGGCTCATCCGCTTCCTGTCCCGAGCCGACGTCGAACTGCTCGATGCCGACCAGGGCGCGACGATCGCGGGGATCGGCTGGTCCCTCCGCCATTCCGCGCGCCGCATCCCGGACGCGATCATCGCCGCGGCCGCGGAATACGCCCGCTGCGACATCATCGCCACGTTCGACGAATCGTTCCGGTCGCCATCCGTCCCGGTCCGGATGATCTGACACTGGCGCATCGGGCGCGACGGCGGGTGGACCGGGCGGTCGGGAGTCGTATCGTCGGCGCCATGCATCGCGGCGCAGGCGAACGATGACGGAGCGCGCGGATCTCGTGATCGTGGGAGCGGGCACCCTGGGCGGCTGGGCGTCCGTCTTCGCCGCGGAGGCCGGCCTGGAGCGGGTCATCGTCGTGGAGCAGGGCCTGACCGGCATGGGCGCCTCGTCGCGGGCGGCCGGCATGGTCCGGGCGCAGGGTGGCACGCCGGCCACGGTGGCCCTCGGCCGCTGGTCCATCGACTTCTATCGGCGCCAGGCGGCGACCTACGGCACCGATTCCGGCTTCCGCGAGCTCGGCTACCTCATCCTCGCCGTGACCGACGAGGACGAGCGCGCGGGACGCGAGCGCCTGGCGATGCAGCGCGGCGAAGGCCTGGACGACGTCAGATGGCTGACCGCCGCAGAGGCCCGCGGCGTCTCACCGTCGCTCGCGCCGGACGGCCACCGCGGCGGCACGTTCCGAGCGGCGGACGGGCACATCGACCCGCCGCGCAACGTGCGCGCGTACAGCCTCGCCATGCAGGCCGCCCGCGTGGAACTTCGCGAACGGACGGCGTTCACGGGTCTGCGCACGGCCGGCGACGGTCGCGTCACGGGCGTGGACACGAGCGCCGGTCCGATCGCCACGGAACGGGTCCTGCTCACGGGCGGGCCCGGGCTCCGAGCGGTGGGTGAGGCGGCCGGCATCCGCATCCCGGTAGGGGCCGCACGGCACACGGTCGCGATGCTGGAGCCCCACGACGCGTTCGTGGGTCCGGTGCCGATGGTCTTTGACCTTGCGGCCGGGCTGTACTGGCGGCCGGAGGAAGGCGGCCTGCTCTTCGGCTGGAGCGATCCCGACGACGAGCCCGGCGAGGCCCGGTGGATCGACTGGGACGCGTACGAGCGCTACCGCGACCGACTGGCCGGGTTCGTGCCGATCACCCGCGGGATGGCGCTGCGCAAGATCTGGGTGGCGACCATCGATTACACCCCGGACCACACGCCGATCGTGGGGCCGGGACTGCGGCCGGACGGTGAGCGGATCCCGGGCGTCACGGTCGTCGCGGCGGGTGGGCACGGGATGATGTGGGGCCCCGCGCTGTCGCGGGCGGCCGTGGACCTTGCGCTGGACGGCACGACGGACGTCCTGGACGTCGCGGACCTGGGCTTGGACCGCTTCGACGAACACGGACGGAGCCGGCTCGCGACCGACCCCGTCACCCTGCCCTATCCCACGTCCGACTGACGAGGGATCAGCAGCAGCCCGTCCCGCCGCAGCAGCCGCCGGTCGCCTCGACGACCGGGAGGCCCTGGGCCGGTTGCGGGAGGTCCGCGGCCCGGACGCGGTCCGGGGACCAGTCAAGCGGCTTGGTGGCCTTGATGATCGCGCCATGGAGGCCGTCGGCCACGGCATGGGTCGCGGTGATGGACACGTCCACGAGGCCGGCGGCGTCCAGGCCGGCCCTGAACTCGTCGAACGACAGCGCCCCGGCGATGCATCCGGAGAAGGAGCCGCGTTCCGCGCGCTCGGATGGCGTGAGGTGGTCGTCGGCGACCACGTCACTGATGCCCATCCGGCCTCCCGGCCGGAGGACCCGGGCCACCTCGGCGAGGACCTGTGCCTTGTCCGTGGACAGGTTGACCACGCAGTTGCTGATGACGACATCAACGGACGCGTCGGGGAGCGGGATGGCTTCGATCGCGCCGCGGCGGAACTCGACGTTGGTGGCGCCGGCCTCGGCCGCGTTCCGGCGCGCCAGCTCCAGCATCTCGTCCGTCATGTCCAGGCCGTACGCGAAGCCCGTCGGGCCCACGCGCTGGGCGGACAGCAGCACGTCGATGCCGCCACCGGACCCGAGGTCAAGGACGGACTCGCCCTCGCGCAGATCAGCGACGGCGACCGGGTTGCCGCAACCGAGGCTCGCCAGCACCGCGGCATCGGGCAGGGCAGCACGATCGGCGGCGTCATACAGGAGCTCGCCGAACGTGGCATCCCCGTCCGGCGTGCAACAGGCGGAGCCCGTCGTGGCGGGCTCGCGTTCCAGGACGCTGCGCGCGGCCTCGGCGTATCGCGCTCGGACTTCGTCCGTCACGGCATCCAGGGCGGGGGTCGTGGTGGTCTGAGTGGTCATCCAAGTCTCCGTTCGGTCGTCGGGGTTCAGGCCGGGCAGCAGATGGCGGCGAGATCTGCGTCGCGGGGCTCACGTCGCCCGAGCGCCGCGGTGATGGATGCGATCCAGTCTCGCGCGGGGCTGGCGGAGGGCGAGCTCCGCAATTCGTACCGGTGCATGCGCTGGAGGCGCTGATCGCGGGTCTCCACGCGGTCGCCACCACTCAACATCCAGGCGACCAGTTGCTGTTCCATCGAGATGATCCTCCGTTCGTCTTCGTCCTGCCTCAGTGGCATCGATGGATATCAATATGGACCATGCATCGATACTTGTCAATATCGAATCCTGACGATATCCTGCCCTCATGGCACGCACCCGTCGCACGGCCGACCTCGACCCCGAGATCCGCCTCCTGTCCGCCCTCGCCGACCCCACGCGCCTGGCCATCGTCCGCCAGCTCGCCGCCGAATCGGATGTCTGCGCCTGTGACTTCAGCGCGTGCTGTGATGTGGGCCAGCCTACCGTCTCGCATCATCTCAAGGTCCTGCGCGAGGCGGGCGTCGTCACGTCAGAGCGGCGCGGCAACTGGATCTTCTATCGCCTCGTGCCGGACGTCGCGGGCCGCCTGGCCGCGATCGCCGGTGGGCTGGTTCCGGGTGGCCTGATCCAGCTGGCCGACCGACCTGCCCGCCGACCCTCGACGCATGGATCGATCCGGCCCATGTCGCCCGTCGCGACCTAGCGCGTCGTCCCCGGTGCGGCCGAGGCTCGCGACGCCGCGTCCGGCTCCTTGACGATGAGACATGCCACCGTGACGCCGATCGGCAGCACGAGCAGGGCCAGCGCCCCGCTGGCGAAATCGCCGGTCAGGTCGCGCATGAGACCAACGAAGATCGGACCAGCCGCGGCCCCCGCGACGCCGACCGTCGATGCGACCCCGCGGATCGCCGCGATCGCGTGGATGCCGAAGTACCGCGGGTACAGAGTCCCGTCCAGCGCCTGCGTGGCACCAAGTGCGCCGCCCAGGCCCGCGGCGTAGACGATCGGCATGACGGGGCCGTCCAGGAAGGCGACCGCCGCGATGCCCGCTGCCAGGAAGAGCATCGCGACCGCCATCAACCAGCGACCCGCCATGCGCTGCGAGAGCGGGGCGACGACCGCAAGGACGAGGATCACCGCGACCGTCTGGGGCAGGTAATTCGCGGCGGCGGCCGCCGGTGGCAGGCCCACCTCGCCGAGGATGGCGATCTGGTGGAAGGCGAACCCGGTCAGCGTCAGCGACACGGACGCACTCGTGAGCGTGACCAACCAGAAGATCGGCGTCCGGATCACCTGGCGGCGCGTCCACGGATCGTCGCCAGACGTCGGGCGTCGGCGTGCGACTCGCAACGACTCGTCGGGTGGCATCAGCCACCGTGCTGCCGGGATGACGACCAGCCATATGGACACCCCGCCGACCGCCCAGGCCACGTGCCAGTCGGTCGCCTCGATGAGCGCCGCGAGCAGGAACGGGACGACGGACAGGCCGATCGCGGAGAGCACGCCCGTGATCGCGACCGCTCGGCCCAGGTGGCGGTCGAAGGCGATGGCGACGGCCGTCTTGGCCGCCAGGCTGAGCGCGCCCTGTCCCAGCATCCGCAGGCCGACGAATCCGAGTCCCAGCCAGACCAGGGACGATGCGAGCGCCATCGCGGACACGACGCCGCCGAACGCGGACGCCAGCACGATGGTCATCCGCCGGACCCCACGCAGATCAACCTGGCGACCCATCCACGGCAGGGCGGCCGCCGCGACCAGCGTCGCCAGGGAGTAGACGGCGGAGATCTCCGCACGTGCGAGGCCAAGGTCCCGGGAGACCGGCTCCACGAAGACGGATACGCCCGAGGTCTGCCCGAACGCGGTCATCGTCATCGCGATGGTCGAGAACGCGATGACCGGAAGTCCACCCTCCGCGTTCCTGGCGGTCGGTCTGCGCATCCTCATCCGCCCCGATGATACGTCTGAGGGCTCCTCCCGGCCGCCGGGGCGTCCTCGTGGCCGCTCGGGCAGAATGGGGCGATGCATGACGCCACGGCGATGTCCGACCTGGCCGCCGACGCCGGCCCGCTCGCCGCGGAAGCCGCCACCCGGCGGACGTTCGCGATCATCAGCCACCCTGATGCCGGCAAGACCACCCTCACGGAGAAGTTCCTGCTGTTCTCCGGCGCCATCGAGGAGGCCGGCTCCGTGAAGGCCCGGCGGCAGGCCCGGTCAACGACCAGCGACTGGATGGAGCTGGAGCGCGCCCGGGGCATCTCCGTCTCCTCCACGGTCCTGCGCTTCGAGTACGACCGCTGGGTCTTCAACCTGCTGGACACGCCCGGCCACGCGGACTTCTCCGAGGACACCTACCGGACGCTCTGGGCGGCCGACGCCGCGATCGTCGTCATCGACCGGGCCAAGGGCATCGAGGCGCAGACGCGCAAGCTCTTCCGGGTCTGCCGGGCGCGGGGCGTGCCGATCATCACGTTCGTCAACAAGTGCGACCGGCCGGGTATGGCCCCCCTCGAGCTCCTGGACGAGATCGAGCGCGAGTTCGACATCACGCCGGTCCCGATGACCTGGCCCGTGGGCGACGGGATCCTGTACGCCGGCATCGTGGACCGCGCCGAGAACGTCGTGATCGACGTGGAGCGGACCGCGCACGGCGCGAGCGTCGGTGCGGAGCGCCGGCAGCCCGTGACCGACATCCCGCCGGACAGCTGCCCGGTTCCCGAGTGGCGCGAGACGCTGGACGAACTCGACCTCCTGTCGCACGCGGCGGCGCCGCTGGACCAGGCCGCCGTGCTCGCGGGACGCCAGACGCCGGTCTACTTCGGGAGCGCGCTCACCAACCTGGGCCTTCGACGGCTCCTGGAGGGGTTCGCCAGCGTCGCCCCGTCGCCGCGCGCGGTCACGACCGAAACGGGTGCCATCCGGCGCATCGACGACCCGTTCGCGGGCCTCGTGTTCAAGATCCAGGCCAACACGGACCCACGCCACCGCGACCGGATCGCCTTCCTGCGCATCGTCAGCGGACGATTCGAGCGCGGCATGACGGCGACCATCGCCCGCACCGGCCGTCCGATCACGCTGCGCTTCGCGCACGAGCTCTTTGGTCGCGACCGCGTGACGATGGACGACGGGGTGCCAGGCGACATCATCGGCATCGTCAACGCGACGGGCGTGCTCGTGGGGGACACCCTGTACGCGGGCGAGCCCGCCTCGTTCCCGCCGATCCCGACCTTCGCTCCCGAGCGCTTCATGCGCGTCCGGAGCACCGAAACGAGCCGCTACAAGCGCTTCCGGTCGGGTCTCGTTCAGTTGGACGAGGAGGGCGTCGTGCACGTGCTGCGGCGCCCGGGCGTCGGGGACCAGGAGCCCATCCTGGGTGCCGTGGGGGAGCTCCAGTTCGAGGTCGCCCGGTACCGCCTGGAGCACGAGTTCGGATGCCCGGTGACCATGACCGGCACCCCGTGGGTCGCGTCCCGACGGGTCGTGGGCGCGACGGCGGACGTCGCGGGCTACGGCATCTCGTTCGTGGAGGATTCACGCGGGCAGACCATCGCCCTGTTCGAGTCCTCCACGACGCTCCAGCGCGCGCTGGACAAGGCGCCCGCCGGCCGGATCGTGCCCGTGGGGATCGACGCGACGGAGCCGCTGGCCGCCCTGGCGGCGATGGCCGCCGTCCCCGCGACCGCCTGACCCGCGCGGCTCGTGCCGATCGCGAACCGGAAGGATGTGCACGGGGACCACGCTATGTCGGGTCATGTCGCCCGGGACTGGTCGGTTGCGACGTTACGTGCACCACCCGCCCATACCGTCGCGATGGCGGCCGGATCGGGGCACGGATCCGCGACATGGTCGCCGGTGGCTGAGGCGCACATCTTTCATGGTCGGGATGAGATCGGCGCCAACCGCCTGACGACCCGCGGGTTCCACCGGTCTCGCCGGTCAGCGGCCGGTCAGCGGTCCGGGCGCAGCAGGTCGGGCGCGATCAACCAGCGAAGCGTTCCCGTCCCGGGTTGGAACGGCCGTTCCGCCTCGATCCGGGCGAATGCGCCCTTGCGCATGGGGACACCCGCCGCGCCGCACAGCACGGCGACGAGTTCGCTGAAGTCTGGATCGTGCCCCACCAGGACGGGCAGGAGCGGGTCGTGATGATCCGAGAGGAGCTCGTGCAGCGTCGGGAGATCCAGCGATCCGCCGAGCCGCTCATCCGCTACGACCGGGAGGTCCAGGTGGCCGGCCACGATCTCTGCCGTCTCCCGCGCTCGGACCTTCGGCGAGGTCAGGATCAGGTCGGTCCTGAACCGGTTGTCCGCGAGGAAGCGGCCCAGTCGGTCGGCCTGGGCTCGGCCCTTGTCGGTCAGCGGGCGCGTGGCATCCGGCCCGTCCCAGTCGAACGCGTCGGCGGCATGGGCATGGCGGAGCAGGTGCAGGTGCATCAGGTCGGCTGGCGCTGGGTCACCAGGGCGAACTGCCGGACGCGCTCGGCGATCTGGGTGAAGACCCGTCGGAAGACGACGAGCCGCTCCTCGTCCGTGCCGGTCGCCGCGGCCGGATCCTCGTAACCCCAATGGAGGGACTCGTGGACGCCTGGAAAGATCGGGCAGCTCTGGCGCGCCTGGTCGCACACGGTCACGACGTAGTCGAACGACTGGCCGAGGAATTCATCCGTGGACTTGGACCGCGCGAACGAGGCGTCGACCCGGGCTTCGGCGAGGACCCGGAGGGTCAGCGGGTTCAGGCCCTTGGGGATCGTGCCGGCCGAGTGGACCTCGAACCGGCCGCCGCCGTGGTGTCGCAGCAGCGCCTCCGCCATGACGCTCCTGGCCGAGTTGCCGGTGCACACGAAGAGCACCCGGATGGGCGAGTCGTCGCTCACGGGTTGAGGTCTTCCACGTCGCCCGTGACGAGGTAGACGATGTCCTCGGCGATGTTCGTGGACCGGTCGCCGATCCGCTCGAGATAGTGCGAGGCGATGATGATCCGCGTGCCGCGCTCCACGTTCGCCGGGTCCTCGCGCATCAGGTCTACGACGTCATCGAAGGTCGAGTGGTAGAGGCGGTCGATCTCGTCATCCAGGACCGCGATCTCCCGCGCGGCCACGGCGTTCACGTCCACCAGGGCGCGCAGGACGCCGTGGACCAGTACGGCGCATCGCTCGGCCATCTCCGGGAGGTGCACGTAGTCCTTGAGCGGCGGTTCCGGCGCCAGCCTGATGACCTGCTTGGCCACCGACGCGGCGTGGTCGCCGATCCGCTCCAGCTCGTAGGTGACATGGTCAAGGGTGAGCAGGTAGCGCAGGTCGCGGGCCACCGGCTGCTGGGTCGCGATCGTGACCGCGATCAGCCGCGAGACCTCGCGCTGGGCGTCGTTGATGACCGCGTCGGCCTTGATGATCTCCAGCGCCAGGACCGCGTCGTGGGTCGTCAGTGCTCGGCTGGCGCGCCGGATGGCCTCCTCAACGGCGGCCCCCATGCGCAGGACCGCGTCCTTGATGCCCTGCTGCTCGCGATCGAGCATCTCACGGGGCGTGGTCGACAGGTGCTGCAGTTCGGAGGACCCCTCCGTGCGCTCCAGGATCTCCTCGACCTCGTCCATCGCCGTGCCTGGTCCATCGTCCTGCTGGGTCATGCGCTCGTCCTCGCTCAACCGAACCGACCGGAGACGTA
>JBBEBL010000268.1:0-9868 GCA_040882345.1 Chloroflexota bacterium
CGAAGGCCGCGAACCCGCGCGTGCCGCGCTGGAAGCGGAGGGGATCCCAGGTGCGATCGGGGGTCATGCGAGCTCTCCTGTCCACGGCGTCCGGCGAGGGTCGGACGATCGGTGACCGAAGGATGGCTCGAGCCTGGGCTGACGGGCATCGTCGTGCGGCACGAGACCGCATGGACGGATGTCAGTCGGTGGCGACCGACTCCAGGCGCCGCCTCAGCGCTTCCAGGTCGAGGGCCGCGGCGCGCTCGACCTGCGGCCTCGCCATCGACTCGAAGATCCGGTACCGGAACGGCAGGCCGATGCGGATCGACCAGCGCAGGCTGGTGACGAGCTCGTCCACCGGCGCGAGCGACGCGTCGATATCGATGCTGACGCCGTCCTCGTCGCGACCCTGGATCGCGATCCGCCCCGGGGGAAGCAGCGCGGTCACCGTCGCCGCGAACGTTCCGGCCCGACCGGCCGCCCGCTGCTCCACGGTGAGCCGCTCCCCCGCCGCCAGCGGCCCATCGCTGGCCCGCTCGACACGGACGATGCCGCTGGCGATGAGCCACTCGGGCCAGCGGTCGATGTCCGCGACCCGGGCGAAGACCTCCGCCAGCGGCCGCCCGATGCGCGTCTCGATGACGACGTCGATGGCCATCAGGCAGGCAGACCGGTCGGAACGAGGCGGAACGACGGTCCGCTGCCCAGACCCTCCGACGGTGTCCCGTAGCGCAGGATCAACTCGCGCACCGCGCGTCCGTGGTCGGTGCCGTCCAGTTCGTGGGCGACGGCCCGGAACCGCCGGTCGGCGATCTCCACGTCCACCTGGGGCTCGGCCAGCAGATTGCGGCCCCATGCCGAGCGCGGCCCGTTCGCGGCGACCAGGATGGAGCCGTCCGGCTCGTCCACGAACCCGACGACCACCGATACGGGGTCCCCGCTGATGCGGCCTCGGGTCACGAGGTGGGCGACGCGCCCGTGCACGACCAACTCGCGCTCCATGGCGCTCAGCGAGCGCGCTGCCAGCTCTTGCCTTCCGTCTGGGTGGATGGCGCGTAGACCATCTCGACGGCCTGCATCTCGCGGATCGTCCTGGCGCCGAGCGCCGCCATGGACTGGCGGACCGCACCGACGAGGTTTTCGCTGCCGTCCGTGACGTGGGCCGGGCCCCTGAGGATGCGCTCCAGCGTGCCCGTCGTTCCGACCTTGATGCGGGTCCCACGGGGCAGCGTCGGCGACGGGGTGGCCATGCCCCAGTTCGTGCCACGCCCCGGGGCTTCTTCCGCCTTGGCCAGTGGTGAGCCGATCATCAGCACATCGGCGCCGGCGGCGATGGCCTTCGCCAGCTCGCCGCCGCGGCGCATCCCGCCGTCCGCCACGACCGGGACGTAGCGCCCGGTCTCCGCGAAGAAGGCGTCCCGGGCGGCGGCCACGTCGCTGATCGCGGTGACCTGCGGCACACCGATGCCCAGGACTTCACGGGTGGTGCAGGCTGCTCCAGGCCCGACGCCGACGAAGACGGCCGCCGCGCCCTGCTCCATCAGCGCGAACGCCGCTTCTGCGTTGGTCGTGTTCCCGACCGCGACCGGGATGGGCATGTAGCGCGTGAACTCGGCGAGGGAGAGGGGGTCGTAGTCCGTGGCGAGATGTCGGGCACTGCTGACCTGGCTCTGGACGAGGAAGATGTCGGCCCCGTGCTCTGCACAGAACGGCCCGAAGCGCCGGGCCGCGGCCGGGGTCGCGGCCACGGCGGCCGGCGAGCCGGCGGCATGGATCGCCTCCAGGCGCGTCGCGATGAGGTCCTCGCGGATGGGTTGCTGGTAGACCTCGGCGAGCAGGCCCTGGACCTCGCCATCCGGTGCCGTCGCGATGCGCTCCAGGATCTCGTCCGGGTCGTCGTATCGCGTCTGGACCCCTTCCAGGTTGAGGACGGCGAGACCGCCAAGGCGGGCGAGCTCACCGGCCATCCGCACATCCACGACCGCGTCCATCGCCGAGGCGAGGATGGGGATCCGCAACTCGAGACCGCAGAAGGTCTGGGTCAGGTCGACGTCGGCGGGCTCCACCGTATCCGTACCCGGGGCGAGGGACACGTCCTCGAATCCATAGGTGGGCCGGATGCTGTCCACCTTGGAGCGGAAGACCCGGCGGGTCGCCGCCGCTGACGCCTGCGTTCCCTCGATCACCTGGCCCTCCTGTGGGCTGCCGTTGCTCGCCCGAGTCTATCAGCGAGTCGGGTCCGACCTCTGGTCCGCCGGTACGCTCAGCCGCCGGCGACTGGCCAGCCCATGGCCCGCGCGGCCACTGCCAGCCGGGCGTCGAATGTCACGAAGGTAAGGTCCGCGCCACCGGCACGCTCAGCCGCCGCCAGGTGGAGAGCATCCAGCGTCCGCAGGCGGTGGCCGATGCCGAGGTCGGCCGCGCGGGCGCACACGACGCCATCCATCGCCACCGTCGTGATCCGCCCCCAATCCGTGCGGAAGCGCTGCAGCGCGGCGTCACGCTCCTGCGGGATGACCCGGCGGTCAAGCGCGATCGCGACCTCCGTCCAGGTGTGGGCTCCGGCGAACCAGGCCTGGTCCGTGGAAAGGATCTCGCGCGCCCGGTCCGTGCCGCTCTCGCGAACGTACCACTTCACGAGCGCGCTGCTGTCGAGGTAGAGCATCAGATCCGGTCGGCCCGAATCTCATCAAGCACCTGCTCCGACGTGGGGGCGCCAGGGGCCGGCTTGAGCGGACTGAACGGCTCTGGCGGCCGAGGATCGGCCCGATGCAACCAGCCCTCCCGAAGGCCACGCTCCACAGTCGTCTCGCCCACCGCGGGCACGATCCGAGCTACCCGGCGGCCATGGCGAAGCACGTCCACGGTCTCGCCACGCTCGACTCGGGCGAGGTAGTCGGACAGCTTCGCCTTCAACTCGCGCACGCCGATCTCCATGTGGTCACGATACCATCGAGATGCGACTACATCGCGCGTTTGACGATAGCGTGGCGCGCTGCACCGAGACTTATCTGGGCCGCCGGTCGCCGTCGAGCGTCAACTCGAACCAGGCCGCGCGCTCCGGATCCACCAGATCGTCGCGGATGCGTTCGATGGCGGTCCGGTAGCCCGGCCAGATGACCTCCGCATGGGCGTCATCGACCGCCACCCAGCGCGCTCCATCGTGCTCGTCCGACAGCGTGGGTTCGGCGCCCGGCGAAAGGCGGACGGCAAAGACGGCCGCGGTCACGATCCCGTCGACCGAGGCCTCGTGGAACTGATTCACGAGGTCCAGGTCGTAGAAGCCCAGGATGTCGGCGGTGGCGAAGCCGGTCTCCTCGACCAACTCGCGCAGGGCGCCCAGGGCGACGCGCTCGCCGGGTTCCAGCGAGCCGGAGACGCACTGCCACAGGCCGGGCAGGATCCGACCCGGCGCGCGGCGCAGGAGCAGGATCTCCGGGTGCGGCACGCCTCGGGCGGTGAGCGTGACCCGATACATCCAGCAATCCACGAGGTCCGGGCGGAACGGGCTCATGGGCGAGTGCCCCTGCGGCTGACCAGCCCGTGCAGTTGGTCGAGGTGCATCAGGTCGTGGACACCGGCGAACAGCAGCCACTCGCCGCAGCGTAGTCGACCGACCTGTGGATGCTCCAGGGGACAGATCTCCAGTTCGTGGCCGGCCACGGTTCGAGCGCAGCGCTCGACGATCCGCTGGCTCTGCACGATCTTGCGGATGAGGGTCGCCTGGTCGGCATCGGCAGGCCCGGGGATGCCCTGCACCACGGCCGGCGCCTCGGCGGGCCACTGGCCTGCGGCCGCTTTCGCCGCGGCAAGGCACAGGCCGGCGCGGGAGTCGGCATCGTGGCCGACCGCCTGGGCTGCGTTCCAGCCGCCTTCGCCGCCGTCACGCCGCAGATCGTCGTCCGACAGGTCGCCGACGATGGCCGAGAGTGCGTCGGCGAGGACGGCCAGTTGCTCTGCCACCAACTGTGCCGTCCCGATGCCGGCTCGTTTCCGGACCTCGCGCCGTACGCTGATGAACTTGCCCTCGTCGATGCCGCGCCACGCCGCGACGACATCCGGGGCCCCGGGCTCCAGGGCGCGGACCCAGCCGCCCGTCAAAGCTTCTCGAAGCGCTCGACCGGGACCACGAACACGGTCGCCCCGCCGACTTCCACCTCGAGCGGGTAGGGCATGAAGAACTCGCCGGGCTCCATGATCGGGGGCATCGGGTTGACCGTCTGGGTCCGTGACGTGCAGTTCTCGCGGATGATGCCCATGACCTCGTCCACCTCGGCCTCCTCCACGCCGAGCATGATCGTGGCGTTGGACTGCTTGAGGAAGCCGCCGGCGCTCTGCAGGCGGGTGGCCCGGAACTCCTTGTCGAGCAGCGCATCGACCAGGGCGCCGGCATCTTCGTTGTGGATGATCGCGACGACGAGTTTCATCCAGTGGAGTATCAGCGCCGCGACGGCGGGCGGTCAACGCGAGATTCGCTGGTCGCACCGAGATTCCTGCGGTGTACGATGCGCGCTCCGATAACCCGAGCGTGCAGGAGTCCATCCGTGGCCAGCGACGGTCCGTCCAGCGATCCCCGATCCCGCTTGACGCGGGCCCTTTCCGCCGCGATCGCCGCTGCGGCGTCCGGCGATGTCCCGGACGTCACGCTCCAGGCCATCCTGGACGCCAGCGTGGCAGCCCTCGACGCGGCGATGGGCGCCATCTTCCTGGCCGATCCGGACCGTCCGGGCCTGAGCCTCGCCGCATCGTCCGGGATGGCCGATCCCTCGCGGCTCGCGGCGGACGTCGCCGACCCGGCCCATCCCTTCACGCAGGCCGCGGCATCGCGCAGGGCGACCTTCGACCGGATGGCCACGACCCCGGACGGCGCCATGTTCGTGGGTGCCTACCTGCCGCTCATCGTCCGCTCAGGCGGCGTGGACGCCGTCCTCGGGTCCGTCGGCCTTGGCTGGCCGGCGCCACGCGACATCGACGATGCGGAGCGCGGCTTCCTCGGCGACATCGCCGCCATCGCCGCCATCGCCATCGACCGGGTGCGCCTGGCCTCCACCGCGTCGGAACGATCCGAGTGGTTCGAGCGGATGGCGCACACGGATCCGCTCACCGGACTCGCCAACGAGCGCACCGTGTCGCGCATCCTGGAACTGGAGCTGACCCGGGCCGGGCGACAGGGCTCGGAGGTGTCCCTGGCCATGTTCGACGTGGACGACTTCCGCGCCGCGAACGCCGCCGACGGCCACCAGGTGGGTGACGACATCCTGCGCCGGGTCGCGGCCGTCCTGGCCGAGACGGTCCGCCTCGTGGACACGGTCGGGCGCATCGGCGGCGACGAGTTCGTGCTCGTGGCGCCCGGGTCCGCCGGCGCCCTGGTGGCGCGTCGCGTGCTGGACGGGATCGCCGCGCTCCCGGTGGTCGCCGGGCGGAGCGTGAGCGTATCCGCGGGCGTGGCCTGCTTCCCGGCGGACGGCACGGACTCGGAGTCCCTCATCGCGGCAGCGACCGCGGCCCTCCAGCGCGCCAAGGACGGCGGGGCCGGGACGGTCGCCGCGACAGAGTCGGTCAGCGGGAGCTGATCGACCCCAGCCGGCCGCTCAGCCGGCAGGCCGCTCAGCCGGCGGCCGTCGCGGTCCCCATGGAGACGATCGGCAGGGTCGGCGTCGTGGCGCCCGGTCCGGGCTCACGCGTGAGGGCCAGGACGATGCCGTCCTGGGCGGGGATCCCGGTCGCGCGGAACGACGCGGTACCGGCGCCGCCGACCGTGAAGCTGCCGAGCGGGACCGGGACGCCGTCACCACCGATGACCCACGCTTCATAGACATCGCCTGCCGTCGTCGGGCTGAGGTCGCGCATGGCCAGAGTCACCTCGCCGGACGTGCTGACGGCCGCCAGCCCGGTCGGGCCGCCGCCACCATCGGCGGACAGGAGCGCGGTCAGTGAACCGTCGCGACCCGCGACGTCCAGCACGGCGGCCACGCTCTGCTCATACCGGCGAGCATCGTCCAGCTCGCCCTGGAGGAGCACGTTCCAGCCGCCAACGAGGGCGATCGCGAGGATGGCGGCGATGCGCAGCGCCCACGTGCCCAGCTGTCCGCGACCGGCGCGACGGGTGGCCAGCGAGACCGGGGCGGCCGGCGTCGCAGGGTCCCCGGCGGCGGGCCCGCGGGCCGCAAGATCCGCGGCGGCGGCCCCCAGGACCCTTGCCTTCAGCGAGGCCGGTGGCTCCACGACCGGGACGCTGGCGGCGAGCACCGGCAGGGCTGACGCGAGCTCGGCGATCTCCGCGTGGGGGTCGTCGCACGACGCGAGATGCCGGCGCATCGCGGACGCCTCCGCATCGTCCAGCGCGTCCAGCACGAACGGCGCGGCCAGGTCGCGTACCTCGTCGCAGGTCAGCTCGGTCGGTCGCAGCTCGGTCATCTCGGCCCCCCGTCGGCAGCATCGCGCGCGTCCGGCTCCAGCGCCCGTCGCATCGCGAGCAGCCCGAGACGCATCCGGCTCTTGACCGTGCCAAGGGGCGTGGCCGTCCGGACGGCGATCTCCTGCTGGGTCAACCCGCCGAAGTAGGCGAGCTGGATGGATTCGCGCTGCACGTCACTCAGGGTGGCGAGGGCGGCACGCACCGTGTCAGCGTCCAGGTTCGCCGACACCTCGTCCCACACGTCGGGAAGGCGGAGCTGGGCCGGCGGCACTTCCTCGCGCTCCGGCAGCTCGTCCACGGGCTTGCGCCGCCGGATGGCGTCGATGGCCCGGTGGTGGACGATCGCCAGGAGCCAGGTCTTGACGCTGCCCCGGCCATGCACGTACCGGGACGCGTTGCGCCATGCACCCAGGAACGCCTCCTGGACGACATCCTCCGCCAGGGTGGCGTCATTCGTGATGCGGTAGGCGATCGAATAGGCCATCGTCTTGTAACGCTCGTACAACTCATCCAGGGCGTGCAGTTCGCCAGCGGCGATCCGCGCCAGGCAGACCCCATCCGCGTCGTCGGCGACGGTCGACGCGCGCAGCGGGGTCGGGGTGGCGGTCTCGCTCATGTATTGATGCGCACACGGGGCGGCGACGGTTCACTTCGCTCGTCGCCGGGCCCCAGGCGCCACTCGAGGCTTGTCACCACGCCCGCCGTGACCGTCTCGATCGGTCGCGTCGCGTCGACGACCACGAATCGATCCGGCTCCGCCGCCGCCATCGCGAGGAATCCCGCGCGGACCCGCTGGTGGAAGCCCGCGTCGAACTCGGACTCGAAGCGGGTCACCTCATCCGGTGCCTTGCGTGCGAGCGCCTCGGCGGCCGGGACGTCCAGGAGGACGGTGAAGTCCGGAACCAGCCCGTCCGTCGCGAAGTCGGCCAGCGTCCGCAGCCGGTCCAACGACACGCCCGCGCCGTAGCCCTGGTAGGCCAGCGTCGAGTCCGCGTATCGCGCACAGACCACGGTCGTGCCCGCCGCCAGCGCGGGGCGGATGACCTCACGCACGATCTGCCGGCGGGCGGCGTTGAACAGCAGTGCGTCCGTCAAGGCGTCCGTTGGCGTCGAGCCCTCTGCCGTCCGGGCCAGCAGGACCTCACGCAGTCGCTCGCCCAGCCACGTCCCGCCCGGCTCGCGAGTGAGATGGACGGGGACGTCACGCGCCGCGAGCCACGCGGCGAGGCGCTCCGCCTGGGTCGTCTTGCCGCTCCCATCGGGTCCCTCGATCGTGATGAACAGGCCCGTGCCGGCCGGTCGCGAACCGCTTGCCACGGCCGGAGTCTATCCGACCATGGGCCTACCGCCCGCGATAGGGAATCCGCCCGAGAGGCCGCGGCGCCCGGATGCGCTACGCTGCGGCGCGCATGCGAGACCTGACCGACCGCGCCCTCGACACCGCCACCATCCTGGGCGCCGGGTATGCCGATGCGCGCGTGGTCCGGCGCCTCGACGAATCGATCGCCATCAAGACCGGACGGGTGGAGGGCGTAGCCTCCGGCGAGAGCGAGGGATTCGGGGTCCGCGTCCTGGTCGATGGCGCGTGGGGCTTCGCCAGCAGTCACATCCTGAGCGCGGCGGAGGCGGATCGCGTGGCCGCCGAGGCCGTGCGCATCGCCCGGGCCAGCGCGACCGCCCTGCGCGACGCCGCCGTCCTGGACGACCGCCCGGCGGCGCACGGCACCTATGAGACGCCCGTGGACGAGGACCCGTTCAGCGTTTCGCTGGAGCGCAAGATCGCGGACCTGCTGGCGGCGGACCAGGCCGCGGCGCGCGTCAAGGGCATCGCCTTCACGGAGTCGATGTACGCCGCCCAGCGGGAGTCGAAGGTGTTCGCGGCGACGGATGGTTCCTACACGGAGCAGACCATCACCCACGTGGGCAGCGCCGTGGAGGCCAACGCCATCGACGGCGACGAGCACCAGCGCCGGTCGTACCCGGACTCCGGCGGCGGCTGGAACGCGGCCGGCTACGAGTACATCCGCTCCCTGCGGCTGGCCGAGCGTGCCGAGCCCCTGGCGGACGAGGCGGTCGCGCTGCTCACGGCGCCGCAGTGCCCCAGCGGCCGGTTCACGATCATCCTGGACCCGTCCCAGCTCTACCTCCAGGTGCACGAGTCATGTGGCCACCCGACGGAGCTGGACCGCGTGTACGGCACGGAGGCGTCGTACGCCGGCACGAGCTTCCTGACCACGGACAAGCTGGACGAGGGATTCCGGTACGGGTCTGACCTCATCACGATCGTCGCCGACGCGACCGCACCCGGCGGGATGGGCACGTTCGGGTGGGACGACGAGGGCGTGGCGGCCCAGTCCGTGCCGCTCGTCCAGGACGGGATCTTCGTCGGCTACCTGACCTCACGCGAGACGGCGCCACGCATCGGCCGCCAGTCCGGGGGGGCGATGCGCGCGGACGGCTGGAACCGCATCCCGCTCATCCGGATGACGAACATCAATCTGCTTCCCCGCCCCGGCATGAGCCTGGACGAGATCGTCGCGGACACGGACGATGGCCTGTATCTCTCGTCGAACCGGTCGTGGTCCATCGACGACCGGCGCCTGAATTTCCAGTTCGCGACGGAGGTCGCCTACGAGATCAAGGGCGGCAGGAAGGGTCGGCTGTTCAAGAACCCGACCTACACGGGCATCACCTACGAGTTCTGGCGCTCGTGCGACGCGGTGGGCGACGAGCGCAGCTACGTGATGCTGGGTACGCCCAACTGCGGCAAGGGCGAGCCTGGCCAGACGGGCCACGTGGGCCACGCGGTGCCGGGCGCCCGGTTCCGCGATGTCCAGGTGGGGGTCGGCAAGTGGTGAACGACGAACGCGCCTACGATGCGCTGGCGCTCGCCGAACGGGCGCTCGACCATGCGCTGCGCGAGGGTCCCAGCGAGGCCGAGGTCCTGGTCATGGCGGAAGACGCGGCCCTCACCCGCTTCGCCAACAGCCAGATCCACCAGAACGTGGCCGAGACCAACGTCACGCTCAACCTTAGATTCGTCGTCGGCAAGCGCGTGGGCGTGGCGTCCACCGGGCGGACGGACGACGAGGGTCTCGCCAGGCTGGCCGCCACGGCGGCCGCGATCGCCCGCGTCGTGGAGGAGCTGCCCGACTGGGCCGGCCTCCCGGAGCCGACGCCGATCGCCGAGGTCGCGGCGGCCTATGCACCGGCCACGGCGAGCGCCTCCCCGGAACTCCGCGCGGAGGGCGTCCGCGCCGTCATCGCGGCCGCGGACAAGGCCGGGGTCACGGCTTTTGGCTCGTTCTCGACCGGCACGGAGACGACGGCCGTCGCCAACTCGAAGGGCATCCGCGCCGGCGGGACGCGGACCGTGGCCCAGCTGCTGACCGTGTCCATGGGTCCCGATGGCGGCACGGGCTACGCGGAGCAGGCCTCCGTGGATGCGACCGCCATCGATGCCGCGGC
>JBBEBL010000269.1:0-9850 GCA_040882345.1 Chloroflexota bacterium
CCGTGGTCAGGCCATGAGAACGAAATCGATGTCGTGAGACCTCTCGCCCCGACCATTCCCGCATGCTGCTCCTGCCGGGGCGCGGCCAGCCCCATCAACCAAGCGTTCTCGGCTGGGGGTGCACCGCGAGCAGCTGGGGTCCCTTGACGTCGAGCCGGGCAAAGACAACACGGTCCGGCCCCACCAGGCCTTGGGGTACCTCACCTTGGCCGAATCCTCGCCTCGGTCGGCGTCGATGTGTAACGGACGTACCGGACCAGCAAATCGGGGCCTACTCAGCGTCGCCGAGGTGTATCATCCCGACGGCGTGAACCTCAGGCACCCGGCTTCCTGGCCCGTAATCAGAAGTCCGGGACCTGCAGGCGACGACGGCTGCGACGCCTCACTCGATTCGGATCGCGTTAATGGTGCCTCCATGCAGGTCCGTGTGCGTCGCCTCGTGCGGCGCCAACTGGGCAGGTCGGTCCACGCGATCGTCCCGGCACGCATTCGCCGGATGGTCAAGCCGCGCCTCCGAGGTCTGGTGCGGCGGTACCTCGGCGGCGATCGGATCGAGTGCCCCATCTGCGGCGGTCACTTCCGCCGCTTACTGCCGCGGCACGGTCACCCGAACCGTCAATGTCCAGGATGCGGTTCCCTCGGGCGGCATCGCACCATGTGGTTGCTCCTGCGCGATCGGCTGAAGCTTGAGACGTCGGTGCGGCGCGTGCTCCACTTTGCACCCGAGCCGGGCATCGCCGCGCGGATCCGGGCGACGGGCGTGGAGTTCGTCACCGGCGACATCGACGCGGCGCTTGCCGATGAGCGGATAGACATCACCGCAATCCCCTATCCGGAAGCGTCCTTCGACCTGGTGATCTGTAGTCACGTGCTGGAGCACGTGCCGAACGACCGGGCGGCGATCTTAGAGATGCGGCGGGTCCTCCGACCGGGTGGCCTAGCCTTGATCATCGTGCCCGTCAAGACCGATCGCACTCGGGAATTCCTCGATCGATCGCCGAGGCCGCGCTACGCGGACGGCTACCTTCGCGTGGGGTCGCACCGGCACGTTCGGGAGATCGGCCTGGACTACTCGGATCGCCTCCTCGACGGCGGCCTCGACGTCGAGGTCGTCGACTACGTCGAGGAGCTCTCGGAGGCGGAGCGAGACCGCTACGCGATCGAGCCCGGCGAGATCTTCTACCTCTGTTCGCGTCGCGCTCAGGCTGTAGGGGAAGCATGACGGCGTCCTGATCACGAATGTGCCGGACGGCGTGGCAGCCGCGGAGACGCACCAACTCTTCGACCGCGACGAGCAGGCCGCGATCGTTCCGCACGCCGCCACGGCTCGCAACGCTTGGTACCTCGAGGCTGTCTTGAATAGTTAGACCACGCGTGGTCTTGTTGAGCACCTACAGAGCCGCGGTCAATGGGGCGCGCGCGACTTGGCAAGGTCATGCTGTCTCTCCCGGTTCCACAGTACGACCCAAGAAGAAGGCGGCCTGCACAACGCCCTTGCCGCAGCTGCGAGGCGTGCGGAGGCGGTCGCGGTACAGGTTGAGCTGGTGACGCCAGCTTCATCAAGGCCCGTCAGCTGGTTCGGGCGGCAATAGTCGTGGACGGAGTCGCCTCCGATACGACTCGGTGTCGAGCTCGCTCCTCGCCGCTGAATCCGACCAAATGGGGCCCACACATCGTTAGGTGACTGCCCGCGCTGCCGCGCAGCGTGCGGTCGATCCAATATGAAGATCGGGGTGGAGATCGTCACGGCGCACCGGATCACCTCCTTTCATGGCAACGAGGCCACCTTGGAGTGCCAATACTCCGGCCGCGAACTGACGTTGCCCGCGTCATCGTTGGTGGTTGTGGGCCAACGGGTGCCCGAGGATTCGCTCTATCAGAGCCTGATCGCCACCGAACAGGGTGTTGCCGGAACTCTGCCCTTCACCCTGACGCGGATCGGCGATGGCGAAGCCCCCGCCATCATCGCGGCGAACGTGCCATGTTCCGGAGCCGCCGGCCACAGACGCATTCAGGTCGTCCGACGCGGGCGGCTTCTTTCTCCGACCCGGCAAAGAGGACCGCGGCCACGACCACGACCTCTCGGTCCGTGCGCGTCTTGCGGCGTGGCGAGACCGTACCGTCATGCGGTGCGGAGCCAGTTGAAGGGTTCCGGCGGCTCGGCGAGCCGCATCGTGATCGGAAGGTCGTTGATGGCGGGGCAATCCCTCTCGCCCCGACCAATGTCATGAGTCGCGACATGTGAGTCACATGAGTCGGGACATCCGAGTCGCTGTGACCCTCCTGTCGCTCGAGACCCCGGCCATCGGCCGGGGTCTTTCTGTTGGTTGCGCCAGTAGCCCTTGCCGGGATCGATGCTGCACAGCCCGGCGAATCTGCAAATCCCGAAGGCGGCTAGAACCATCCGGGGCCCTCGGAGTGCGATCGGGTTAGGCGCCGATGGCGAGCCAGCTTCACCCGGGACGATACCGATCCCCCAAGGATCAGGCCACCGTCGTGGGCTTCCGATAGGAACTGGTTCCACGCCCCTCGTGAATGCGGCGCGCGCCGTGTGGCACGATGGGCCCTACCGTGCAACCTTCCGGAGCCTCCTCGCCCCCCGTCGAAGCCCACGACCGGCGAGCCGCGCTGGTGGCGTTCGAGGCACTGTTGCCGGACGTGCTTCCCGAGGCCGCCGAGCGCTCGCTCGCCGCCCTTTCCCGCCAGGCACAGGTCCAGCCGTTCCAACGGCATGAGCTGGTCCTGTCTCAGAGTCGCGAGCCGTTGCTCACGCTGGTCCTCGACGGTCACCTCGGCGCGGTGCGAGCCGACACCGAGGGTCGCCAGCAGATGATCACGATCGCCGGTCCGAGAGAGCTCGTAGGCGTCATCTCACTGCAGCAGGGCGCGCCGTCTGTGGATCTGGTCGGGCTGAGCCGCGGTACGGCCGCTCTTTGGCCCGGCGACCTGGTCATGGCGCTCGCCCGTAGGGACGCCGGTCTTGCGGTCGGACTCCTCGACCACGCACTGCGCAGCGCCACGCGGCTCCTGAATCGCCTGGAGCATGTGACCTTCGACAGCGTCTCGCGGCGGCTCGCCATGATCCTGTGGATGCGGCGCGATCTGCTATTCGATGTGCGGAGACCACTTCTCTCGCGCCCGCAGCTCGCCGACCTTGCCGGCACGTCGCGCGAGATGGCGGGACGGGTGATCCGCGACTTCGAGCAGCGTGGCCTGGTCGCCCGCGTCGACGGGACCGGGCTCATCCTCCTCGATCCGGCTGGTCTCCGCTCCGCGGCCGGCATCGAGGAAGATGACCGACGCGGCAGGGCGGGGTAGAGACAAACACTCCCTCGGGGGTGGACTTGGTTCCTCCCGGGTGCCGTGCGGCGGGTGACATATTGATCGCGAGGGCCGTGCCTGCGGCCACTAACGCGGAGGACCAGTCCATGCTGCACAAGCTGCGCGAGTTCCACAGCAGCCACTGCCCGGTCCTGGCGGTCAAGCGGCGCGTCTGCCAACGTCGACACAGCGCCTGATCCGGACGACGAGACCCAGATGATGGATGCCTCGATCTACTTCCCGGACTGGCGCGAGCTCATCCGCTACCGGACAGCCGGCCCCGAGACGACGGTCCTCAACGAGGGTCGAGGACACAAGGCGCTCCTGGCTGGGCTTGAGGCCGGTGGACGGATCCCCCCGCACCCCGAGCGACTCGGCGTCTATCACGTCCTCGAAGGCATCGGGTCGATGATGGTCGATGGTGCGCGCTACCCCTTGAGTGCGGGCGTGACGGTGATCGCCCCCGAGGGTTCGGCGCGCGGCTTCGAGGCCGAAACCCGCCTCGCATTCATCGCCGTACGGGTCGGACCGGAGCCCGGCTCCACGCCCTGACCACCGATACGCCAGAGGTCGGGAGGGTTCGTTCAGGGCCTGGACTCTGACCCGACCGACCGAAACGCCCCACCTACCCCGCACCACGCAGCGGCCCATCGGTCTTGGCGACGCTGCACCCAACCCGGAAAGGGACCCATCCGACCATGTCCACGTTCCTGTACCGGCTCGGAGGACTCGCCTATCGGCGACCCCGGGTCTTCGTCATCGCCTGGCTGCTCATCCTCGGCAGCGTCATCGCGTTCGCCGGCACTGGCGGAGGACGCATCTCCTCGAGCCTGACCATCGACGGGACCCCCAGCCAGCAGGTCCTCGACCAGCTGCAAGAGGAGCTGCCGGCCGCTAGTGGTGGGCAGGGCACGATCGTCTTCACCGTCCCGGAGGGCGAGCGACTCGACCAGGGTGCGCGCGCCACCGCGATCGCCGACGCCGCCGCGGAGATCGCAGCGCTACCGGTCGTCGTCGACCGTCCGTCGCCGACGGCCGCAGGCACGGCCGCCCCGAACGGCACGACACCGAGTGCCACGCAGGCCACGGACGCAGCCCTCCCCTCCCGCCCGCTCGTCGCTGACGGCTCGCCCATCCCGGGAGTCGTCATCTCGATAGACGGAAGCGTCGCGATGCTCCAGCTGCAGTTCATCACGAAGGTCGACGCGCTGCCCGAGGGCACGACCGACGACATCGTCGCCATCGCCGAGCGCAACACGACGGCTTCCGGGATCACCGCTCTGCCGAGCAAGTCGCTCGAGGCGATGCACCCGCCGATCAGCGGACAAGAGGCCGTCGGCCTGGGTATCGCCCTGCTGGTCCTGCTCATGACCCTCGGCTCGCTCTGGGCCGCTGGACTGCCCATCATCACCGCCCTGATCGGAGTGGCCATTGGCGTGGGTGGAGCGTTCGCCCTCTCCGGAAGCATCACCTTGACGACCGCCACTCCGGCGCTCGCCCTCATGATCGGGCTCGCCGTCGGGATCGACTACGCCCTGTTCATCGTCAACCGGCAGCGGCGTCTCATCCTCGTCGACGGTCTGGGCGCCGCCGATGCGACCGCCCGGGCCGTAGCTACGGCCGGCAGCGCTGTCGTTTTCGCGGGCTCGACGGTCGTCATCGCCCTCGCCGGCCTGACCATCATCGGCATCGGGTTCCTCACGACGATGGCCCTCGTCGCGGCGACGACGGTCGCGCTCGCCGTCCTCATCGCCCTCACCCTGCTGCCCGCACTGCTCGGGCTCGTCGGCGAGCGGATCTGCTCGACCAAGATGAGAGCGGCCGGCCAGACTATTGCCTCGGAAGAGGAGAAGCACCTCGCCAATGGCTGGGTCGGCTTCCTCGTCCGGCGCCCGTGGGTTGCGATCGCAGGCGTTCTGGTCGTGCTCACCCTGGCCGCCGTCCCGGCCTTGGGCATGTACCTCGGGATGCCGACCGGCGCCACGGACAACCTCGCGAGCACCTCACGGCAGAGCTACGACGCGATCACCCGTGGCTTCGGCGAGGGTTTCAACGCACCGCTCATCGTCGTCGCCCACCCGAGCGACGGTGCCACGTTCGACCAGCAGGACATCGGCGCGATCACCGCGGGGCTCAAGACGATCGGTGACGTTGCCACGGCGTCCCTGGTGGGCACCAGCCCCGACCGCTCCCTCGCGATCTTCTCGGTCATTCCGGAACAGGGCCCTGACGCCGCGAGCACGGCGCAGCTCGTCGAAGTGCTCCGCAGCCCGGACTCGGCCGTCGCCACCAGTGCGAATGTCACGCTCGGCGTCACCGGCCTGACCGCGGTCAACATCGACATCTCCGACCGACTCGCCGATGTGCTGCCCGAGTACATCGCGATCATCGTCGGGCTGTCGCTGCTTCTGCTGCTGCTCGTTTTCCGATCGGTCGTCGTCCCGATCAAGGCGACAGCCGGCTTCCTGCTCAGCATCGCGGCGACCTTCGGCCTGACGACGGCAGTGTTCCAGTGGGGATGGCTCATGGGCCTCGTGGGCATCGACACGACCGGGCCGCTGCTCAGCTTCCTGCCGATCATGGTCACCGGCATCCTCTACGGTCTGGCGATGGACTACGAGGTCTTCCTCGTCAGCTCGATGCGCGAGGCCCGGATCTACGGCATGCCCGCACGGCGTGCCATCGTCCATGGCTTCGACCATTCGAGCCGGGTCATCGTGGCGGCGGCGATCATCATGACCTCGGTCTTTGCCAGCTTCGTCTTCAGCGAGGACCCGATGATCAAACAGTTCGGCTTCGCGCTCGCGGTCGGCGTCGTCATCGACGCGTTCCTCGTCCGGATGACGCTCGTACCGGCCGTCATGAGCCTGCTCGACGAACGAGCCTGGTGGCTGCCGCGGTGGCTCGACCGGCTCCTGCCGGGCGTGGACATCGCGGGTGAGGGCCATGCGCTGGGGAGCTTGGTCCCGCCGGTCGAGGTCCTCGGCGAGACCCGCGTCTAGGGGCGTCATCTCGGTCGGACGGTTGGCTAGTCAGGGCTCGAGTCAGCGCTGACGGTGCCGACTAGCCCGTCGTCGCACGCTTCTTTGAGTTGACGACTTCCCAAGAGGCGCTCAGCTGGGCCTTAGCTTGGCCAGCGCTATCAGGCCGACATCGGGAGTTCCGGTCGTTTGCAAAGTGCGCCCCGTAGGGCGACGTCATGACGGTCGGACATCACGGGCCGACCAGCGTGGAGGAAGCCCGGATCAGGTCCGCGGTCGGCTGCCGTCCCGAGGGATGGCCGCATGCAGCGGCCGACCGGGTTGCGAAGAGGGTCTCCCAACTCGACCCGCGTATTCACATGATCAGCTGAGCCCGCCCTGACCTGATTTCGATAGGTTCGAGCCCTCTCGCCCCGACCAGATCGACCTTCTTTCACGCGGACGACGCCGGCGCCGAAGGCCGCGTCCCAGCCTCGCGCCTTGGCGTGAGCGGTGAGCGTGCAACCTGGGAGCACGTCCCCGTAGGGGCAGGGACTTCCCCGCTGACCGCGCCCTGCGACTGTGTGCACGCCGCCGGGTTTCGCCCTTTCCGCCGAATCGTCGACGGGGGTCGCTGCGGTCTATTCGCCGGCGGTGCTACGCCTGCGAGACCATGGCGGACTGAAAGGGCGGCGGGCTCTCGCCGGCAACTTCACTGCAGCTCGCCACCCTCCATCAGGCGCTTCAGGCGAGCGAGATCAAGCTCGAACTTTCGCCGCACGAGCCTGGCGAACAGTGGCCCGAAGAGTGCAAACACGCCTGCCGGTGTTGCTTCGAAGGTGGCGGTGACCTGTGCGCCGTCTCCTTCCGCTGTGACGTCGAAGGATCCCGAGAACGGGAACGGTCCTCCGGCGGTCCGATAGGCCAGTCGTTGGTCGAGGATGAACTCCGTCACCACCGAGTCGACCTCGATCCTCCGGCCGAGGAACGTGGAGACCTCGTGCGCCGTCGTGCCCACGCCCACCGGTCCCGGCGACGTCTGACGGCCCTCGACGGCCGAGGACGACCACCGGGCGTTCTTCGAGACGTCGACGATCACCGCGAAGACGTCGCCGGCAGAGCGGCTGATGTGCACATTGACCGTGCCGTGTGCCACGCGAACCCTCCGTGCTATGCGATGAGGAACTCTCGGACCAGTCGGGCGGCGTGCTCCGCATCGTCCATCCAAGGCGCGTGTCCGACACCCACCACCAGGATCGGTCCCTCCCCATCGGCCCGCCGATCGCTGTCGGGGCGGGGCGACTCGGGCTTCAGTCGTTGACGATCCCGGCCGAGCACAGCTGGCCCGGATCGGTGATCGTGGGCACGTAGACGGCGTACGTGTGCGTGGTGCCGGGGGTGCCCCGGTGCACGAGCACGTGAAGCGGGTGGGCGGCGCCCGTGGAGAGGACGACCACGTTCGGGTTGTTCTCGAAGACGGAGAGCGGCAGGACGACCTCGTCCTCGCCGGCACCCTCCGCGAGGAGGACGCACTGGCCGTTGCCGAGCACTTTCACGTGGGAGTGGTTGGCGAGCGCGGGCGTGGCGGCGAGGACGAGGAGGACGACCGCGCCAAGCGCGGGACGGATGAGACGCTTCACAGGGACGCTCCTTCGAGGGTGATGGGGGCTGGACCGGTGACCCGGAGGGCGCTGATCCCGAGGGCGATCCACCCCGTGGGGAAGGCGGTGATCCCGGCGAGGACCAGCACGATCCCCAGCGGCTCCGGGTAGAGCCCGCCGCTGACGCCGAGCATCTCGGTCACGACGAGGACGCCACCGGCCGCAAGGAGCGCCGACGCGCCACGGGACAGGCTGTGGGCACGCCACGTCGCCACGGCGAAGAGGCTCGAGCCGAGCACCATCGCGAGGAGGCCGATGGAGCCGATCATCCACGGGCTGAGACCACCGACGAGCCCGGTGTCGCTGTCGCCCGTGAGCGGGACGGCGACGAAGCCGATGAGTCCCACGACGGCTCCGGCCGCCGGGATGGCGAACGCGGCCCACGTCAGCACGGGATAGCGGCGTGCCTGGAACGCGCTGAGGCCGATGAGCGCGATGAGCGTCATGGCCGTCGCGAGCACGACGGCGAGACCGAGGAACGGCACGCCGTTCTCGCGACCGTCGTTGATGGCGTTGCCGGCGAGGGCGAGGAACCAGAGGAGACCGCCGACGATGGCGGCGTACCCGCCGATGCGGAGCGACATGGGGAATCCTTTCGCGTGTTCCGACGCGGCACCGAGGCCGCGCAGGTGGAGGTGGGCGTCGATCGCGCCGAGCACGACGTCGGCCACGTCGAACGGGCCGAGCGGGCGCTCTGCGAGGACCGCCGCGAACTCGTGGCCGTAGCGGACCCGCCAGCGCGCGGGGTAGAGGCGGAGGAGCAGGGCGATCATGGGACGCTCAGGCCATCAGCCGGTCGTGCGGCTGAGGCGGCGAAGGCCGAGCTGCGCGAACTCGGAGAGCTCGCGGAGCTGCTCGGTGGCGGCGGTGGCCCCGACGGCGGTGAGCCGGTACGGCCGGCGACGCTCGACGGGCGCAAGCGCCTCGATGAGACCGCGCTCCTCGAGACGGGCGAGCGCCGCGTACAGAGTTCCTGGGCCAAGCGGTCGGCCGGTGCCGGCCTCGACGTCGGCCATGATCGCGTAGCCGTGCTTCGGGCCATCGCTGAGGCTGACGAGGATGAGCAGTGCTGGCTCGGCGAACCGGCCGAGCTCGGGGACTGGCGTGACCATGGACTGAGACCTTTCTGACGGTTGACGATATATCGTGGTGCGATATATAGTGCGCTGACGCAGCCCCTGTCAAGTCCGGCAGGCGCAAACGGTGCAGGGATCAGCATCGACCTCGCGATGATCAGGACTAGAGAGAGGGGTGACTGATCCAATGGCATCACCCGAGATCGACCGGGACTCATCGACCCTGGGAACCCGGATGCCCCGCGCCGTCGCGATCGTCGGCGGTGTCGGCTTCATTGCGCTCGGGGTGTGGGCGATGGTCGACCCGCGTTCCTTCTTCGAGGCGCTTGCCACGTTTGAGCCGTACAACCAGCACTTCGTGCAGGATATCGGTGCGTTCCAGGTCGGGCTTGGAGTGGTGCTTCTTCTCGCTGCCGTGCCCGTTTGCGCCGACGGGCTGACGGTTGCGCTCGTCGGGGTTGGCGTCGGAGCGGCTCTCCATACCCTGTCCCACATCGTCGGCCGTGACCTCGGTGGAGCTCCGGAGAGGGACATCCCGCTCTTCGCCGGGATGGCGGTCCTTCTTCTGGCAGCAGGTGCGTTCCGCTGGAGACACACCCGCGGCTGGGTGCGCTGACATCATTCTTCCGAGCCCGAGCGGTCAAAGGTCGGGATCGTTGAGCGGATCCTGGCCTGGAAGCCGAGTAAGGCGAGTACGCGCAGTCGGACAGAAGCCCGGCTCGCATCCTTAGAGGGGCTCCAGGCTCGAAACGATAAGCCAGCCCTCCGCCCGCCCCCGGTAGATCAGCTGCTCGGTCGTGAGGCCCGAGCGCGCCCGCAGGTCCGCCAGGTG
>JBBEBL010000270.1:0-5868 GCA_040882345.1 Chloroflexota bacterium
GGCGCACGCCATCCATCGACCCGACCGCGCTGGGCGAGCGACTGCGGGTCGCCCGCCTGGGTCAAGGCCTGACGCTGCGCCAGGCGGCCGACCGATCCGGCCTGTCCCGGACGTTCATCAGCCAGGTGGAACGCGGGCAGGTGAGTCCATCCGTCGCGTCATTGACCAGGATCGCGGAGGCGCTGGAGATACACCTGGCCGAACTGTTCCTGCCGTCCGTCCAGCGGACGGAGGGCCTCGTCCGCGCGACCGAGCGCGTCCGCATGACGCTCCGCCCGGGGGAGCACTGGGACGAAGTCCTCTCCCCGTCCCTCCACGGCAAGTTGCTCGTCCTGCAGTCCACCATCCTGCCGGGCGCCGGCAGTGGTTCCGCCTACGACCACCCGGCCGATGAGGAGTGCGTCCTGGTCCTCAGCGGCAAGCTTGAGGTCCGGGTCAACGATGAGGTCCACGAACTCACGGCCGGCGACGCGCTGACGTACTCCAGTCGACGGCCACACGCATGGCAGAACACGGGCGACCAGGACGTCGTGGCGATCTGGATCATCACGCCACCCAACTACTGACGGCGGCTGACCGGGGGCGGATCCGGCCTTGACATCGCGGGGCTGTCCGGTACTGTGGTCCGGTGTCCGACATAGTGGACACACTCGTCGATGCGGGGGAGTCGCGTCGGCCGCTTTTGGCCGAGGCTCAGGGCGCGAGCCCGAGGGAGGTGCGATGGCCCGGGACCACGACGAGGAACTCCGCGCGATGCTCGCGGAGCGCCTCGAACTCATCGAACGTGATCCGGATTACGAGGGAGCACAGCCGACGACGCGGGACCAGATGACGCTCGCCCTGGTCGGCCTGGTCCTTCCCGCCGTGTTGATGGTCGGAGGGTGGGTGCTGTATGGCGGCTGACACGACGGGACCGCAGATGTCTCCGGTCCACCTGGCTGCCGAGGGCAGCTGGCCCATCGTCCCGAAGGAGCGGAACTGGGGGATCGTCGGACTGTTCGGCGTGACGCTGTCCGCCGGGATCGCCGCCTGGAGCTACAGCATCGGCGGCGCCGTGTCGTGGTACCTGACTGCGGCCCTGGGCACCATCGCGATGGTCTCCGGTGCGCTCGTGGGGATGTACTTCGTGACGCTCGCCGCGATGCCGGTCAGCGTCAAGTACGGCATCGACACGATCGCGGCGAGCAAGCCGCAGTACGGATCGCGAGGATCCGCCTTCAGCATCCTCGTGCAGTACGCATCCATCATCGGCTGGAACTGCATCCTCATCATCCTGTTCGGGCGGGCCACGGCCAACGTGCTTGCCGCGGGCGGCATCATCGGTGAGGGCCAGACCTCCACCGTGTCCATCGCGGTCTCACTGATCACGATCGCGATCGCCTACGTCATGGTCATCGGCGGAGCCGACTCCATCCGCAACAACTCCGTGTGGATCGCCATCTCCGTCGCGGTGGCCGGCGGCATCGTCCTGCTCGTGCTGCTCACGCAGACCGGCTGGGACGTCATCGCGGCCGGCGAACCCGCGTACGCGACCGGCAACCTGCACCTGGACTACACCCTGGGCTTCGAGATCCTGGTGGCCACCGTCCTGTCGTGGTGGCCCTATGTCGGCGGCATCATGCGCATGGGCAAGAGCGTCAGCCAGGCGCTGCTGCCGTCCATGATCTGCCTCGGCGCCATGACCGGCCTCATCGGACTCATCGGCCTGTACGCCGGGCTGGCGACCGGTGAGCCGGATCCGTCCATCTCGTTCGTCCAGGTCACGGGGCTATGGATGGGCCTCGTCGCCGTCGTGTTCATCGGCCTCGCCAACGTCGGAACGGCGATCGTCGGCGTCTACGCCACGATGATCGGCCTCAAGCAGATCCCGGCGTTCCAGTATCGACTGAGCTGGCGCTGGACGGCGGCCATCGCGCTCGGGCCGGTGGCGATCATCGCCGCGCTCTTCTCCGGGCCGTTCATGGACAACATCCTGACCTTCATGTACCTGCTCGGCGTGGTGTTCGCGCCCATCGTCGCCATCCAGATCGTGGACTACTACCTGTTCCGCAAGCAGCGCCTGCACCTTCCCTCCCTGTACGACTATTCCAGCCGGGGCCGGTACTACTTCTGGGGTGGCTTCAACCTGGTGGCGTTCGCGGCGACCGTCGTCGGGATGTTCTGCTACTGGCTGCTGCTGGACCCGGTCACCTATGAGAGCAGGCTCGTGATCGCCGACGTGACCGTCTTCCAGTGGACGAGCGCGTCCATCGCCACGATCGTGTTCACGGGAGCTGTCTACTGGCTGCTCACGAAGGTCGTCGCCATCCCGATGGGCAAGGGCGGCTACACCGAGGCGCCCTCCGGGGTCGATCCACGCACATAGAGGTACGAGCCATGGCCATCGCGACACGACCCGCCCTCGAGAAGCGGGTGCTCATCGGCGGCGAGTGGACCGAATCGGAGAGTGGCGACCGATTCGACGTGCACTCCCCCGGGGACGGCAGCCTGATCGGCAGCGTCCCGCGCTGCACGGAACGCGACGTCCAGGTCGCCATAGATGCAGCCCGCGATGGCCACAAGGCCCTGAAGCAGCTATCCGTCAAGCGACGCGCCGAGATGCTCTGGCGCGCCTCGCAGATCGCGGAGCGGCGCGCCGAGGAGGACGCCGTGCTCCTCTGCCGGGAGGTCGGCAAGACCATCCGGGAGGCCCGCGACGAGATCAGTGTCTATTCCAATCCCCACTACGTGGAGGCGGCCGAAGGGATCAAGCGATTCCGCGGTGTCATCAATCCCTCCACCCAGGAGGACTCGAACAACAAGCGCATCCTCATCACCCACGAGCCGGTCGGGGTCGTCGGCGTCATCTCGCCGTGGAACTGGCCGGGGGACATCCCGAACATCGCCGCCAGCCATGCGCTCGCAGCCGGCAACGCCGTCATCCTCAAGCCCGCCTCCACGACGCCGTACAGCGCCATCGCCCTGGCCGAGATCTACGAGGAGGCCGGGTTCCCGCCGGGCAGCATCAGCGTGCTCACGGGCCCCGGCACGACCGTCGGCGCGGAACTCGTGCGCAACCCAGGAACCAATGCGATCAGCTTCACCGGCGAGATCGCGACCGGCGAGTACCTGACCACGATCGCCGGGATCAAGCGGCTGCTGCTGGAGATGGGCGGCAACGGGCCGCTGGTGATCATGGACGACGCGAATCTGGACGCGGCGGTGGAGGCCGCCATCACCGGGTGCTTCTACCTTGCCGGCCAGGTCTGCACCGCGTCAGAGCGGATCCTCGTCCACGATGCGATCCACGACGACTTCGTTGACCGCCTGGTCGCCCGGACGCGCGAGATCCGCGTGGGAGATCCACTGGACGAGACCACGGACATGGGACCGTTGAACAACGAAGCGAACGCGGAGAAGGTCCAACGCCACATCGACGACGCCCGGGCGCGCGGCGGCCGATTCCTGACCGGCGGCGGCAGCAAGGGCCTCTACTTCGAGCCCTCCGTCATCGACGGGGTGACGCCCGACTTCCTGATGGCCCGCGAAGAGACCTTTGGGCCGGTCGCTCCCCTGATGCGATTCGGGTCCGTGGACGAGGCCATCGAGATCGCCAACGACGGACCGTACGGCCTCCAGGGAGCCGCCTTCACCAGCGACCTGCGCACGGCGTTCCTGCTGGGCGAGGGGATCAAGTGCGGAACCGTCCTCATCAACGAGACCAACAACTACTGGGACCAGCTGGCCCCGTTCGGCGGGATGAAGAAGAGCGGCCTTGGCCGTGAGTTGTCCAGCTGGATCCTCAGCGAGCTGACCGAGATCAAGCAGATCAGCATCGACATCGCCAACGTCAGGCAGTGATCGACCGCGCGCCGTGACGACCCAACGTCCCACCCAGGCCCGCGCCGTCGTCATCGGCGGCGGCATCGTCGGCGTCTCCGTCGCCTACCACCTCGCCCGCCGCGGCTGGACCGACACCGTGCTGCTGGAGCGCGACCAGCTGACCAGCGGCACGACCTGGCATGCCGCCGGCCTCCTGACGAAGCTGCGCGCCACCTACAACATGACGATGCTCGCGTCATACGCGGAGGAACTCTTCCGCGCGGTGGAGGCGGAGACCGGGGCCAGCACGGGCATCCGCACGACTGGTTCCATCCTGGTGGCACGCACGGAGGACCGCTGGGAGGAGGTCAAGCGCGGGATCTCCATGGCCCGGGTGTGCGGCTTCGACGTCGAGATCATCGACGCGGCCGAAGCCAAGCGGATGTGGCCGCTCATGGACGAGTCCGGCATCGTCGGGGCCGCCTACCTGCCGGCGGACGGCGTCGCCAATCCGAGCGACGCGACCCTCGCGATCGCCAAGGCCTTTCGTGCTCGCGGCGGCACGATCCTTGAGCACACGCCGGTCACGGACGTGCTGACCCGGGACGGCCGGGTCACGGGTGTCCGGACGCGGGACGGCGACATCGACTGCGAGGTCGTCGTGAACTGCGCCGGCATGTGGGCCCGTGAACTGGGTCGGCGGAGCGGCGTGCACATCCCGCTCCACGCGGCCGAGCACTTCTATCTCGTGACGGAGCCCGTCCCGGACCTCCCCCCGGACCTGCCGGTCCTGCGCTGCCCGGACGACACGGCCTACATCCGCGAGGACACCGGCAAGATCATGGTCGGCTTCTTCGAGCCGGGCGCCAAGCCGTGGGGCGTGGACGGCATCCCGGACGATTTCAGCTTCGGCCGGCTACCGGAGGACTGGGACCATCTCGCGCCGTACATCTCCCTGGCCGCCCGCCGGCTACCGCTCCTCAACGACATCGGCATCCGCCTGTTCTTCAACGGGCCGGAGAGCTTCACCCCGGACGACCGCTACATCCTGGGCGAGGCGCCGGAAGTGGGCGGGTACTTCGTGGCCGCCGGATTCAACTCCGTCGGCTTCCAGTCCGGCGGCGGCGCTGGACGCGCGGTCGCCGACTGGATCGTGGACGGCTATCCGCCGATGGACCTGTCCGAGGTGGACATCCGCCGGTTCATGCCGTTCCAGGTGAACCGCCGCTACCTCCGCGAGCGGACCACGGAGGTCCTGGGCCTCCTCTACGACATGCACTGGCCGTTCCGCCAGGTGGAGACGTCGCGCGGCGTCCGGCGCAGTGCCCTGCACGACCGGGTCGCGGCCGCCGGCGCCGTCTTCGGCGAGACGGCCGGGTGGGAGCGTGCGAACTGGTACGCACGGGACGACGTGGAGCCGCGCTACGAGTACAGCTACGGCCGTCAGAACTGGTTCGGCGTCTCCGCGGAGGAGCACCGCGCGGTCCGCGAGTCGGTGGGCCTGCTGGACCAGAGCTCGTTCGCGAAGCTGCTCGTCCAGGGTCGGGATGCCGAGACCATCCTTGGGCGCGTCTGTGCCAACGACGTCGCCGTGGAGCCCGGGCGCCTCGTCTACACGCAGTGGCTGAACGAACGCGGCGGGATCGAGGCGGACGTGACCGTGACCCGCCTGGACGAGACGCGGTTCCTCGTGGTCAGTGCCGCGGCGGACCAGGAGCGAGACCGGGCGTGGCTGGCGGCCAACGTCCCGGAGGACGCGCGCTGCACCCTGACGGACGTCACGAGTGCCTGGGCCGTGCTCAACGTCCAGGGCCCACGGTCCCGCGAGTGGCTGAGCCGCGTCTCCCCGGACGACTTCTCCAGCGCCGCGTTCCCGTTCGGCGCGTCCCGTGAGATCGAGCTTGGGTACGCCGTCGTGCGGGCGTCGCGGGTGACCTACGTCGGCGAGCTTGGATGGGAGCTGTACATCCCGACGGAGATGGCGGCCCATGTCTACGACGAGCTGATCTCCGCGTCCGATGGCCTGGGGATGCGGCATGTCGGCTATCACGCGCTCAACTCGCTTCG
>JBBEBL010000270.1:5968-9783 GCA_040882345.1 Chloroflexota bacterium
CGGCCGACGGACGCCATGCGCCGCGCGATGGCCGCGGCCGAGGTGGGCGACGATGTCTTCGGCGACGATCCGACGGTCAAGGCCCTGGAGGAGCGCGCGGCCCAGCTGCTCGGCAAGGAGGCCGGCCTCTTCGTGGCCACGGGCACGATGGGCAATCTCGTCGCGCAGCTGGCGCACCTTGGGCGCGGCCAGGAGACCATCGCCGGCCGTGACCACCATGTCACGCTGGACGAGGCGGCCGGGCACGCCGTCATCGTCGGCACGAGCATCCGGACCCTTGACGACCGACCGGACGGGACCCTGGACCCGGCGGCCATCCAGGACGCCTTCCGCGATCCGCTGGATCCCCACGAACCGATCACTGGCCTCATCACCCTGGAGAACACGCACGCTCACTCCATGGGCCAGCCGCTGACCCCGGCGTATACCCGGCAGGTGGCGGAGATCGCGCGGCGGCGTGGCGTCCCGCTCCACGTGGACGGCGCCCGCTTCTGGAATGCCGTGGTCGCCCAGCGCGCGGACGGGGTCACGGCCCTGGACCTGGCCGGGCCGGCGGACACCGTGACCTTCTGCCTGAGCAAGGGCCTCGGCTGCCCCATCGGGTCCGTCGTGGTCGGTAGCCGTGAGGTCATATGGCGGGCGCGCCGGGCGCGCAAGCTCGTGGGTGGCGGCATGCGCCAGGTCGGGATCATCGCCGCCGCCGGCCTCGTCGCGCTCGGGGAAGGCCCGGACGGGATGATCGATCGGCTCGCCGACGACCACGCCAACGCCAGGCGACTCGCGGAGGCGCTCGCCGACATGGACGGCATCCGTTCGGCCGGCGGCATCGCGCAGCCTGACGGGGAGCGGCTGGACCCAGGGAGGGTCGCGACGAACTTCGTCCTGTTCAAGGTGGACCGCGACCGCGCGGCGTTCCTCGACGCGCTGCGGGCGCGAAACGTCCTCATGGTGGAGTATCCCCACGGACAGGTCCGCGCGGTCACCCACCACGGCGTGTCCGCCACGGATATCGACTCCGCCGTGCGCGCCACCCGCGAGGCCCTCACCGAAACCGTCTGACCGGGCGCCGACGTCGTCGCATCGATCGCCGCCCGTCCCGCAGGAGATCCATCGTGTCCGACCTGAGCGCCGCCTATCCCCTGCCGCGCCCGGCGCCCGCGCCCGACCGCGGTCCGCAGGATGACGCGTTCTACGACCTCGTGGAGGCGCGCATGCGTCGGCTCGTGGCGGCCAGCCCGGTCGCGGCGACGTGGCTGGGCCTCCACCAGCACGACGGGGAGCTGGGCGACGGTGGCCGAGATGCGCTCCTCGATGAGCTCGCGGCGGACCGGCGGCACCTCACCGCCGTCGAGGCCATGGACCCGGCCGGCCTGTCGCGCACCGCCCGCTTCGAGCGGCACCTGGAACTGCACGGCATCCGGCGCGAGATCTTCGACACGGACGTCCTGCGCATCTGGGAGCGCCGCTCGCTGGCGCTGGACACGATCGGCGACGGCCTGTTCCTGCTGTTCGCCCGGGATCACGCCCCCCTGGCGGAGCGCCTCGACGCGATCACCAGCCGGCTGGAGGCCGTGCCGGCCTTCCTGGAGGGATCTCGGTCGCGCGCGACCGTCCCGCAGGTCCGGCTGTGGCAGCGCATCGAGATGGAGACCGCCACGGAGCTGCCGCACTTCCTGGACGAGATCGTGGCCGCGGCGGACCCGGTCCTCGCCCCGGCGGAACGGCGCCGGCTGGACCGGGCGGTGGCGGCGGCCACCGTCGCGGTGGAGTTGCACGGGACGTGGCTGGAGGACACCCTGGTGGGAGGCACGGACGAGTGGCCCATCGGCCGGGAGCGCCACGACGCCCTGGTGGCCCATCGCGCGTTCGACGGGCTGGATGCGGACGCCATCCTGGAGCTGGGCTGGCAGCAGCTTGCCAAGGAGAAGGCGGCACGCATCGCCGCGGCCAGGGAGGTGGATCCCGACGCGACGGAAGCGGAGGTCGTGGACCGGGTCAAGTCCACACAGCCGGTGGACTTCGCAGCCGCCCTGGACGCCTACCGCGACGCCATGCTGCGCGCCAGGTCGCACCTCATCGACCATGACCTCGTGACCGTCCCCACGGACGAGCGGATCGAGGTCGTGACGACCCCGGACTACCTGCGCAACGTCATCCCGTTTGCCGCGTACTCGTCGCCGGCACCGTTCGACCGGGACGCCAAGGGCATCTACATGGTGACCCCGTCCGTGGGCCACGACCCGAACGCGATGCGCGAGCACAACCTGGCGAGCATCAGCAACACGAGCATCCACGAGGCCTACCCGGGACACCACCTGCAGCTTGACGTGGCGCGCCGCCACCCGTCGCTCACCCGGCTCCTGACCGAGGCACCCGAGTTCGTGGAGGGCTGGGGGATGTACTCGGAGCTCATGATGCGCGAGCACGGCTTCGACGACGATGCGCGATTCCGGGTGATCCTGCACACGGACGCCATCTGGCGCGCCTGCCGGATCATCCTGGACGTCCGCCTCCATCGCGGCGAGATCAGCGTGGACGAGGCGATCGACTTCATGGCGGAGCACACGAGCTTCGAGCGGGCGAATGCGCGCGCCGAGGTCCGCTGGTACACGTACCGGCCCACCTATCCGCTGTCGTACCTGCTGGGGCGAACCCTCCTCCTGCAGCTCCGGGCGGATGAGCAGGCGCGCCTGGGTGATGCCTTCTCCCTCAAGGACTTCCACGACACGCTGCTGCGCAACGGCTCCCTGCCGATCAGCTTCCATCGCCGCCTCCTGGCCGGCGAGGGCGCCTGACGCCGGTGCTCGTCATCCCGGCGATCGACCTCGAGAAGGGGCGCTCCCGCGTCGTCTACTGGCCTGGCGCTGGCGCCGGCATCGGGGCGCCGACCGACCGTCCGGACCGGATCGTGGAGCGCCTCGTGGCCCAGGGTGCCAGGCTCATCCATCTCGTGGACTTCGAGGGAGCGCGGACCGGCCTGCCCGCCAGCCTGGACGTGGTCGGGGCCATCGCGTCGCGCTCCGCCGTGCCGCTCCAGCTGGCCGGCGGCGTGGAGTCGGCCGAGGCGATCCAGCTCGCGTTCGGGGCCGGGGCGACCCGCGTGGTCATGACCACCGCGATCGCGGACCGCTCGGACGACCTGCGCGCCTGCCTGGCGGTGGCGGGCGACTGGTTGGCGGTGGGCCTGGACCCGCGCCCTGAGCGGCTGGCCGCCTTCCCATGGCGGCGGGCGGTCGCCCCGACGGTCACGGCCCTGGTGGAGGAGCTGGTCGGAGCCGGCGTGGCGAGGTTCGTGGTGACCCACGGCGGCACGGACCCGGACCTCGCGCGGGTGCGATCGCTGGTCCGCGGGTACGATGCGGAGATCCTCGTCGCCGGTGGCGTCCGCGACCTCGACGGCCTGCGCCGCGTCCGCGACACCGGCGCCGCCGGCATCATCCTCGGGGAGGCCATCCTCTCCGGCGCCATTCACCTGCCCGCCGCCCTGGAGGCCGCCGCATGACCGTCACCCACCGCCGCCGCGCCGTCAGGCTGGTGGCCATCCTGTCCGCCGCCGGGCTCCTCGCCGCGTGCGGCGCCACCCAGGCGCCTACCGGAGATCCGACTGGAGATCCGGTCGGCGGCTCGGACGGGTGCCCGTCCAGCCAGCCGGACCAGCTCGCTGCCGGAGAGTCACGGACCGTGACCATCACCACGGACCTCGGCCAGATCGCCGTACTCGTGGAGGCCGACCTGTCGCCCATCGCGACCGGGAACTTCGTCGCCCTCGCCGGGTGCGGCTTCTACGACGGCGTCGTGTTCCATCGCGTGGTCCC
>JBBEBL010000271.1:0-1595 GCA_040882345.1 Chloroflexota bacterium
CGCGCCCGACAGGTGTTGGGCGCGCGTTAGCAACCTACGAGATCCCGATCGAGGGGCGGGATGAGTGGCTGGCCGCGGCGAGGCGGCTCGCATGAGGGCACCGCGTCGACCTCGTTCGGGGTACGCGGGTTCCGCCACAGCCCGCGAGCTCTCGGTGGTCGCCGCCGTCATCGCCTCGGGCTCCGAGAAGGCGGCCGCCCACCAGCTCGGCCTGTCCCACTCGACGGTGAAGCACCATCTGGCGAATGCGCGGTTCAAGGTGGGGGCTGCGAACACGGCTCAGCTGGTCTGGATCCTTAGTCCCCGGCTGCCGGATCCCGACGATGTCCCAGCGTCCTGCTTAGTCCCGATCGTCCGCCAGCCCCGGCCGCCCTGCTCGTCAAACACGGTGCCATCGCGACAGCGGCGGACGGTCTGACCACGTCCGCGAGCCCCGCGGGTCGAGGCGATCGTCGCTCTATTGCGCGAGACGCCTCTCCTCGCCTCAGGGCCTGGCGCCGGGCTGTCGCGCTGCTACGAGGGATCGCCCGGGAGTGCCCGGGTCTGGCTCAAGGTCGCGTGCGTCAACTACGTGTTTGGTCGACTCTGGGTTGAGCGAACCCGACTTTGGCAGGACGTACCGACCGGCGTAGAACGCCCCAACCGCATGAGGAGCGCGGGGCCGTCCGGATGGTCTGGCCATTCGCTCTCTTCCGTGAAGCCAACCTTGTGCCACGCCCGGATCGCCCGCGGATTGTCCTTCGCCGGGT
The DNA here is from genome assembly GCA_040882345.1 of Chloroflexota bacterium. Taxonomy (GTDB): domain Bacteria; phylum Chloroflexota; class Limnocylindria; order Limnocylindrales; family CSP1-4; genus SPCO01. The sequence continues at coordinate 750 of JBBEBL010000271.1, forward strand.
CGACCGTGATGTCGGTCCAGCCGAATGTCGCCTTCAGATGGGCGACCATCGCCCGCGCTGCTCGCGGGCCGATGCCACGGTCTCTGAACTCCGGTAGCAGCATCATGTCGAGACCCGCCTCGCCGGGCCCCTCGAGGTGATACTGGATGTAGCCGATTGGCTGCCCGCCGAGCTCCACGATGTGTGACTCAACGCGGGGGCACCGGCGGCCCGTGTATTTCGCGGCGACCTCTTCCCGGGACAGTGGTCGGCCACCCCACCACCGAAACACCTCGGGGTTGGTGAACCACTCGGTCAGGAGGTCGAGGTCGACCTCGGTCGTCGGTCGCAACGCGAGCGACCCAACTCGAATGACCGGATGCTCGTGAACTTCGGGGCGCTTCATGACCGTAGCCTATGGCTCTAGCGCGACGAAGCAAGTTCGATGAGCCCCCGAGATCTGAATTCATCCATAGGCTCTCAGAATCGCGTCCGAGCGGGCATCGCCGGCGCAACGCGTCACGGTTACCAGCTGCGACCCGGTGGTGACGCGCTCGCCGATAAAGCCGGCCCGGCGAACGCCGCGCGTGCGCCGGCGTCTTGTTCGACCGCATGGCCCAATCGGCCAGCTAGTAACCGCGTCCTCCGGCCCGCACCCTTGAGGCCATGACGGCGCGCTGGTCCGATCCACATCGACTCCCGGTTTCCCCCACCGGGTACGTCCGCGCCATCAACACCCCGGCGGCCACGTGACCGGCGTCGAGCTCGTCCTGGCATTCCTCGCCGGGGTGGTCATGGGCGGTGCCCTTGACCGCTTCGTGCTCCCGCTCCTCGTCGATGCCTGGATCGACCGACTGCGCCGGCATG
>JBBEBL010000272.1:0-9624 GCA_040882345.1 Chloroflexota bacterium
TGGCCCGCCCGGAGGGATTCGAACCCCCGACCTACTGATCCGAAGTCAGTCGCTCTGATCCACTGAGCTACGGGCGGACGCCGCGGATGATACCGCGTCGGCCGTGAGCGGCCGTCACGGACGGACGTGAGTGCGCCGAGCGGAGACCAACGGACGCCCACCCGACCGGTCCGCCCGGCCCCGGAGTGGCGACTTCGCGAACGTCGTCCGCGCACTAGACTCGGCGAGCCATGATCCCTATCTCGGTGGAGGACGCGTTGGTCGACACGGAGGCCCTGGACGCGCTGGAGCGCATCGTCATCGCTGGCGTGGGGATGACGAACGCCGCCCTGAATCACGCGCGCCCCCGGCTGGACTTGACGTTCCCACAGTGGCGTGTGTTGGTCGTCCTCGGTGGTCGCCCGGAGGGCCTCGGCGTCCAGGAGATCGCCCAGCGGATCGCGGTGACCCTCCCAGCGACCGGTCGGCAACTGCATCGCCTGGCCGAGCGGGGCCTGCTCGTGCTCGAGCCGGATGCGCGCGATCGTCGGGTGACGCGCGCCCGCCTGACGGAAGCCGGCGTCGCGGCTCGCACCTCGATCATGGGTGATCGCCGCGCGCGCATCGCCGAAGGGATCGCCGGCGTGCAGCCGGGTGCAGACACCGTGCGCGACCTCGAGCGCCTCGCGGAAGCCCTGGAAGCCGAACTGACGAGGGGATACCGAGCGCAGCGTGCATAGCGACGAGCGACCACGATCCCACCTGACGCCGCCACGGGCCTGGATGAACGATCCGAACGGCCCGATCTTCGTCGACGGCCGATGGCACCTCTTCTACCAGCACGATCCGATCGCCCCTCGCTGGGACCGCGTCCACTGGGGCCACGCCGTGACGGCGGACATGGTCGAGTGGCAGCACCTGCCCATCGCCATCTCCCCCGACGACGACGGGCCCGATGCCCTGGGCTGCTGGTCCGGTTGTGTCGTCGAAGAGGAAGGCGTAGCGACGATGTTCTACACGGGCGTCGTACAGGACGGGCCTGTGCGACGGGCCTCCATCCTCCGCGCGACGAGCGTGGACGGTCTCGTGACCTGGGCCAAGGATCGGTCCGGTCCAGCGATCGCTGGCGCACCCGCCGGGATCGCCGCCGACGCCTTTCGGGACCCGTTCGTGACCCGCGACGGGACGGGCTGGGTGATGCTCGTGGGCGGCGGTACGGACGCTGGTCTTGGCGCCGTGCTCCTCTATCGCTCTCCGGACCGTGTGCGGTGGGACTTCGTCGGACCGTTCCTGTCAGCCGACGACGTCCCGCGCGCGGCCGGCGCCGACGGCCCGTGCTGGGAGTGTCCACAGCTCCTTCGATTCGCCGGAGCCGACGTCCTCATCGTGTCCGTCGTGGACCGGACGCCCGGTGTCCGTCCGTCGCACGTGATGGCCTTCGTCGGCCGGATGAGCGGTGACCGGTTCGTCGTGGACCACGCGGACCAGCTGGACATGGGACCGGACTTCTACGCGCCGGCGGTGGTGGTGGCGCCGGACGGGCGGCGGCTGATCATCGGGTGGATCCCGGAGGATCCTCCGGGTGAGGCATCGGCCCGGGACTGGGCCGGGTCGATGACCTACCCCCGGGTCATCTCGATCGAGACGGATGGGCGGCTCGGGATGGCCCTGGCCGACGAGATCCTTTCCCTGCGCGGCCCCAGGCGAGCCAGCGGGCCACACGTCCTTGTCGAGTCGAGCGGGCCGTGGCGCCGGGAGCTGACAAGCCAGCACGTGGAGGTTCGCCTCACCATCGACCCCGGGGATGCGATGGAGGTCGCCATCGAACTCCTCGATAGCGAGCCCGACAGCGCGGAGGTCCGCGTCGCCTACCAGCCGGCGGAGCGCGTCTTGTCCGTCGCCCGTCGCGGCATCGTCACGGTCGCCGGGCGCGGCTCGCTGGGGGCGACCACCCTGCCGACGTCGGCCGGGCATCGCCTCGAGCTGCGCCTGCTCATCGATGGCTCCGTCCTCGAGCTCGAGGCTGCGGGTCACACGATGGGGACGGTCCGGCTGTCGGCCATGCACGGCCCGCGCCAGGCGCTCACGGTCGCCGCCGTCGGTGGCGGGGCCGTCATCGAGTCCATCGATATCTGGGAGTTGACGAGCGGTGCCGACCGGGCGGCAGGCGCTCAGGCCGACGGCACGCGGGCGCCTGACCAGTGGCGGATCCCATCAAGGACGCCGTCGGCGAAGGCGAGCGGCGAGCGGTAGACGTCCGGGCCGACAGCTGATGCGAGCTCGGGCATGGCATTGGCGACGATGGTGCCGCGGAATCCGCGACGGAACAGATCGATGTCGTTACCGGAGTCGCCGAAGGCGAGGATGTCGTCCGCCGCGACGCCCCATCCGGCAGCCACGAACTGTGCCGCGTTGCCCTTGCCGGCAGCAGCGGGGAGGATGTCGAGATGCAGGTCCTGGCTATAGACGACGATCGAGTCGAACCCGGACGCCTCGAGGGTCCCTTCCACGCGCGCAAGGTCGTCAGCCCCGAGGCGCGGAACGTCATAGCTGACCTTCGCCGGAGTCTGGGCCTCATCCTCCTGGGGTCGGAGCCAGGAGTGGATCCGCAACGTCTCGCGGATCGCGTCGGCGTCCCAGCCCGCCAACCGGTCCGTCCAGCCGGACCATGACCGGCCATGCCGGTCATGGATCTCCGTCCCGACCGCGGAGATGACCGCATCAGGTTCGGGAAGGTCGCTTGTCGCGACGAGCCGTTCCACCGACGGAAGCTGGCGCCCGGTCGCGTAGACGAGGCGATGCCCGTCGTGGTGCGCGGCCCACCAGGCCGCGAAACGCCCGAGGGCGCCGTCATCGCCGACGAGGGTGCCGTCGATGTCGCTTACGAGGATCCGGCGGGAGCCCATGCGATCTCGGGTGCGGGCTGGCCGGCGGGAGCGAGCGCCGCTCGTGGCCCACGCTCCGGGAGGTCGCTGTCCGCCTCCGGCTGTTCAGCGACGTGCTCCACGTTGAGCAGCTGCTGCGCGATGCCGTTCCACGTGAACGACGATCGGGCGCGCTGCGACCCGTGGCGGGACAGCTGGTCTGCGACCCGCGGATAGAGCAGGACCGTGGCGAGCGCGTGACCGAACGCCTCCGGGTCCAGCGGGTTGGCATAGAGCGCCTCCATGCCCCAGGCCACCATCTCCCACAGGCCGCCCTCGGTCGTGATGACCGTGGGCGTCCCGCAGGCCATGGCCTCCACCGCGGTCATCCCGAACGGCTCGTACCGGCTGCTCAGGGCGAACACGTCGGCGGCCCGATACGTGTCGGCGAGCTCGTCATCGGGGATGTGATCGCGGAAGATGATCCGGTCGTCGACCCCGAGCTCGGCAGCGAGGCGCTGGAGTGCCTCGACCTGCTGGGCCTCGCCCGCCGTCGGATCCGTCGAGCCGATCGCCAGCAGGAGTCGGGCGTTGGGGACGCGGGCGACGACCGTCGGCATGGAACGCAGGAGCAGGTCGTAGCCCTTGTTCGCAGCGATCCGACCGAGGGACAGGATCACCGGGCCTTCCATGCCGAGCTCACGTTTGAGCGCCTCACGGCTGGCCCTCGCGACCGGGTAGAAGCGCGTGTCGTCGAAGCCCGGCGGGATCATCGCGATCTTCCCGGGGGGGACGTCGTACTCGCCGTCGGTGAGCAGATCCCGCTGTTGCGGCGTCGTGGCGATCACGCCGTCGGCGGAGCGATACACGGCCCGCTCGTCGCGGATACGCCGGCGGAAGTTGTACTCACGGTCCAGGTCATCCGGGTCGCCGGCCATGTTGTCGCGCTTCCACGAGCCGATCGAATGCGGGGTGTGCAGGTGAGGGATGCCCAAGCGCTGCGCCAGGCCCTCGCCCGCGACGCCAGCGTCCCAGTAGTGGCTGTCGATGAACCGGTAGGCCAGTCGTTTCGCGTTGATGAACCGCTCGGCGTTCGCGACCCACTCGGGGATGACGTCGCACAGCCACTCCTTGCGGATGAGCTCGCGACCGCCGGCAGGGATGCGGACGATGCGGACGCGCTCGTCGATCGTCTCGGTCGCCTCCTGGTCCTCGAACCTGCGGGTCATGATGTCCACCCGGTAACCGAGCCGCGCGAGCGATTCGGACAGCTTCAGGACGTAGACGACCTGGCCCCCGGTGTCGGGCCGACCCAGCTCGACCTGGCGACTGACGTAGCCGTGGGTCGAGATCATGAGGATGCGCCGAGACGTTCGGTGGGTAATGGGCGTTGCCCTCCGTGCGGGTGGATGGGCCGCCGATGCAGCGATTGATAGCCGGTAGGCAAGTATAACCCATGACCGCCGGTGCCCGCCCGTGAGGGCGGACCGGGTCAGGCGACGTCCGGCACCACCTGCCGATCCAGCCACTCCCCGGGGTCCAGCCGCGGCCGGATCAGTGCCGCCCGACCGTCGCGGGCGATGACCTCGGCCGGCATGGGGTGGGACAGGAAGAACGGCATCGATTCCGTGAAGCCGTAGGCCCCCACGTCAAGCACGGCGATGAGGTCACCGACCTCCAGGCGCGGCAGGACGACGTCTCTCGCCAGCACGTCCAGTCCGGAACACAGCGGCCCCGCGACGGTGACGGGCTCAACCGGCCGACCCGGACCGGCGAACGACCTGAGGCGATGCTCCTGGCGGACGAGGGCCGGCCGCAGGACGTGGTGGACGCCGCCGTCCAGGATCGCGACAGCGCGGCCCTCCACGGTCTTGGTGTCCACGACCTGCGCAAGGTAGGCGCCGGCTGGACCCACCAGGTATCGACCGGGCTCCAGCAGCAGCCGGGCGTCGGCGAGCCACGGATCGTCCGCCCAGCCGGCCACGACCCGGGCGAGGCCACGGCCGAGTCGGCCGACATCGAGCGGCGCGTCGTCCGCCCCGTACGCGATCCCCAGGCCGCCGCCGGCATCGACGATCTGCAGCGGCAGCTGGAGGTCGCTGGCCAGCCGGCTGGCGGCCGCTGCGGTCGCGACGACGTGGTCCACCAGGGTCGCAGCGTCAAGGACGTTGGACGCCCCGAACGCGTGTAGGCCGATGAGCTCAAGGTGTGCCGACTGCGTGGCGTGGCGGCTGGCCTCCGCGAGAGCAGCGGCGTCCATCCCGAACTTGCCGGCGCCATCGTCGCCCACGAGGCGCACGCGCTCGTGGCGGCCGGCACGCGACAACGCCATCCGGAGCATCACCGCCTGGCGGCGGCCGGCGTCACGCGCGATCGACTCCAGGCGACGGAGCTCCCCGGGCGACTCGACGGTCACGGCGCGGATGCCGGCCGCGATGGCTGCGGCCAGCTCCACGTCGCGCTTGCCCGGGCCGGTCATGACGATCCGCTCCGGCGGGATCCCCGCGCGCAACGCGGTCGCCAGCTCGCCGCCGGACGCGACGTCCGCGCCCAGACCGAGTCGGCCGAGGTGCGCGACGACCGCAAGAGCCGGGTTCGCCTTCACCGCGTACGCCAGCTCGACCCTCGTCGGCAACGCGTCGCGCAGCGCCCCGACCTGGCGATCGATGAGGTCGAGGTCGTAGACGTAGAGTGGCGTGCCGAAGCGTTCCGCGAGGTCGGCGGGGTCCACGCCACCGAGCCGACCCGCATGTGCCGAGCTCATCGGAGCGCGTCCTCCAGGGCCACGCGCGCGCTCGTGCCGGCGTCGCGGTCCTTGACCAGGAGCGCCGTCGAGACGGACAGGCCGTTGGCGCGCGCGAACTCGCTGTCGAGCACCCGCGATCCCGGCACCACCACGGCGCCGGCCGGCACGACGAGCGGCGCATCCGCGCTACCGCTCAGTACGCGGCCGCGGACCAGGTCGTACAGCCGGGACGTGCCGGTCAGGGTGACGCCCGCACCGATCACCGCCCGGCGGCCCACCAGCACGCCCTCCAGCAGGGCGCTGCCCGCGCCGACGAAGGCGTCGTCCTCCACGATCACCGGTCGCGCCCCGGGCGGCTCCAGGACCCCGCCGATGGTGACGCCAGCCGCCAGGTGGACCCGCTCTCCGATCTGGGCGCAGCTCCCCACGAGCACGTGCGAGTCCACCATCGTGGCCGCTCCGATCCACGCCCCGACGTTGACGTACGACGGCGGCATCACGATGACCTCCGCTCCCAGGTACGCGCCGCGCCGTACGGCCGTGCCGCCCGGGACGATCCTCCACGGACCGCCGGCGAGGTCCGCCCGCGGGGCGAGCGCCGCCCGATCGCGAAAGGCGAGGGGGCCGGCCTGCCAGTCCCGCGTCGCGCGGTCGTGGAACACGTCCAGGATCGCGGCCTTCACGGTCACGTCCACGCGCCACCCTTCCGGCGCATCCGGATCGGGCCGGGCGGCCCGGGCGCGCCCGGCCTCCAGGTCGTCCAGGATGGCGTGCGCTGACGCGGTAGCCTCCCTGGTCGTCATGCGACCGCCGCCGCGAGTCGGCCGCCGGTGGCTTCCACGAGGCCCAGCGTCCGGAGGGTGCTCGCCAGCGCGGCTCGCGGAGCGTCGTCCAGCGGCAGGAGCGGCCCGCGCACGGTGTCCGACTCCAGCAGACCCATGAGCGTGAGCGCGGCCTTCACCGGCACCGGGTTCGGGGCCCCCGCGAAGTTGGCGAGGAACAGCGGGAGCCAGCGATCGTGCGTGCTCCGTGCCGACTCCCAGTCGCCTGCTCGGGCCGCCGCGCACAGCGCGGCCATCTCCCCCGGGATCTCGTTACTCGCAACGGAGATGACCCCGTCGCCGCCCAGGGCCAGGATCGGCAGGGTCCACGCGTCATCGCCGGCGAGGACCGCGACGTCACGCGGCCGGTCCCGGCAGATCCGGGCGATCTGCTCCAGGTTGCCGCTGGCTTCCTTGACGGCCACGACGCGCGGGTGTTCCGCGAGTCGCAGGAACGTCGCGGCATCCACGTTCGTCCCCGTCCGCGACGGTACGTTGTAGACCACGATCGGCAGGTCCCCCTCGTCCGCCACGGCCTGGAAATGCGCCTCCAGCATCCGGCTGTCGGGGCGGTTGTAGTAGGGCGCGACCACGAGGGCGGCGTCTGCCCCCAGCTCGGCCGCGCGCCGCGTCGCCGCGATGGTCGCGCGGGTGTCGTTGGTCCCGGTCCCGGCGATGACCCGGATGCGGTCGCGGGACGGCCGCTCGGCCGCGACTTCCACGGTCGCGGCGATGAGCCATTCGCGCTCCGTGGCCGACAGGGTGGGGGATTCGCCGGTCGTGCCGCACGGCACGAGGCCGTCGATGCCGGCCAGTACCTGCCAGCGGACCAGCCGCCGGAAGGCGGCCTCGTCCAGTCGGCCGTCGGCGCTGAAGGGTGTGACGATCGCCGTGAAGGCGCCGCGGAGCATCGGTCGAGTCATTACGGTCGGGTCCTTTCGTGATGGGCGGGATCAGGCGGCGGCCGCAGGACGAGCGAGCAGCTCGTCCACGACCGCGTCGAACGGGTGGATGCCGGGTGACCGCGGCGCTCGACGCAGCCAGTCGGCGGCGGCCAGGGCGCCGACCGCATAGGCGGTCCGGTCGCGTGCCGTGATGCGCATCTCCACGGTCTCGCCTGCCGCATCGAACCCGACGAGGTGCATCCCGGGGCTGGCACCGGCCCGGATGGAGACGGTCTCCAGGTCGCCGGCGGCGGCCAGGTCCGGGTGGTGGGCCGCGATCCGGGCCGCGAGATCCAGGGCGGTTCCACTGGGGCGGTCCGCCTTGGCTCGCCGGTGCCACTCGACGAGGTACGGATCGAAGCCATCCACCCCGCCGAACAGGTCCGTGGCCGCCTCCACGAGTCGAGCGAACAGAGCCACGCCCAGGCTGAAGTTCGCGGCCACGACGGCAGAAGCGCCGTGCTGTCGCAGGGCCGCCTCGACGGCGTCTCGGTCCGCGGCCCAGCCGGTCGTCGCGATGACGAGCCGACGAACGCCGGCGTCCAGCGCCGCCTGGACGTTCGGCAGGACGGCGCCTCCGCGCGACGCGTCGAGGACGAGGTCGACGCCATCGAAGGCGACCGCGTCGTGCCGGCCGGTCGGCGGCCGCCCCAGGACCGGGGTCCGTTCGCCGCGTTCCGACGCGGCCGTGGCGATCGCCCAGCCCATGGGCCCGTCGCCGAGGATGATCGTGCGCATGGTCGTGGTCCTCACTCGCTGGTGGGACCTCGGCGGGTTCGGAGGGTCGCCGGGCAAACGAAAAGCCGCGGTCACCGTCGTGGTGCCGCGGCCTCGTGCCTGGAGCCTCCGTTCCCTGGAGGCCCCGGTTCGTCGTTCGTTCGACGCGCCGTCAGAGCCCCAGGGCCCGTGCCTCCCGGCAGGGCCGCCAGAGCTTCTTCTTCGAGTCGGCAAAGAAGGGTCGGCAGTGCATCAGATGCGGGACTATACGCATAACGTCGGCGTCATGCAACCGGGAGGTGTGCCGCGCGAACGTTGCGCACCCCCGTACCATGGGGACCCATGCCACCGTCACGCTCGCGGCGATCTGCGCCGCCCCGTCGCGCCCCGCTCGGACTGCTCGGACCGCTTGCCCCGAGGATCGTCGCCATCGTCGTGGCCGCGGCCGTCATCGGAGCCGGCGTGACGTTCCTCGGCAGCATGACGGACGGTCCGCTGGATACGGTCGGCGAGGTGGCGGGTGCCGCCGGGACACCAGGGCCGCGCGGAACTCCGGTCACCGCCCTTGCCAGCCAGGGTCCCAGCCCGCGGCCGGTCGGCCAGCGCTCGCCCGACCCGACCCCGACGCCCGCGGCCACCCCCACGCCTCCGGAGATGCTGACCGGCTACCAGTGGCCGCTCCCCAAGGGTCGGCTGACCCTGCCGTTCGGCCCGTCGCCGTGGGGTTCGCGGATCGTGGACGGCCAGAAGTTCCACGACGGTCTGGACCTCGCCACGTTCTGCGGCGACCGGATCGTGGCGGCCCATCCCGGGACCGTCCTGGCCGCTGGTCGGCGCTACGACAAGGTCATGGGCTGGGTCGGTGATCTCCAGCCCTACCTGGATCGCCTCGACAAGAAGAAGCTCTACCCGACGCTGCCGGTCGTCGTCGTCATCGACGACGGGAACGGCTATCGGAGCGTGTACGCCCACTTCAGCAAGGCGACGGTCAAGAAGGGCGACGAGGTGGAGGCCGGCCAACTGATCGGGTACGAGGGGCGGACCGGGCGCGCCTCCGGCTGCCACCTCCACTACGGCCTGTTCAGCCCGTTGGAGACCGCAACGTTCGGGATCGACCCGGCCGTCGTGAAGCGGATGAAGCTCCCCGACCGCCACATCGCCCGCATCGACCCGATGCTCGTCCTTCCCGAGCGCCCGAAGCCGACGAAGCGCCCGTCCCCGGAGCCCACCGGGACGCCGGCCGGCTGAGACCCCACGCCTGCCCTGCCCGCACCCTGGCCTCGGGTCGCTTCACTGGCGGCGAACCGATCGGGGCGCGGACCCCACGGGCGCGCCGGTCTTCACCTGCCGTGAACGCCAACGGGCCGAAGCGCCGCTGCCCGTGGCGCCGGGCGGATCGGCGCGACCGCTTCGCCCTCGGTGCTCACCGTTGGTGAACTGATCGTGCGGAGCGACCCAGCCGCCGGCCGTTGCTGGCGCCTTCGACCTGCCAGCGTTCACCTCGGGTGAACCGGGTCACCGGCGGGTGGTCACCGGCGGGTGGTCGCGGCGGG
>JBBEBL010000273.1:0-47242 GCA_040882345.1 Chloroflexota bacterium
CCCGGCGTGAAGGCCAGCTCCACCTTGTCCAGCGACAGGAACTTCTGGAACTGCCGTGTCACGGCGTTCTTGGGCTCGGTCAGGACGCGGACCAGGTCGTCCGCGGAGAGCGCCGCCAGCGTGACGATGACCGGCAGCCGGCCGATGAACTCCGGGATGAGACCGAACTTCAGCAGGTCCTCCGGCATGAGCCGCTCCAGGACCTTGCCGCGCTCCACGGATCCCAGCGGCGCTTTCGACCCGAAGCCGATGGCGCGTTTGCCGACGCGCTCCTCCACGATCCGCTCCAGGCCGTCGAACGCGCCGCCGCAGATGAACAGCACGTTGGTGGTGTCGATCTGGATGAAGTCCTGGTGCGGGTGCTTGCGGCCGCCCTGTGGCGGGACGTTGGCGACCGTCCCCTCCAGGATCTTGAGGAGCGCCTGCTGGACGCCCTCGCCGGACACGTCGCGGGTGATGGACGGGTTGTCCGCCTTGCGCGCGATCTTGTCGATCTCGTCGATATAGATGATCCCGCGTTGGGCCCGCGCGACGTCGAAGTCGGCCGCCTGGATGAGCCGCAGGAGGATGTTCTCGACGTCCTCACCGACGTAGCCGGCTTCCGTCAGGGACGTGGCGTCGGCGATGCAGAACGGGACGTCCAGGACGCGGGCCAGGGTCTGGGCCAGCAGCGTCTTCCCGCTGCCGGTGGGGCCGACCAGCAGGACGTTCGACTTCTGGAGTTCCACGTCGTCCACCTGGTGGCCGGCGTTCACCCGCTTGTAGTGGTTGTAGACGGCGACCGAGAGGACCTTCTTGGCCCGCTCCTGGCTGATGACGTACTCGTCCAGCGCATCCTTGATCTGGTGGGGATTCGGGAGCTTGGAGGCCGCCGGCTTGGGGCGCGGCGCCTCCAGCATCTCCTCCTCGATGATCTCCTGGCAGAGGTTGATGCACTCGTCGCAGATGTAGACGCCCTGGCCCGCGATCAACTTGCGGACCTGCTCCTGGCTCTTGCCACAGAAGGAGCAGCGATACGGGACCTTGGGTCCCTTGCTGCTGGTGGAGGTCACGTCCCGGTCCTGCTCCCTGCGTCCTATTCCGTCGACTTCTGGCGTTTCGGTTCCGGCGGCGGGGGCGTCTCAACCACCTCCGCTGCCTTCTCATCGTGGTGCTGCGCGGTCAGCGAGTCCCACTGCTCCGAGTAGACGGCGTCGATGATGCCATAGTCCTTGGCCGCTTCGGGAGACATGAAAAGGTCCCGGTTCGTGTCCAGTTCCACCTTCTCGACGGGCTGCTTGGTGTGCCGGGCGAGGATCTCGATGTTGCGCTTGACGAGGAACTCCCACTCGCGCATCTGGATCATGGCGTCAGGCGCATTGCCGCGGAACCCGCCCGATCCCTGGTGGATCATGATCCGACTGTTCGGCAGCGCGTAGCGCTTGCCCGGCGCGCCCGCGGCCAGCAGGACCGCCGCCATGGACGCGGCCATGCCGATGCAGATGGTGCTGACCGGGGCCCGCAGGTACTGCATCGTGTCGTAGATCGCCAGTCCGGAGTTGACCACGCCGCCGGGCGAGTTGATGTACAGGCTGATGTCCTTTTCCGGATCCTCCGAATCGAGGAACAGGAGCTGCGCGATCACGAGGTTGGCGAGATGATCCTCTATGGCGTCGCCCAGGAAGATGATGCGCTCCCGCAGGAGACGCGAATAGATGTCGTAGGCGCGCTCACCACGGCTGGATGATTCGATGACCATCGGGACGAGCATTCGGGGTCTCCCTGCGTGATCCGGAGTCATCCCGCCGCAGCGGGCGTTTCGGCTGGTTCGTCGGCCAGGACGGAGCTTGGGTCCGTGGCGCCGATGGACGCGTTGGCCTGCGCCTGCTCGCCACTCACCGCGGACTCCTGGTCCTCCAGGTGCGGCAGGGGCGGGTGCTCGGGGTGGGCGGCCAGCCAGGCGTCGATGAGCTGCTCGACGACGCGGCTGCGCCGGAGCGTGCTGCGGATGAACGCGCGGCCGCGCTCCGACTCGAAGTACTCCACGAGGCGCGTGTCGCTCGCGTAGCGCTCACGACCCTGGGCGATCTCCGCTTCCACGGCGGACTCGGGAACGGTCACGCCTTCCTGTTCGGCCACCTTCGAGAGCACGAGCAGGGTCTTGACCCGCTTCTCCGCGTTCGGGCGGAACTCGGCATGGAGGTCGTCGCCGGTCTTCTCGACCGCCTTGAGATACGCCTCCTCCGTGATCCCCTGGCGGGCCAGCGTGCCCCGGAACTCATCGTGCATGACCTCGACCTCCTGGTCGATGAGCACGTCCGGCAGGTCCACGGTGGCATTGGCCACGGCGTATTCGATGATCCGGTCGGCGAAGCCGTGGCGCGCGCGATCCAGGGCGTTGCCCTCCAGGCGCTGGCGGATGTCCGTGCGCAGCGCCTCGAGCGAGTCGAACGCGCCGAGCGACGCGACGAAATCCTCGTCCAGGTCCGGCAGGATCTTCTCGCGCAGCTCCTTGAGCTGAACCGCGAAGTGCGCCTTCTGACCGGCCAGGCTCGGCTCGCCGTAGTCCTCCGGGAAGTCGATGTCGAACTCGGTGGACTCCCCTGCCCGCAGGCCGACGAGGTTGGTCTCGAAGCCCGGGATGAGCCGCTCCTGGCCCAGGATCAGCGGCATGCGCTCCGACGTGCCGCCATCGAACGCTTCACCATCGCGAGTGCCGACGAACGAGATGACCGCGTAGTCGCCATCCTGCGCGCCGCGCTCCTCGACAGCCGCGAGGGTGCCGTTCTGCTCGCGGAGTTCGCCGACGACCTGGTCCACCCGGGCATCGTCGATGGCGTCGATGTCGGGAGCGAAGTTGAAGCCCTTGTAGTCGCCCAGCTCCACCTCCGGGCGGACCGGGACGGTGGCCTTGAAGATGAGCGGCTTGCCTTCCTCCGCCTGGACGACCTCGACGTCCGCGTTGGCGAGGGGCAGGATCTCCTCCGCGATGAGCGCCTCGCGGTAGGCGTCCTGGAGGAGGTGGTCGACCGCCTCATCGAGGACCACGCCGGGTCCCAGGTGCCGCTCCAGGACGGGACGAGGCGCCTTGCCGGGCCGGAATCCGGGCACGCGCGTCCGCCGGGCGAGCACGCGCACGGCCTGGCCGAGGGCCTGCTCGAGGCGCTCAGGCGGCAACTCGATCTCGAGCTGGACGGTGGACTTGGGAGCTGGGGTACGGGTGATCTGCATCGCCCGCGAAGTATAGGGCGGCCCGACCGGGCGGGCGCCCGACGTCAGCCGGACGGCCGTCCGACGATCGGATCACCCATCGAGAGGACCACGCGGTCAGGCTGGCGCATCGGGCGTCGCAGCGGCCGACGGTGGTTCCGGAGCGTCGCCGCACGCGCCGCGGCGACCCGTACGGGCGCTGGCGCCACCGTCGCTGGTTGCGCGGAGACCCGGAGCTGCCGCAGGGCCCAGTCCACGTCGGCCCGAAGGACCGGGCTCATCGTCCGTCGAGCGCGGCGCAGGGCGGCCGTGGCGCCGTCCCGTTGTCCTTCCATGCCGGCCCGCAGGATGACCCTGATCGCGAATGCCGCGAGCACCGGCTCGGCGAGCCACGGCGCGACCGCGTCGATCCCTGCCCTTCCGTGCGCGGCGATCGGATCCCGCCACTGGATTCGGTTCGCCGGCGACGACCGCCTGGCGGCAGCGACGAGGTCATCGAGCCCGAGTTGCCGTTCTGTCATCGAGATCCTCCGAGATCGTCCGACCGCGACCGCCCATGTATCTGGAAGTCGAATCGGTATGGGCCTGCCAGCTCGGCCTCTGTCCGGCCGCCGGCGCGGTACGAGAGATGGATGACGTCGAGCGTCGCCACGAAAGTGGTCGGCAGCGCCGCGGGACGCGCGTACAGCCACTCGATCCAGACCGCTCCGGCCTGGGGCAGGAGATGCGAACCGACCGAGAGGAGCGGGTCGCCGTCATGCGGCTGGAGTGCCAGCTCCGGCAACCGGTCGATGCGCAGGTCGGGCCGATGGATGATCCGGGCGACGCCCGCGACGCGCACCACCGAATCGACCACGGACAGCGACAGCAGGCTGACCTCGACGCTCCCGGCACGTCCGACGTGATTGATCGGAAAGGACCATGGGCCCAAGGGGACGCTCGCCAGCAGCTCCATACGTCGATGATAGCAGTATCTACGATAGTTGCAAGATTACGGAGTTACGATACTTGCGGATGGTGCGACTTCCGTCTACCCTGACGGGCATGACGACCCGCACGCGCCGGACGGACGACCCTGAGCGCCTTCGTCAGTTCAAGGCCGAGTTCTTCAAGGCGCTCGCGCATCCAGTTCGGATCGCCCTGCTGGAGCTATTGCGCGACGGGCCGCTGAGCGTCGGCGAACTTCAGGACCGTACCGGCGTCGCCGGGTCATCCGTCTCGCAGCAGCTGGCGGTCCTGCGCGGCCGAGGCATCGTGGTGGCGGAGCGATCGGGCACCACGGTGCACTACCACGTCGCGGATCCGGAGCTGTTCTCGCTCCTTGATGCGGCTCGCCAGATCTTCTACGCGCACCTGAGCGACAACGCCGAACTCCTCCGCCTGGTGAAGGCAGAGGAGCTGGCCGTCAGCCGCTGACGTCCAGCGCCGGCATCCGTCCCACGGCGACCAGCAGACCGTTGATCAGCGCCTCCGGACGCGGCGGGCAGCCCGCGACGAAGACATCCACCGGCAGGGTGCCGGCGATCCCGTCGCGCGCAGCGTACGTGCCGGCGAAGACACCGCCACTGATCGCGCACGCACCCACCGCGACGACCATCCGCGGCTCCGGCATCGCCTCGTAGGTCCTGAGCGCCGCGTCCTCGAGATTCCTGGTCATCACGCCCGTGACCAGCAGGAGATCGGCGTGGCGCGGCGACGCGACGATATCGATACCCAGGCGCTGCAGGTCGTGGTCCGGGTTGAGCAGGGCGGCGATCTCCCAGTCGCAACCGTTGCACGAGCCCGCATCCAGGTGGCGGATATGGAGCGAGCGCCCAAGGCGCCGGCCGATCGCGCGCCGGAGCTCGGCCTCTGGCGGTACCCCTGCCGTCAACGGTGAGGTCATCGTTCCCTCCTGATCGTGGTCGAGATGCGGAGCCCCTCGCGCGTGCGCGCGGCGAGCTCGAAACGGCGGCCGAGGGTGATCGCGCCCTCTGGGCACGCCGCCTCGCAGGCCCCGCAGAAGACACAGCGGCCCGCGTCGATCGTGATGTCCGGCGGGGCGAGGCTGATCGCGGTCGTCGGACAGGCGGAGATACACGCTCCAACAGCGTCGCACCGGTCCGGGTCCACCTCAGGGAAACCCCGCATGGCCGCCGCGAGGACCGGCGTCACGTCCGGATAGCGACGAGTCCGGGGACCGCCGCGGATGGGCCGCAGGAACCGTTCGACGAGGTCTCTTGGCATGTTCAGCGGTCCGTGCACGCGTAGCAGAGCTCGAAGCTCTTGTTGATCAGCGGGAAATCGGGCACGAGATCACCGGGTACGGCCGCCGCGACGACCGGCCAGTTGGCGAATGACGCCGACCGGAGGCGAAGGCGATCCACCGTCCCGCCCGTGCCCGCCCGCAGCCAGATCCGCGATACGCCTCGCGGACCCTCTACTCGGGACAGGGCCACGTCGCCCGGTGTCGCCGCTTCGGCCAGCGGCACGCGAACGGGCCCCGGCGGCAGCGCGGCGAGTGCCTGTCGAAGCAGATGGATCGAGTGCTGTGCCTCCTGGGCTCGGACGTGGAACCGCGCGGCGACATCGCCCGCGTTGGCGACCATCGGATCGACATCCAGGTCGGCATACGCCCCGTATGGTGCATCGCGACGGAGGTCGTCGCGGATGCCACTCGCCCTGGCCGCGACACCCGTCGCCCCGAGCGCCCGCGCGAGGTCCGTCGGGACGAGCCCCGTGCCGCGGAGTCGACTCATGACGCCGTCGGATCGGATGACCATCCGGACCGCTGCCGCCAGTCCATGGCTCACCGGGTCCAGCTCCGCGCCGAGCGCCGCAAGCCCGTGCGGATCCAGGTCCAGGCGCAGGCCGCCTGGACCCACGACCCCCATGAGGTACCGATGCCCGACGATGCCGTCGCTCAGCCGGAGCAGGTGCTCCTTCAGCAGGCCGAGGCGGGCGACGCCCGGCTGGAAGCCGACACCCGCGCAGATGTTGCCGAGATCGCCGACGTGGTTGTACACCCGCTCCAGCTCGGCGAGGACGATCCGAGCCCAGCGGGCGCGGTCTGGGACCTGCGTCCCTGTCAGCTCCTCGACCGCCATGGCGAACGCCAGGGCGTGCGTGACCGTGCATACCCCGCAGGCCCGTTCGATCACCGGGAGAGCCGCATCGAACGGACGCCCCTCGACGAGCTTCTCGATGCCCCGATGGGTGAAGAACAGCCGCGCGTCGATGTGCAGCACCCGTTCACCGACGGCGGAGAAGCGGAAGTGACCAGGTTCGATGACGCCGGCGTGGATGGGACCGACGGGAAGCTGGTAGACGCCGTCACCGTCCGCCTCGAAGGGCACGTAGTGGCGATCCCCGAGCGGCGGCTGTACGTCCGCGGCGACGTCCTTGCGCAACGGGTGGTAGCCGGACGGATAGCGCTCATGAAGGACGAGGCGACGTGGATCCGGGATGCCAGTGGGGATGATCCCGAACAGGTCCTTGACCTCACGCTCATCCCAATGGGCGGCCGGTACGAGGCGAGCGAGCGACGGGTAGGACGGGTCGTCCAGTGGGAGCTGTGCACGGAAGCGGACGGGCCCATGCGGCCCGGTCAGGGCCACCTCAACGGCGAGGCCCGTGCCTCCCACCGAACGCTCGTCGAGACCGACCAGCATCTCGTACCGCGCACCAAGCGCGATGAACCTCGCGGCCGTCTCCGCGAGATCGGCGCGCGGGACGGACCGGACGTCGGCTTCATGCGACGGCAGGTCAGACACCGGGACCTCCCAGGATCTCGACGACCCGACCGATGGCACGAGCGACGGGCTCGGGCGTCCAGACGCCCAGTACGGCGACCACGACGAGGGGGACGGCGAGCGTCAGCCCGCGCCAGCCGGACACCACGGCCACGACACCCGCCCGGCCTCGCGGCATCCCGAAGCTGACCCGTCCCGCGTGGAACAGGAACCCCGCCACGGCGAGGGCGAGCAACAGCGCCGCGAGGGCCGCGGCGGGACCCCAGCCGACGGCGAACCCGCCGAACAGGATGGCGACCTCCGACACGAACAGGGCCGATGGCGGCAGGCCGGACAGGAGCAGCGCACCGGCGAGGAACGCCCGTCCGTCCGTCGGCGTCGCCTGGAGACTCCCGCGCAGCCGCGCGATCCGCCGGCTCCGGCCTGCCTCCACGAGACCGCCACCGGCGAGGAACAGGCTGGCCTTGGTCAAACCGTGGGCCAGCAGGTGCAGGACGAGCCCGCCGAGCGCGATGGGTCCACCGAAGCCGAGCGCCAGGGCACCCAGGCCCATGTGCTCGATGCTCGAGTAGGCCAGGAGTCGCTTGAGATCGCCCTGGGCCACGATGAACGGCAGGGCGATCGCCAGGCTCAGCAGGCCGAACACCACGAGTAGCGTGGACGACAGCTCCGGACCGATCGCCCGGCTGGCCACCAGGTGGAAGCGGGCCAGCGCGTACAGCGAGACCGCCAGGGTGGCGCCGGAGAGCACCGCGGACACGGGACTCGGCGCTTGGCTGTGGGCGTCCGGCAACCACGTGTGGAATGGTGCCAGTCCGGTCTTGGTGCCGTATCCGACGAGCGTGAACAGGAAGGCCAGGCGCACGAGTCCCGGATCAAGGAGCGGGGCGATCGCCATCAGTCGCGTCCAGCCCAGCGCGTCGCTCGTCTCGCCGAGGACCTCCACGGATGAGGCGTACGCGAGGAGCGTGCCGAGGAGCGCGAACCCGATCCCGACGGACCCGAGGATGAGGTACTTCCAGGCCGCCTCGATCGCGGCCGGCGTCCGAGCGAAGCCGACCAGCAGGGCCGACACGATCGTCGTGCCCTCCACCGCCACCCACAGCAGACCGAGATTGTCGAACAGCGGGATGAAGGCGAGCCCGCTCACGAACCACACGAGCAGTGCCCAGTAGCGCGCCCGGTCGCGCGGGCGCAACGACCGCTCGTGGCGGAGATACGAGGGCGACCCCGCGACGGCGATCACCGACACCATGACCACGAGAACCAGCACGGCGGCCCCGAGGGCATCCAACACGATCAGGCCACCGAGCGCACGGACCGGACCGCCGGTCAGCGCCGGGACCGCGAGGCCGACGGCGCCGACGGCGCCGACGGCGAAGGCCGGCACGGCCACCCGTCCGGCGATCGCATCGGGGAGGAACCAGACGCCCGCGGCTGCCACGAGGGGGGCGAGCATGGCCAGCAGCGCGAGTTCGATCATCCGCGCAGGTTCCGCAGGTTGTCGGTCGAGAGCGACCCGAAGTGGCGCAGCATCCGCCGGGCATACACCCACCCCACCACGATCACGATCAGCAGGTCGAACAGGACTCCGAGCTCCACGACCAGCGGCATGCCGTAGGTCAGGGCGAAGGCGGCCAGCGACAGACCGTTCTCGAACACCAGCAGGCCGATGAGCAGGGACAGCGCCTTGCGGCGACTCATCATCAAGAACAGGCCCGTGAGCATGGAGGCGATGGCCGCCGGCAGCGCGCGCTGCCCTCCCAGCGACGACGGCAGGGCCATGTCGGACGTCGCCACCCCGGCCGCCAGGATGATCCCGATGGCGATCACCAGGGACCACCGCGGCCCGACGTAGGCGTGCCGCTCCACGGAGATCGGCGATGCCCGGAGCATGGACCGAAGGACCAGCGGATAGATCACGACCTTGGCACCCATGGCCAGCACCCCGGCAACGACCAGGTGGCCGAGCCCAAGGAAGACCCCGACACCGATCGCCGCGGACGCCCCGAGGGCGGACTGGGCGGCCACGAGCAGGATGGACCGATCGATGGAGCGCGTCACGGCCAGGAGGACCCCGAGCGCGACGATACCGGCGGCGCACAGGTCCACCACGCTCGTCGCCGTCATGCCGGCAACCACAGCCGCACCGCGAGGGCGGTCAGCGCCAGCAGGGATGACAGTCCGAGCAACCCGGGCAGGGCAAGGATCCGCAGCTTCGCGACGCCGGCGTCCACCGTCGCCAGCAGGCCGGCTCCCAAGATGAACTTCCCGGCGGCGGCCATCACCCCCAGGGCGAGCGCCGGCGCGGTCATCTCGGTCGCCGCTCCGAACGGCATGAAGACGGCGGTGAACAGGCCGAGGACGACGACGAGTCTGATCTGCGAGGCATACATCAGGATCGCCAGGCGGCGCCCAGACGCCTCCAGGAGCATGCCCTCATGGATCATCGTCAGCTCCAGGTGCGTGTCCGGGTTATCAACCGGCTCATGTCCCGTCTCGGCGATGGCCACGATCGCGAACGCGATGAGCGCCAGGACGAGCGCCGGCGTGTACATCGCCAGACCGGCCCCCGCTCCCTGGCCAGCGATCCCGGCGAGGTCCGTCGTGCCGGCTCCGGCCACGACCACCGCCAGGGCCAGCAGGACGCCAGGTTCCACGAGGCTGGCGATCGCCACGTCGCGACTCGCCCCCATGCCCCCGAAGGCACTGCCCGCATCGAGGGCGGCCAGGGCGAGGACGAACCTGGCCAGCGCCAGCAGGCCCAGGACGACGAGAAGGTCACCGCTGCGTTCCAGCGGTGACCGCAGCGCGACGATGGGCAGGATGAGCAACGCGACGATCATGGCCGTGAGGACGATCGCCGGCGCAACGCCGGTCAGTGGACTGGCCGCATCGCTCTCGACCGCCGTCTTGCCCCACCACTTCCGCAGGTCGTGATACGGCTGCCAGATGGACGGTCCATGCCGGTACTGGAACCTGGCCTTGACTCGCCGCATCAGGCCGTAGAGCAGGGGCGCACCGCCGAGCGCCAGGACCCCCTGGACGAGCGCCAGCACGAGGCTGGTGGACAGCGACTCGGCGCTCATCACCGGAAGACCAGCAGGAGGATGACGAGCGCACCGACGGTGTAGGCCAGATACAGCTGCAGGGTCCCCTGCTGGAGACGACGTGCCGCCTGGGAAAACGCGATGCTGATCCGGTGCAGGGGGCCGTATAGGCGGGTCTCGATGACGTGGTCGGTCTCGCTCCGGTAGGTGACCCGCCTGGGGAACGTGCCGCCATCGTGGAACTCCACGATGAGCTCGCGGTCGGGCCGCAGCACCGGCTCGAAGAAGAGCCGGAGCGGCTTGGAGAAGCTCGTCGCCGTGTATTCGAAGGCGGGCTCGGGGACGATGCCGCAGGTCCACGTCGGGGCGCGTCTCACGCCCCCGGTCCGGGCGCGCGAGATCGCCGTGATCGCCAGGTACAGGACGGTCAGGACGAGGGCGATAAGCGCCGGCTCGTAGACGCCCAGCGTGATCGGCGCGCGACCCACCGTCTGGGGGCCATCGGACCCGCCACCGACCGACCCGGCGATCCCGGCCATGACCGTGCCGACCTGGCCCCCGCCGACGCCCACCGCCACGCATGACAGCGCCAGGACGACCATCGCGCCGCGCATCGACCGTCCGACGTCCCGCGCGCGGGATGCGGCAGGGCTGCGGGGCAAGGCCAGGAAGGTCATGCCGGTCGCCTTCACGAAGGCCGCCAAGGAGAGCGCCGCGGTCAGCGCGATGGCGCCGATCGCGAGGTAGCAGGCGAACCGAAGGAGCGGATCGAGGTCCGCATGACCTCCCGCTCCGAGCAGCGCCTGGATCGTCAGCCACTCACTGGCGAAGCCGTTCAGGGGCGGCAAACCGCTGATCGCGGCAGCCCCGACCCCGAACGCCAGTGCGGTCAGCGGCATCACCCGGGCCAAGCCCCCGAGCCGGTTGAGGTCGCGCGTGTGGGTTGCGCCCTGGACGGCGCCGGCGCCGAGGAACAAGAGTCCCTTGAACAGGGCGTGGTTGAACGTGTGGAACAGCGCGGCTGCCAGCGCCAGCACCACGATCGCGGCCGCACCCTCGGTCATGCCGATGAGGGCGACCCCGATCCCGACCAGGATGATCCCCACGTTCTCGATGCTCGAGAACGCGAGCAGGCGCTTGAGGTCGTGCTCCGCCAGTGCGTAGAGCACGCCGAGCACCGCGGACGCCGCGCCGATCACGACGACCAGGAGCCCCCACCACGCGGGCCCCGGGCCGAGGAATTCGATCCCGAACCGGATGATCCCGAAGATCCCGGTCTTGATCATCACCCCGGACATCAAGGCCGAGATGTGGGATGGCGCCACCGGGTGGGCTCGTGGCAGCCAGATGTGCAGCGGCATCATGCCTGCCTTGGTCCCGAACCCGATGAGCAGCAAGACGAACAGCACGTCCCGGAGCCTGCCGTCCATGGTCGCCGCGGCCGCACCCCACGCCGAGAAGTCCAGGGAGCCGGCCGCCGCCGACCAGGCGGCGAATGCCACGGCGATCGCGGCCGTCGCCACGTGCGTCATCACCAGGTACACGTAGCCCGCCCGAGCGACCGCGCGCGACGGCCGGGATCCGATGACCAGGACCGCGGACGCGATCGCCATCGCCTCCCAGGCGAACAGGAAACTGAACGCGCTGGCCGACCCGAACACGAGGGCCATGCTGGCGAGGAACAGGACGTGGGCCATCGGGTCTATGCGGGACCGCGCAGCATCGTAGTATCCGATGCCGTAGACCGAGGCCGCCGCGCCGACGACACCGAGCACGATCAGGAACAGACCCGCGAGGCCGTCGTACCGGACGTCGATCAGCGCGTAACCAAGGACCTCGCTCGCGCGGAACGCGACGCTGGGACCCACGATCAGCGCACCACCGCCAAGGGCCAGCAGGACGCAGGCGATGGTGACCGCGATCATCGTAGGCCGATGTCCCGGCCATGCGGCGGCCGTGACGCCGGCGACCAGGAACCAGGCGGCGGCGGCCGCGAGCGCGACCGGCGCGAACGTATCGGCTCCACCCACCAGCATGCGACCTCTGACAACCGAGTACCCGCGAATCGGCCGAAGGACGCCGTCCGTTATGGGCTGTTTCTACTATATTCAGAAAGTCAGAGATTGCAACCGAGGTGAAACGCGACGCGTCCGCCGAAGCAGCCGACATCACGACCTGGTAGGCGAGAGAGGGGTCGAACCTCCACGTCCCTCACGGGACACCGGCTCCTAAGGCCGGCGCGTCTGCCATTCCGCCACTCGCCCGTGGAGGGGAGTCTAGCGCGGGTCCGGCGCATCCTCAGCGGGATCGGCCTCGCGCCGGCGCGCTGCCTCTCGCTCCATGCGCTCGCGGACCTGGGCAAGCCGGGCGGAGAAGCCTGCTTCGTCCGGCGACGCCAGGAACTTCGCGACAGCTTTCGCGCCGCGGGCGAGGAGCGGCGCGGCCGCGGCCGCGAACAGCGCATTCCGCTGGCTCTTGCGGCCCTTCTCCGTCTGGCGGACGTATCCGGCGAAGTCCCGTTCCAACGCACCGCGGACCTTCTCTCCGTCGTCGCCCAGCTTGCGAAGCGTCTTCTCGATCTCGTCCGGGAGCATCCGTTCCGGAAGATCGGCCTGCTCACCCTTCACGGCGCGGCGGGCGGCGCGAAATAGCCGTTGCGGGCCCTTGAGCGCGAGGAAGCCGAGCCCGCCGGCGGCAGCCGCGGCCTTGGCCGGACTCCGGCGGATCCGTGCCGGGATATCGATGGCCGCGCGTCCCGAGGCCTCCAGCCGCTGGAGTTCTTCCTCGAGCTCGGCGCGGGCCGCTAGGACCCGATCCCGGGCGGCATCCGTTGGCGTAGCCACTCGAGTGTCTCCTTGCTGGTGTCGATGGTCTGGGTTGGCATGAACCGTGCCTTGAGCGCCTCCAGGTCGACGCCGCTCCGCGCGACGTCGGCTGCCAGCAACGCGGCCCACGCCGCGAAGCCGACGGCGATGCCGATGCCGATGCCGACCTGTGGCCCGAAGGTGATGGCCGTGAAGGCCCCGACCGCTGCGCCCAGGATGGCGAGGCCGATCAGGCCGACGAAGCGGCCGCTCCCCGAGGTCAGGCGGAGGGCCAGCAGGGCACCGATCACGAGGCCGGTGAGCGCACCCGCGAACGTGCCGACCACGAGCGGGCGGACACCGGACTCCACGCCCGGCAGGACCTCCGACCCGATCGCCGCGTAGAGGCGGTTCGGGGCGTCAAGGCCCAGGACGACGGCGACGACCACGCCGATCACGACCGCACCGATGAACGCGCGGCCGATCCGCGCGGCCGACACCCCGAGCGCCGCGAGGACCATGGTCACGGCTGCAGCGATCGCGAACAGCAGCCCGTGGAGGACGCCCCAGCCCATGGAGCCGAGGAGCCATTCCCCTAGGAAGAGCGCCATGCCGATGAAGACAAGGAGGAGGGCGAGCACGACGACGGCCACGGCACAGCCGATGAGGCCGGCCATGCGGGCGACCTGGCCGCCTATGGCCGACGCTTCCGCCTTCGCCAGCTCGACGTGGGCCATGAGCAGGCTCTTGGCGGCATCGCGCGTCGACCCGAGCTGCGCGCGCAGACCGGGCGGCGGTGGCGGATCGCGTCGAGGGTCGTTCAGGATGCTGCTCCAGGGACATCTGCCGGCACGCCCAGGGACTCGGGCACGGTGGGCCCCGGCGTTGCGATGATACCGCCCCTGACGGACGCCGGCCCTCCGGGGAGCGCCGCCGGCATCACAGGACCGTTACGCTGCGCGGCATGTCCGACCTGCCACCCACCGGCCGCATCCTGACCGCCGAGGTCCTCAGCATCGGCTCGGAGCTGCTGGTCGGAGAGACGCGCGATACGAATGCCGGCGAGCTCGCGGCATCGCTGACGACCGCCGGCGTGCGGGTAGAGCGGATCACGGCGGTACCGGACCGGCTGGAGGTCGTCACGGACGCGTTCGCGGCCGGTCTGCGCCGCGCCGGCCTGGTCGTCTCCACGGGCGGCCTTGGCCCCACGCCGGACGACCTGACCCGTGAGGCGATCGCCGTCGTGTGCGGCGAGACGCCGTCCGTCGACCCGGACCTGGAGCGCTGGCTCCGGGACCTGTGGGCTCGCCGATCCCTGCCGTTCCCTGGATCGAACCGCAAGCAGGCCTGGCTGATCCCGTCCGCCCACGCCATGCCCAACCCCAACGGCACGGCGCCGGGTTGGTTCGTGACCCCACCCAGTGGCGGCGTGATCGTGGCCATGCCGGGTCCACCGCGGGAGATGCGGCCGATGTGGGAGGACCACGCCAGGCCGCGACTCCACGCCCTCGGGCTCGGGGCGGATGTCGCGGCGCGAACCTATCGATTGACCGGTATCGGGGAGTCGCAGGTCGCCGAGATCCTTGGCGACGCCTTGCTGCGTCGGGCCAACCCGGAAGTGGCGACGTACGCCCGAGCGGAGGCGGTTGATGTCCGCGTCTCCGCGGTCGCGGATCTCGGGGTCAGTGCCGCCGACCTGGTCTCCGAGACGGCGGCCATCGTGGAAGAGCGCCTTGGCCGCTTCGTCTGGGCGACCGGCGCCACGACCTGGTCGCAGGCCCTGGGAGCACGGCTCGCGGACCTTGGCTGGCGACTGGCCATCACGGAGACGGGGACCCACGGTCAGGTCGCGGCGGTCCTTGGCGACGTGGACTGGATCGCCCTCGACGAGATCCACGGAACGAGTTCGGCCAACGGCGGCCAGCCGTCGGATGACGCGCTGTTGGCCGAGGCTCGGCGGGTCCGGACGGCCTCCGGCGCAGAACTCGGCGTCGCCGTCCACGCGCACGAACGTGAGCGCGAGCGAGACACCATCGTGACCGTGGCGATCGTGACCCCGGCCGGTGAGGTCGTGGAGCGGCGGACCGCGTTCCTTGGCGGCAGCCTGGGCCGGACCCGCGCGGCCCTCGCGGTCGCGGCGGCGCTGCTCACTTCCATCCACAAGGACGGCTGACGCCCGACAGACGCAGGAGCGGGCGTGGTCGGGTGCAGAACATGCACCCGCGGATCGCTATGGCCGCTGTCATGCCCGTGCACATCCCTACCGTGCATCGGGTGACCGCTATGGCGCGATCAGGCCGTGTCTGCGGCCCGCGTCGGCCGTACGCGTCCCCGGGTGACCGTCATGTCATCCGGTAGGGGGCCTGCCCCGACGGCCCCGGCGGTCCCGGCGGTCCCGGCGGTTCCGGGCGATCGATGGGCTACCGATGCGCGGTGGCCATCAGGCCATCCACGTCCGTCACGACGATCCCATCGCGCTCGAGGCGGATAAGGCCGGCGTCTGTGAACTGACCGAGCAGCTTGTTCACGCTCTGGCGCGTGCAGCCGACCATCGCCGCAAGATCGCCCTGGGTCAGGCTGGCACGCAGCCGGATGGCCCCGCCGGCGGTCGGCGATCCGCCCTCCTGGGCGAGACGGACGAGCCGCGCCGCCAGGCGGCCCGTGATGTCCAGGAAGTGGAGGTCCTCCACGTGCCGCGTCAGCCGACGCAGCTCCCCAGCGATGGCACTGAGCAGCGCGTCACGGACCCCGGCCTCCGTGGCGATGAGCTCCCGGAACTGGTCACGCGGCAGGACGACGACGTCAGTGGGACCAAGAGCGGTCGCACTCGCCGAGCGCGGCGCGCCGTCCAGGAGGGCGAGTTCCCCGAACACGTCTCCGACCCCGAGCGTGGTGAGGATCGCCTCTTCGCCGGTCTCTGACGGCAGCGAGATCTTCACGTCCCCGGACAGGATCACGAACAGGGCATCTCCGGGATCGCCGATGTGAAAGATCACCTCGCCCCGACGGAAGCGCCGAGATCGCATCGAGGCGCCCAGTCGCTCCAGGGCGGCCGCGTCAAGCCCGCCGAAGAACGGGATCGTGCCGAGCGACTCCAGGACCGTCGCATTGAGCGGCATGTGACCCATCCTACCGGGCGCGTACATCTTCCATGGACTCCGGGCGCGCCGCGCACGGGCCGAGGTCGCCGCGACTGTCACACAGCCGACACGGTCAGCGTCAGCCGGGCGCGCCGAGCGGAGTCGTCAGGCCCTAGCATGCGGGCATGCGCGACGTTCTCGGAGACCGCCTCCGTCTCACCGTCCTCGGCTGCAGTACCGCCGCACCCCATCCAGCGACGCCGGCTGCCGGGTTCCTCGTGGAATGGGGATCCACGGCCGTGCTCCTGGACATGGGCCAGGGCGTCATCCGGAACCTCCAGCAGGTCCTGGATCCGCACGACCTGGCCGCGGTCATCGTGGGTCACATGCACGCCGACCACTACCTCGACATCGTCGGACTCCGCTACCTCTATCCCTGGGGTGTCCCCGCACCGCATCCGTTGCCGGTCCACCTGCCCCCGGGCGGGCGGCAACGCCTGGACGCCCTGGCCACGGCCGTGTCCGAACGCGCGGGCTTCTTCGATGCGGCGTTCACGGCGGTGGAGTTCGATCCGGAGACCGAGCTCGACATCGATCCGCTCCGCGTCCGCTTCGTTCGTGGTCGCCATTACGTCCCTGCCTGGGGCGTCGTGGTCGAGGCGCCGGACGGGTCACGCCTGGGCTATACCGGCGACACCGGCCCATCCGACTCGGTCATCGCCGCGATGCGCGACGTGGACCTGCTCGTCGTGGAGGCCGCGCTCCAGACATCCGCGTTCGACGACGAGGAGCGCGGCCACCTCACGGCCGAGGAAGCGCTGGATCTCGCCCGTCGGGCCCACGCCCGGTCCACGCTGCTCGTCCACTACGGACCGGACCGACGTGCGGAACTCGAAGCGCTGTGCGCGGCGTCAGGCATCACGGCTCGACCTGCCGTGGACGGCACCGTGGTGACCGTCACCGCGGGCTTCAACGTCGAGGTGGCCACGGTCGCCTGAGGCCGAGGCTCAGCCTCGTTCCGCGGCCTGGTCCCGGGCCGTCTCGGCTGCCTGCCGGTCTGCCGCGGCGCCGTCGGGATCGATCGATGAGGCAAGGTCGGCGGCTCGCGTCCAGAACGCTGCGGCCTCTGTCGCGGCGCCCATCGTCAGCGCCGACCTCGCCGCTTCGCGCAGGAGTGGGAGCGCGCGCGCCGCATCCCCTGCCGCGGCGCGGTGGGCGGCCAGCTGCTCGATCGGCACGCCACCACCTCCTCCTTCCAGCCGGTCTGCCAGCCTCTCGTGCAGGACACGCCGGCGGCTCGCCAGGAGGCCGGCGTAGGCGGCGTCGTGGATGAGCGCGTGGGCGAACCGCCACTCACCATCGCCCACTTGGAGGATGATCGCGGCGTCCGCGAGGCGCTCCAGCACGTCGGGTGCCGGTGGCTCGTCCAGCAGGTCGGCGAGGGTCGCCGCCCGGAACCGGAACCCGATGACGGATGCCACGCCGACGGCCTCGCGCGCTGCCGGATCGAGCGCGTCGATGCGCGCCCCCAGGATGGCGCGCAAGGTCACCGGCACGTGCGAATCGACCGTGCCGACCATGCCCACCCGACCGTCGCGGAGCGCCATCGTCCCGTCCTCCAGGAACGCGCGAACGGTCTCGCTCACGAACAGCGGGTTGCCGCCCGTTCGCTCGTGGATGTGGCGTGCCCCCGCAGCGTCCACCGCGGCGCGCGCGACGAGCGTCGCCAACTGGGCGGTCTCGGGCGCCTCGAGCCCGCGGAGGGTGATGCACGCGACGTTCGGCCGGTCCACCCAGGCCGGGAGATCGCCCGACCGGGTGCCGGCGAAGACGACCAGCGGATACCGCCCGGTCGCCTCGACGATCAGCTCGATGAGTCCGACGCTGGACGGATCCTGCCAGTGGAGGTCGTCGATGACGACCACCCGCGGACCCGTCGTCGACAGGATGCGCTCCAGGTAGCCGGCCGCGACGTCGCTCAGCGTCGCCGCGATCTCCGTGGGATCGGACGGCATGTCCGTCGCCTCCGCCTCCCAGCCCGAGAACGAGGCGTCGCGCGCGATCGCGGCGATGGCACCCCCGTAGCGCCGGACCGTGGCCGGATCCGTCTCATCCGTGAACACGAGGCGTCGCACGAGCGTGCCTGAGTCCACGCCCTGCTCGTCCGCCATCGCCTGGGCGAACAGACGGGCGTAGCGGTACGGTTCGCCCCGGCCATACGACACGTTCTCCGTCCACGTCCAGCGGAACCCACGGTCCGTGGCCACGGGTTCCAGTTCGGCCAGCAGGCGCGACTTGCCGACGCCCGCCTCGCCGACGACGATGACCGTGCTGCCCGTCCCGGTGCGACGGCATCGTTCGATCGCCTCGACCAGGATCGCCACTTCACTCGTCCTGCCCACAAGCGCCCCGGAAGCGGCTGTCCGGTGCAGGACCCACGGGCCCATCCCGGCCTCCCCGTGCACCCTGTGCAGCTCGACCGCGACCGACTGTCCCCGCAGGATGACCGAGCCGGCGGGCTCGGTCGCCAGCCGGCCGCGCGCGGCGCGCAGGGTCGCGTCGTCGATGAGGATCTCGCCCGGCCGGGCGAGGGACTGGATCCGCGCCGCCGTGGTGATGGCCTCGCCGGTCAGGCCAAGGTCACCGTGGATCGCCGGCCGACCTCCGGACGCCACCACCTCCCCGGTCGCGATGCCGGTGCGCACCTCCAGCGGCTCCGAGCCGTCGCCGAGATCCTGGAGACGGTCCCGGATGGCCAGCGCGGCGATCGCCGCACGGGCGGCATCGTCGTCGTGCGCTCTTGGCCAGCCGAAGACCGCGAACACGGCGTCCCCGATGAACTTCTCACGCGTGCCGCCCAGGCCAGAGATCACATCCGACATCGTGGCCAGTGCCGCCGTCACGCGGGCGCGCACGACTTCAGGATCGTGCTCCGCGAGCATGCGGACGTAGTCGACGAGATCGGCGAACAGCGCCGTCACGATGCGCCGATCGCCGGTCGCCGCGTCGCTCAGGCCGACGTCCGCTCCCGCAACCTGGTCTGCCCGCTCGCTGCCCGGCAGGGCGGCCCCGCACTGTCCGCAGAACCGCGCGTCGGCCGCCGATCGGGACCCGCACGACGCGCACCGCACGGCGGGCCCCCGGCCGTCAGGAGATCGTCAGGAGGGGTCGCGCCTCGGCGTTCGCCGCGCGGACGCTCATCCGTGCCGCGACGGTGCTGGCGACCGCGCTGAGTGCCCGAGCGGCCGGCCCGGGTTCGCGCTGAGCCACGGCGGGGACGCCGACATCGCCGCCCTGACGGACGGTGATATCGAGGGGCACGCCACCCAGGTACTCGAGTCCGTGTTCCGTGGCGAAGCGCTCCCCGCCGCCTCGCCCGAAGATCTCCGTCAGTTCGCCACAGTGCGGGCACGCGAAGGCCGTCATGTTCTCCACGATCCCGAGGACAGGAACGCTGAGGCGCTGGAACATGGCCAAGGCCTTGCCAACGTCCGACAGGGAGACTTCCTGCGGCGTCGTGACGAGCACCGCCCCGCTGATCGGCACGGCCTGGGCAAGGGTCAGCTGCGCGTCGGACGTGCCGGGCGGCAGGTCGATGACGAGGTAATCCAGGTCACCCCAGTCCACATCGCGCAGGAACTGCTGGATGGCCCCACCCACGAGCGGACCGCGCCACACGATGGGCTGGCCTTCCGGGACGAAGAACTGGATGGAGATGAGCTTCACCCCGTGCCGCTCCAGCGGCAGGATCTTGTTGTCCGGACTGGCTTTCGGCTGGCCCTGGGCGCCCATCATCATGGGGATGTTGGGGCCGGTGATATCGCCGTCGAGGAGACCGACGCTCGCGCCCGCCTGAGCCAGCGCGACCGCCAGGTTGACGCTCACGGTGCTCTTCCCCACCCCACCCTTGCCGGATGCGACGGCGATGATGTTCTTGACCCCGGGAACGAGCTGTTCCGCCTGCCGCGGCTGGGCCCGCCGGACCATCGCCCCCCAGGTGATCTCGACCTTGTCGATGCCGATCCCCGAGAGGACGCTGCGGGTGTTTCCCTCGATCTCGTCCTTGAGCGGGCAGGCCGGCGTGGTCAGCTCGATGGTGAACGCGACCGCGTCCCCAGCGATGACGATCGACTTGACCATGTCCAGGGTCACGATATCGCGGCCGAGCTCGGGCTCCTGGACGTTGCGGAGGGCGTCAAGGACGGCTCCCTCGGTGATGGCGGTCATGCGGCGGACGAACCTCGTTCTGGCACGGGATGTGTCGAAACGTATCCTACCCTGCCGCGCGCGGCGGGCCCCGCAGTCGCGGGCCCCAGGCTTGGGCGCGGCGTCCCGCGGCCGCCACGCGCCGCCACGCGGCCGCCAGCGGGCCCTGCGAACCGCGCGGGCGCCACGCCGGCGCAGTGCGAATCTCGCACGGCCCGCCGCCAGTGACCAGCGCTTCCCGCGTTCTTGACACTCCACCCGGGCGCCCATATGCTCGGCCGGTCCGGCTTCTTCCGAAGCCTGACGGTCCGTGCCACGGGAGGAGTGCGCGGGCCAGTCGCGGTCGCGTCCCACTGGATGCGCCCCCACCGGACGCAGGAGTGCGAACGAACGTGCCCGCCGTCGACGTGAGGCTCGTGGATGTGGTCAAGCGGTTCGGCGAAGCCGTGGCCGTGGATCACATCAACCTCGAGGTGCAGGACGGGGAGTTCTTCAGCCTGCTGGGGCCGTCCGGCTGCGGCAAGACCACGACGCTGCGGATGATCGGCGGTTTCGAGGAGCCGACGGCCGGCCTCATCGAACTCCAGGGCCAGGATGTCACGTGGCTTCCGCCCTACCAGCGCAACGTGAACACCGTGTTCCAGAGCTACGCCCTCTTCCCACACCTCTCCATCTTCGAGAACGTCGCCTTCGGATTGCGTCGTCGCAAGATCGCGGACGGGGAGGTGAAGTCGCGCGTGTCGGACATGCTCGCCCTCGTGGAGTTGCCGGGGTACGAACGCCGCAAGCCGAACCAGATCTCCGGCGGGCAGGCGCAGCGCGTCGCCCTGGCCCGTGCCCTCATCAATCGCCCGGCGGTGCTGCTCCTGGACGAGCCGCTTGGCGCGCTGGACCTGAAGCTCCGCCGCCAGATGCAGGTGGAGCTGAAGCGCATCCAGCAGGAGGTCGGCATCACGTTCATCTACGTGACCCACGACCAGGAGGAAGCGATGACGATGTCGGATCGCATCGCGGTCATGAACAAGGGCCGCTACGAGCAGCTCGGCGATCCGGCCAGCCTGTACGAACGCCCCACCACGCGGTTCGTCGCCGGGTTCCTGGGGGTCAGCAACCTGCTGCCGGGCACGGTGGAGGGCTCGGACGATACGTACGCCACGATCCGACTCCCCGACGACACGCGCGTGCGTGCGCCCCGGGACCTCGTGGATGGCGACACGACGGTCAGCCTCGGCGTGCGGCCGGAGAAGATCCGCCTGCGCGAGACGGCCGACGACGTCCCGACCGGCCACAACGAGCTGAGCGGCATCGTCCGCGATGCGTCCTACCTTGGCGTCAGCACCCAGTATGAGATCGAGGCCCGCGGCGGCGCGCGATTGACGGTCTACGAGCAGAACGTCGAGCGAGCCTCGCGGAGCGAACTCTGGACGCCCGGCGAAGAGGTCCGGCTCACCTGGTCCCCCGACCACAGTTTCATCGTCCACGACGAACCAGCGAGCGCCTGAGCCGCGCTCCAAGTCCACCCCACGGAGGAGAACGAGATGACCGACCAGTCCAGCTTCATGAGTCCCTTCACCCGCCGACGGTTCCTCGTCGGCACGACGCTGACCGGCGCCGCCGCTTTCCTGTCCGCGTGTGGGACGAGCGGAACCGCCACGGGAACCCCGTCGCCGACGGACGCGCCTCCCACGGACGGCGCTCCCACACCACCGCCGGTCGATCAAACGCCGTCTGCCGAACTCAACTTCGCGAACTGGCCGCTGTACATCGATACGGACGACGAAGACAGCACGAAGCACAAGACGCTGGAGGACTTCACGGCCGAGTTCGGGACCGTCGTGAAGTACGCCGAGGTCATCAACGACAACAACGAGTTCTTCGGCACGATCAAGGCGCCGCTGGAGGCCGGTCAGGACACCGGCTGGGACATCGTCGTCCTGACCCAATGGATGGCGGCCCGGATCATCCGCCTGGGCTGGGCGGAGAAGATGGACCTGGCCAATGTCCCGACCTACATCGCGAACGTCGAGGACGCGTACGTGGCCCCGGACTTCGACCCGAACAACGAGTTCCATGCGCCATGGCAGGCGGGCATGACCGGCCTCGGCTTCGACAGCGCCGTGACGGGCGCACTGACCAGCTCAGCGGCGCTCTGGGATCCGCAGTGGTCGGGCCGCGTCACCTACCTGTCGGAGATGCGCGACGCGGTCGGCCTGACCCTCCAGAAGCTGGGCTACGACCCGAGTGCGGTCACGACGGCCCAATTCGACGAGGCCATCGCCGAGATGAAGTCCGCCGTGGACGCCGGCATCGTGCGTGCGTTCACCGGCAACGACTACGCGGAAGACATGGTCGCCGGCAACGTCGTCGTGGCGATGGCCTGGTCCGGCGACATCATCCAGAAGGCGCTGGAACGCGAGACGCTGCAGTTCGCGATCCCGGACGAGGGCGGGTCGCTGTGGTACGACAACATGCTCATCCCCAAGGGCGCGGCCAACAAGTACACCGCGGAGTTGTTCATCGACTTCGTGTACCGCCCGGACATCGCGGCCCAGATCGCCGCGTGGGTGAACTACATCGTGCCGGTCAAGGGCGCGCGCGAGGAGCTGGCCAAGATCGACCAGGAGCTCGCCGACAACGTCCTCATCTTCCCGACCGCGGAGATGCTCGCCAAGGTCAAGCGCTTCAAGTCGCTGACCGAGGAGGAGGAGACCTACTTCAACGACGAGTTCTCCAACCTGACCGGCGTCTGACGACCCGGACCTACTGACCCGGGACGTCGGAGGACGCGTGGGCGCCTTCCTGCACCGCCACAGGGGGTCGATCCCGTATCTGCTGCTGGCCCCCGGCCTGCTGTGGCTGGCGGTGTTCTACGTGTACCCGGCGTTCCAGATGTTCATCACGTCGTTCTGGACCGGGTCGCTCGAGACCGGATTCACGTTCTCCCTGGAGAACTGGACGACCTATCCGCAGGCGCTCGACCGCTACTCGGAGCAGTTCGGCCGATCGCTGCTGTACGCGGGCGCGGCGACCATCCTCACCCTGCTCATCGCCTATCCGCTGGCCTACGCGATCGCGTTCCGGGGCGGCCGCTTCCGGAACCTGATGCTGTTCATGGTCGTCGCGCCGTTCTTCACGAGCTTCCTGCTGCGGACCGTGAGCTGGAAGATCATCCTGGGCGATGACGGCATCCTCCTGGGGCCGCTCAAGGAGCTGGACCTGGTCGCCGCCAACTTCCGGGTCCTGGCGACGCCCATCGCCGTGATCTCCGGGATCACCTACAACTTCCTGCCGTTCATGACCCTGCCCATCTATGTCTCGCTGGAGAAGGTGGACCGGCGCCTCACGGAGGCCGCCGAGGACCTGTACGCCGGGCCGTGGCGTCCTGGCGGGACCATCGCGGGGGCCGGCGTCGGGGCACTCCTGTTCGCGATCCTCGGCTTCGCGTTCAACCTTGAGGTGCCCATCGTCGCCGCGGTGGGCGCGGCCGCGGGGGCCGTGGTCGGCACGCTGTTCCTGTCCGAGTCGTTCATGCGCGTGACCCTGCCGTTGTCTCTGCCCGGCGTGTTCGCGGGCTCCCTCCTCGTGCTGATCCCCGCCCTGGGCGATTACGTGAACGCCGCGCTGCTGGGCAATCCCAGCACGAACATGATCGGCAACGTCATCCAGAGCCGGTTCCTGACCAACGCCGACTACCCGACGGCCTCTGCCCTGAGCTTCATCCTCATGGTCGGGATCCTCGCGGCGGTCGCCGTCTATGCCCGCCTGCTGGGGACCGAGAACCTGACTGCCGCGCGAGGCGTCTGAGATGACCGCTCCGGCGATGACCGTCGGCCACGCCCGACCGGTCGGCGACCGCATCCGGCGCTTCCTGGACCGCTACCTGCTTGGGCTGTACGCGGTCCTGGCGATCGCCTACTTGATGCTGCCGGTCGCGGTCATCGCCCTCTTCTCGTTCAACGACCCGGTGGGCCGCAGCAACTTCGCGTGGCGAGGCTTCACGCTCCAATACTGGCTTGACCCGTTCGGCGTCCCAGGTCTGGGCGACGCGGTCCTGACCAGCCTGCGCATCGCGGTCATGTCCACGATCGTGGCGACCGCCCTCGGCACGCTGATCGCCCTCGCTCTCGTTCGCTATCAGTTCCGTGGCTCGAACCCGGCGAACCTGCTCATCTTCCTGCCGATGGCCACGCCGGAGATCGTCCTCGGCGCGTCACTGCTGACGATGTTCGTGGCCATCAGCCGACCGCCGTTCTTCCCGCTCAACGAACTGACCATCCTCATCGCCCACATCATGTTCAACATCAGCTTCGTCGTCGTGACCGTGCGGGCCCGACTGTCCGGCCTTGACCGCCACCTGGAGGAGGCGGCGATGGACCTGGGCGCCACGGAGTGGGTCACGTTCTGGCGGATCACCTTCCCGCTCATCCTGCCGGGCATCATGGCGGCAGCCATGCTCGCGTTCAGCCTGTCCATCGACGACTTCGTCATCACCAACTTCACGGCCGGCAGGACGGTGACCTTCCCGATGTACATCTGGGGCGCCGCGCGCATCGGTATCCCGGTCCAGGTCAACGTGATCGGAACGGCCATCTTCGTCATCGCCGTGGGGCTGGTGGCCCTCTCCGTCGTCTTCCAGCGACGCGGGAACCGCTGATGTCGGCTCCCCTGCCCGGCCACGAGGTCGTCCCGGCCGTCTGGGGCCGGATCACGAACCTGGACGTGGACCGCGGCGAGGGATCGTGGCTCATCACCCGCGACGGTGAGCGGTACCTCGACTACACGTCCGGGATCGGCGTGACGAACACGGGGCACGCGCATCCCAGGGTCGCGGCCGCCGTGGCCGCCCAGGCTCACAAGCTGCTCCACGGCCAGCAGAACATCCTGTACCACGAGCCCGGATTGCGACTGTACGAACGGCTGCCGGGACTGCTGCCGGGCGGCCCGTACCAGGCCTTCCTCTCCAACTCCGGTGCGGAGGCCGTGGAGGCGGCCGTCAAGCTGGCGCGCGTCGCCACCGGGCGGCCGGCCATCCTTGCGTTCCGCTATGGATACCACGGGCGCACCGCCCAGACGATGGCCCTGACGACCGCCAAGGACGTCTACCGCGCGGCCTTCGAGCCGCTCCCCGGCAGCGTCTATCACACGGCCTACCCGTACTGCTATCGAGCGCCGGGTGGCCCACATGCCCCCAGCGCCTGCACGTGCGACTGGGAGGCCCAGCTGGACCTCACCTTCCACCAGTTCATCTACCCGGAGCGGGTCGCCGGGATCATCATCGAGCCGGTGCTTGGCGAGGGCGGCTACGTCGTCCCGCCGCCGGGGTTCCTCCCCCGCCTGCGGGAGATCGCAACGCGGCACGGCATCCTGCTCATCGCTGATGAGGTGCAGACCGGGTTCGGGCGGACCGGCGAGATGTTCGCGGTCCGCCACTGGGACGTGGAGCCGGACATCCTGGTCATGGCCAAGGGCATCGCGTCCGGACTGCCCCTGTCCGGCATCCTGGCGCGGCGGGATCTCATGGCGCACTGGAAGCCCGGCACCCACGGTGGCACGTACGGTGGCAACGTCGTCTCCTGTGCTGCGGCCAACGCCACGTTGGACGTCATCGCCGATGAGGGTCTGGTGGCCAATGCGCGGGAGCGGGGAGACCAGTTCCTCACCGGCCTCCGCGCGCTCAAGGACCGTCATCCGGCGATCGGTGACGCGCGCGGCCTCGGCCTGATGGTCGCCATCGAGCTGGTCAAGCCGGGCGTTGCGGACGGCCGGACGCCGGACCCGGACCTGACCAAGCGGATCCAGGCCGAGGCCTTCAGGCGTGGCCTGCTGGTGTTGACCGCCGGCACGTACGTCAACGTCATCCGGATCATCCCGCCGCTCGTGACGACCGCTGCCGAGGTGGACCAGGCCCTCGCCATCCTCGATGAGTCGCTGACTGCGGCCGGCAGCTGAGGCGCGGCGCCCAGAGCCCCCTGGGCGGTATCCCGGACCCGCGCCCTGCACCTTTGCCCAGATCGCTTCACCGGCGGTGAACCGCTCGGGGCCGCGTAGCGACACGCGTGCTGGGCGTCACCTGCGGTGAACGTTGACGGGCGGAAGGTCCGGTCTGCCCGGCGCAGGGCCACTTGGCGCGGCTGCTCGGCTCCCGGCGTTCGCCGGTGGTGAACGGGCAGCGCGGAGTGACCAGCGGACGGCCGTCACCGGCGCCTTCGACCTGCCGGCGTTCACCCCCGGTGAAGCGGGGCCCATGAGGCGCCCGACTCCAACGGGCACATCGGCCCGTCCGGTCGTGACCGATGGCCCGGCGTTGCCTCGCCCCCGGCGTCGCATCCTCAGGGGGCACGGCGTGGCCGCTCGGACCACGCCGTGCGCAACCCGGATCGGAGGCCCGTGATGCGCATCGTGTTGGCTCTCGACGGATCAGACTGCGCCGAGACGGCGCGTGAACTGGTCGGGGACCTGTCATGGCCACCGGACACGGTCGTGGATGCCATCCGTGTGGTGGAGCCCGTGTACGACCTGTTCAGCATGCCGGGTGTCGTGTTCGATGGGCCCATCGAGGAGGTCCTGGGCCTCGACGAGGTGCGGCGCGCCCTTGAGGGCGAGGCCGCCCCATTGGCTCGTGACGGCCTGGCGGTCTCGACCCACGTCGTCATCGGCCGGCCGGCGACCGCCATCATGGAGCGGGCGACGGAGGTCGACGCCGATCTCATCGTGATGGGAAGCCGAGGCCGCGGCGCGATCGCGACCATGGTCCTGGGATCGACGTCCGCCGAGGTCGCCGCCCACGCCCCGTGCCCGGTCCTGGTCGCGCGGTCCGCGGGCATCCATCGGGTCCTC
Source organism: Chloroflexota bacterium (assembly GCA_040882345.1). Taxonomy (GTDB): domain Bacteria; phylum Chloroflexota; class Limnocylindria; order Limnocylindrales; family CSP1-4; genus SPCO01. Next base: position 26,898 of record JBBEBL010000273.1, read on the forward strand.
GTCGCCCTCGACGGCACGCCCGGCTCGGATCGCCTGGTGGAGTCCCTCGCGGCGACACCATTCCTGCGCGACACCCGGATGGAGGTCCTGTCCGTCGCGCCGTCATTCATCCCAGGTCCCGGGGTCATGCTGTCCGGCGGGTACGGCGTCCCGATCGCCTGGTACGAGGAGTCCGTGGCGGCCGCCAGGGCCGCGCTGGAGGACGTGGCACGTGGCGCGGCCGAGCGCCTCGCCGCGGCGGGCCTCGACGCGACGTGGACTGTGAAGGATGGCGACGCGGCCGTGACGATCATCGACACGGCCACGCATGGCGAGGCCGACCTCATCGTCGTCGGAACCCATGGACGGACCGGGCTGAGCCGACTCATGCTCGGCAGCGTCGCCCGCAACGTGCTGACCCACGCCCGCTCATCCGTGCTGGTGTACCGCCTGCCGGACGAGGAGGCTCACGGAGCCGACGCCGTCTGATCAGCGGCGCGGCGACGGGGCGAGGGGTCGAAGTCAGCCGCCGATCAGCGCCAGGACCGCCCCCCGGATCTCGAGGTCCTCGCGCGCGGTCACGCGGATGACCGCGGGGTGCGCTCCCCTGGCGGACAGGACCCGATCGTCGGGCCCTGCCAGATCGCGCGCCCGCGGGATCCCCACGACCCCCAGCCGCCGGACGATCGCACCGCGGACGGCGACGGCGTGCTCGCCGATCCCGCCGGTGAACACGACGGCGTCCAGTGCCGGCAGGCGCGTGGCGGCCCCGGCGATCGCCGCCGCCGCCCGATCGACGTACATCGCGATGGCCGTCCGCGCCCTGGCATCGCCCGCCCGCGCGCGGGCCTGAAGGACCACCATGTCCCCCGACCCGCCGACCCCCAGTAGCCCAGAGCGGTGGTGAAGGGCGTCGTCGAGCGCGTCGAGCGCAAGCCCATGGTCGCGGGCAAGGGTGATGAGGATGCCTGGGTCGATGGAGCCCGACCGGGTCGCCATCATCAGGCCCTCCAGCGGCGTGAAGCCCATCGACGTGTCGACCGACCGGCCGCCATCGACCGCGGTCACGGACGACCCCGCCCCGAGGTGCGCCACGACGAGACGTGCGCGTGATGGCGGCATCCCGAGCAGTCCGGCGGCAGCCCCGGTGGCCCACGCCACGGATAGGCCGTGGAACCCATAGCGCCGGATCCCGAGGCGCTCCGTCCAGTCGTCAGGCACCGGATAGCGGCGACTGATCTCGGGCAGGCTGGCGTGGAACGCCGTATCGAAACAGGCGACCTGGGCCACCCCGGGCAGCGCCACTGACACGGCCTCGATGACGGCCAGCGAGGGCGGCACGTGCAGCGGGGCCAAGCTGACGACACTGCGCATCATGGCCAGGGTGCGATCATCGATGACGACCGGCCGGACGAGGTCCGGACCGCCGTGGACGACCCGGTGCCCGATGCCCACGAGTCGTGCTGGGTCCACGCCGAGCCGCTCCAGGACCGCGGCGATGGTGCCGGGTGCCCGCTCGACCGGATCGCCGCCCCACGTCGTCGTGACCGCCGCGATCGGCTCCGGGCCGTCAAGCGCGAGAAGGCTCCCCTTGAGCGTGCTGGAACCGGCATTGAGGACGAGGACGAGATCCGCCGCGCGTCGCCGGGCGCTGGTCGCGCGGCGCGTCACCCGGGCCAGGTCCAGTCGCGGATCTCGGGGTCGTCCTCGCCGTACTCGCGGGTGTAGGCGCGCGCGGCGAGCCGGCGATCAGCCATCTCCTGGCGCACGTGCGCCGCGCGATCGGCCAGGCCCGGCACGCGGTCGATCACGTCCATGACGAGATGGAATCGGTCCAGGTCGTTGAGCATGACCATGTCGAAGGGCGTGGTCGTCGTGCCCTCCTCCTTGTAGCCGCGGACGTGGAGGTTCTCGTGGTTCGTGTGGCGGTAGGCCAGCCGGTGGATGAGCCACGGGTACCCGTGGTACGCGAAGATGATCGGGCGGTCCGTCGTGAACATGGCGTCGAACTCCGCGCGCGCCAGGCCGTGCGGGTGCTCCTTCTCGTCCTGGAGGACCATGAGGTCCACGACGTTCACGACCCGTACCTTGAGGTCGGGCAGGCGCTGGCGCAGGATGTCCACGGCGGCCATCGTCTCCAGCGTCGGGATGTCGCCGGCGCAGGCCATGACCACGTCCGGTTCGCCGCCCTGGTCGTTGCTGGCCCATGACCAGATGCCGATGCCGCGGGTGCAGTGGGCGATGGCCTGGTCCATCGTCAGCCAGTCCAGGGCTGGCTGCTTGCCGGCGACGATGACGTTGACGTAGTTGCGGCTGCGCAGGCAGTGATCGCTGACGGACAGCAGCGTGTTGGTATCCGGCGGCAGGTAGACCCGGATGTGCTCGGCCTTCTTGTTGACCACGAGGTCGATGAAACCCGGATCCTGGTGGGTGGACCCGTTGTGGTCCTGGCGCCAGACGTGGCTGGACAGCACGTAGTTGAGCGAGGCGATCGGGCGGCGCCACGGGATCTCCGATGTCGACTTCAGCCACTTGGCGTGCTGGTTGAACATCGAGTCGACGATGTGGATGAACGCCTCGTAGCAGTTGAACAGCCCGTGGCGACCGGTCAGCAGGTAGCCCTCCAGCCAGCCCTGGCAGAGATGCTCCGACAGGACCTCCATGACCCGCCCGTCCGGGGCGAGATGGTCGTCGCCCGGGATGATCTCCGCCATCCACGTCCGATCGGTCGCCTCGAACACGGCCTGGAGCCGGTTGGACGCGGTCTCGTCCGGACCCATGACCCGGAACGTCGCCGGGTTGAGGCGGATCACGTCGCGGAGCATCTCCCCGAGCTTGCGCGTCGCCTCGCTGAAGGTCGTGCCGGGTGCCGGGACAGCCACCGCGTAGTCGCGGAAGTCGGGCATGCGGAGGTCACGCAGGAGCGCGCCCCCGTTGGCCACCGGGTTGGCGCTCATGCGGCGCACACCCTTCGGGGCCAGCATGGCGAGCTCCGGGATGAGCGCGCCACCAGCGTCGAACAGCTCCTCCGGTCGGTAGCTCCGCATCCAGGACTCGAGGATGGCGAGGTTGTCCGCGCTTCCGCGCACGTCGCTCATCGGGACCTGGTGCGACCGCCACGTCCCTTCGTTGGGAAGGCCTCCGATCTCCTTGGGGCCCGTCCAGCCCTTCGGCGTGCGGAGGATGATCATGGGCCAGTGCGGTCGCTGCCCGTCCCAGTCCGCGCCACGTGCGGAGCGCTGGATGGCGGCGATGTCGTCGAGCGCACGGTCCATGACGGCGGCGAGCTCGCGATGGACGGTCATCGGATCGTCGCCGGCGACCTCGTACACGGTGTGGCCGTAGCCCTCCATCAGGGAGTGGAGTTCCGTGTCCGGGATCCGGGCGAGGACCGTGGGGTTCGCGATCTTGTAGCCGTTGAGATGCAGGATCGGCAACACCGCGCCGTCTCGACGCGGATCCAGGAACTTGTTGGAGTGCCATGACGCGGCGAGCGGACCGGTCTCCGCCTCGCCATCGCCAACGACGCACGCGACGAGCAGATCCGGGGAATCGAAGGCCGCGCCGTACGCGTGGGCCAACGAGTAGCCGAGCTCGCCGCCTTCGTGGATGGATCCCGGCGTCTCGGGGGCGACGTGGCTGGGGATACCGCCCGGGAAGCTGAACTGACGGAAGAGGCGGCGCATCCCGTCCAGGTCCTGGCTGATGCTGGGGTAGACCTCGCTGTACGTGCCCTCCAGGTACGCGTTCGCCACGAGACCCGGCCCGCCGTGTCCGGGGCCGGTGATGTAGATCGCGGACAGGTCCCGCTCGCGGATGCAGCGGTTGAGATGGACGTAGACGAGGTTCAGCCCGGGCGTGGTCCCCCAGTGGCCCAGCAGACGCGGCTTTGTATGCTCCGCCATGAGCGGCTCTTGGAGGAGTGGATTGGCCAGCAGGTAGATCTGGCCGACGGACAGGTAGTTCGCCGCTCGCCAGTAGGCGTCCATGCGCTCCAGCAGGTCGTCCGCGACCGGAGAGGGATCGGTCGGTGCCGGCACGGCGGAGGTGGTCGGCTGGTCGGTGGGGATGGAGGTCATGCGTCCGCTCCTGTGGTTCGGGGTCCGGTGAAGGGTCAGTCGTAGCCGAGGGCTCTGGCCTCCGCCTTGAGGTGGTCGCGGTGATCCGGATGGGCGATGCCGATGAGGGCCGCGGCCCGCTCCCGCAGGCTTCGACCGAAGAGCTCGGCCACGCCGAACTCTGTGACGATCGTCCTTGCGTGGGCCCGCGTCGTGACGACACCCGCCCCGGGCTTGAGGGTGTCCACGATCCGCGACGTGCCTCCGCCACCGGCGGTGGAAGGCAGCGCGATGATCGCCCGCCCTTCACTGGCCAGCGCCGCGCCCCGGATGAAATCCATCTGGCCACCGACGCCGCTGTACACCCGCTGGCCGATCGAGTCGGCCACGACCTGGCCGGTCAGATCCACCTCGATGGCGGAGTTGACGGCGGTCATCCGGCTGAACGAGCGGATGACGTGGGTGTCGTTCGTGAAGTCAACGGGCCGCATCTCGATCATGGGGTTGTCACGCACGAAGTCATACAGCCGCTGGCTGCCCATCATGAAGGCGGTGACCACCTTGCCCCGGTTGCGCTCCTTGCGGGCGCCCGTGATGACGCCCGCCTCCACGAGGTCCACCACGCTGTCCGTGAACATCTCGGTATGGATGCCGAGATCACGATGGTCGTACAGCGCGAGCGCGGTGGCCGCCGGGATGGCACCGATCCCCAGTTGCAGGGTGGCGCCGTCCGGGACGAGTTCCGCGACGTACCGGCCGATCTGGCGCTCCGTGTCGCTGATCGCCCCGACCGGGCGCGCATACGGCGGGACCGCCACCTCGACCGCAAGGTCGATGTCGTCCACGTGGATGAAGCTGTCACCCAGCGTCCGCGGCATCTCCCCGTTGAGTTGCGCGATCACGGTGTTCGCGGCGCGCATCGCCGCGTGCATCGCCTCCACGGAGACGCCCAGCGAGCAGAACCCGTGAGCGTCGGGCGGAGTCACGTTGATGAGCACGGCATCCAGCGGCACGCTGCCGGTCTCGAACAGGCGTGGGACATCGGACAGGAAGACCGGGACGTAGTCGGCCCGGCCGTCGTTGACGGCCGCCCTGGCGTTGGGGCCCACGAACAGCGCCCGATGTCGGAAGTGCGGGGCCATCTCCGGCGCGAGATGCGGCCCGGACCCCTCCGTGTGGAGGTGGACCATGCCGACGTCGCGCAGGTCGTCCTCGACTGCGTGGGCCACCAGGGCGTCCAGCAGGACGGATGGGGCCGCGGCCGCGCAATGGACGTAGACCTGGTCTCCCGACTGGATACCGGCCACCGCCTCCTGGGGCGAAACGATCCGCATGTCCACGATGATGACGGGTCGGGCCCTTGGGCGTGCTCGGCCGATGGGCCCCGTTCGGCCGGGCCGACCGGCCCCTTGCGACTCGGGACGCTACGGGGCGCCTACCCGCTGAGCAGTCGCTCGCGGACGAGATCGTGGAGGTGCCCGTTCGTGGCGACGAAACTCCCGGTGTCGATGGCGCGCCGGCCCTCCAGGTCCGTGGCCCGCCCGCCCGCCTCCTCGATGAGCACGAACGGCGCGGCGGCATCCCATGGCTTGAGGCCGACCTCCACCATGGCCTCCGCCGCGCCCTCAGCGAGGAGCGTGTAGCCCCAGAAGTCGCCGAATCCGCGCTCGCGCCACGCGTCCGTCAGGAGACGCTCGAAGCCCGGCGCTCGACCGGATGCCACGATCTCCCGGCCGCCGCCGTACAGCACCTGGGCGTCGGCGAGATCGTGGATGGCGCTCACGTGGATGCGCCGAGCGCTGGTCTGTCCGCGGTTCCTGGCCCACGCCCCGCCGCCCCGGTGCGCCCACCAGCGCTCGTCCAGGGCGGGAGCGGACAGGACGGCCGCCTGTAGCTCGCCGTCGCGCTCCACGGCCAGCAGCGTCCCGAACAGCGGGATCCCGCGCATGAAGTTGTGGGTCCCGTCGATGGGGTCGATATACCAGCGGACCGAGGCGCCGCCGGCTTCCGTGCCGTACTCCTCCCCGACCAGGCCATGATCCGGGAACGCGGCGAGCAGGCGCTCGCGGATGCGCAGCTCGATCTGCGTATCCGCCTGGGTCACGAACGTGCGGTCCGGTTTCGTGTCGATCACGAGGTCGCGCCGGAAGTGGGACCGGGCGATGGCGTCCGCCTCGTCGCAGGCCGCCGTGGCGACCTCCAGCCAGCCGCGCAGCTCCGCGTCCGTACCTCGTCGCAGGCCGGCGGACCAGTCCGGCCCGAAGCCGCGGGTGGACACGATCCCGCTCACGACCGGATACGGGCGTTCGTGGGGTCGTAGACCGGGTCGCGCACGACCTCGAAGCCCACCCACTCGCCGAACAGGTCCACCTCGCCGCGCGTCCCGATGGCGGCCTGGTCCGCCGGGAGGTAGGCGAACGCGAGCGAGCGCTCCACCGCGAAGCCATAGCCGCCGCTGGTCACGCGCCCGACGACCCGCCCATCCACGCGAACCGGCTCGTTGCCCAGACAGACCGCGCGCGGGTCGTCCAGGACGAGGCAACGCAGGCGCTTCCCGGGACCCGCGGCACGTGCCGCGACCAGCGCCTCGCGGGCCAGGAAGTCGGCGTCCTTGTCCAGGGCGACCGCGAACCCGAGCCCCGCCTCGTACGGCGTCTCGTCCGGCGTGATGTCGCTGGACCAGACCCGATAGCCCTTCTCGAGGCGCAGCGCATCGATGGCGCGGTAGCCGGCGGCGACGAGACCGTGTTCGCGGCCCGCGTTCCAGATCGTCGTCCAGAGCGTGCGCCCGTACTCGGTGGGCGCGTACAGCTCCCAGCCCAGCTCCCCGACGTAGGTGACCCGCAGGGCCAGCAGCGGCACGCTTCCGACGGTGATCTCGCGCGCGGTGAGGTACGGGAAGCCCGCGTCGCTCACGTCGTCGCGCGTGACGGAGGCCAGGATGTCGCGAGCTGCCGGCCCCCACAGCCCGTAGCACACGCGTGAGGAGGTGACATCCCGGATCTCCACGGTCCCATCGTCCGGCAGGTGGCGGCGCAGCCAGGCGGCGTCATGATTGCCGTAGGCCGTGCCGGTCACGAGCATGAACCGGTCCGCCGCCAGGCGAGTGACGGTCAGGTCCGCCTGGATCCCGCCACGCCGGTCCAGCAGCTGCGTGTAGACGATGGACCCGACGGGCCGGTCAACGTCGTTGCCGGCCACGTGCTGGAGGAACGCCAGGGCCCCGCCTCCGGTGACCTCCAGCTTGGCGAACGAGGTCTCGTCGAACAGCCCGGCGGCCTGCCGGGTGGCGAGCGCCTCGGCCGCGATGGCCGGCGACCAGTGCTCGCCCGCCCAGCCGCGTGGACGGAACGCCTCCAGCGCGTCCCGTCCACCGAAGCGCGGATCATCGGCGTTCGGTTCGAACCAGTTGGGGCGCTCCCAGCCGGACTTCTCGCCGAAGACCGCTCCAAGACGAGCGAGATCGTCGTAGGCCGGCGCCATACGCAGGGGCCGGCCGGACTGGCGCTCCTCGTTGGGGTAGTGGATGTCGTAGTAGGTCGCGTAGTTCTCCGTGCAGCGCGCCAGCGTGTAGCCGGGCGAGCGGTAGGCCGGCCCGAATCGCCGGATGTCCATCTTCCAGAGGTCAAGTTCCGGTTCGCCGTCCACGATCCAGCTGGCCACCTGCCGACCGATCCCGCCCGCACCGGCGATGCCATGCGCGGAGAATCCGGCCGCGACCCAGAAGCCGCGCACGTCCGATTCACCCAGGATGAACTCGTTGTCCGGGGTGAATGCCTCCGGGCCGTTGATCATCCGGCTCACGCCCGCCTCGGCGATGGCCGGGACGCGCCGGACGGCGCCCTCCATGATCCCCTCGAATCGGGGCCAGTCGGGCGCCAGCAGCTTGCCGTTGAAGTCGGACGGGATACCGTCCAGGCCCCACGGCGCCGGATGGCGCTCGTAGCCGCCCATGCACAGCCCGCCGACCTCCTCGCGAACGTAGAAGAGGTTGTCCGGATCGCGCAGCTGCGGGAGTCGCGGGTGGACGCCATCGATGGCTTCCGTGAACAGGTACTCGTGGGCCATCGGGACGAGCGGCACGTTCACGCCGACCATCGCGGCGATCTCGCGGGCGAACATCCCACCGGCGTTCACGACGACGTCGGTCGCGATCTCGGACCGTCCGCCCTTGTGCTCCACGGTGACACCGGTGACGCGCGGCACGCGCCCGGTCTCAACGGCGATCCCGACGACACGGGTGTGGGTACGCACGGACACGCCGCGCTGGCGGGCGCCGGCGGCCAGCGACTGGGCCAGGCCCGACGGGTCCAGCCAGCCGTCCGTCGGCAGGTAGACGGCGCCCAGGACACCGTCCGTGGACATGAGCGGGAAGAGCGCCGCCGCCTCGTCCGCGGTGATGAGGTCCATGGGCAGCCCGAATGTCCGTGCCCAGCCGGCCTGGCGGCGCAGCTCCTCCATGCGCGCCGGCGTGGACGCCAGGCGCAGGCTGCCGACCTCGTGCCATGACGGGTCCGTTCCCGTCGCCGCAGCCAGACCCCGGTACAGCTGCGCGCTGTACATCATCATCTTCGTGAGCGTGACCGAGCCGCGCAGCTGACCGACCATCCCCGCCGAGTGGAAGGTGGACCCGCTCGTGAGTTCGGCCCGGTCCACGAGCACGATATCCGTCCAGCCGCGCTCCGCGAGGTGGTACGCGATGGACGTGCCGCCGACACCGCCGCCGATGATCACCGCCCGGGCCTGCTCCATCGCGCTCGTCGCTCCTCGCTGCATTCGTCGCCTCGTCGTGCGTCAGCCTAGCGGTTGCGAGGTAGCGCCCGTGGCCGGTTCCGAGGCTCGCTCCGCGGATCACGGCTAGGCTGCCACGGATGAGGCGGGTGGAAGGATCCAGGATCGCGCGGGACGTCCTGCTCGGGACGGTCCTGTTCTGCGCCACGCTGCTGGTCCTGGTCGGCCTCACGGGTGTGCTGGTCCAGGATGCCGGCCGCGGCCCGACGGCTTCGGCGCTCGCCGCCTCAGGCGCCCCCTCAGGCGCCGCCACAGGCACCGACGCTCCCATCGCCACGGACCGGCCTTCGACTGCCGCACCATCTCCGGCCGCGTCCGGCCTGGCCGCGGATCCGGTCTTCGTGGGCGCGGGTGACATCGGCGACTGCGGGTCGGCCGGCGACGAGGCCACGGCCCAGCTGCTGGACGGTATCGCCGGCACCGTCTTCACGGCCGGCGACAACGTCTACCCGGGCGGCACGGCCGAGGCCTACCGCGACTGCTTCGACCCATCGTGGGGGCGCCATCGCGACCGGATCCGGCCCGCTCCAGGCAACCACGACTGGGCTCCGGGCGACCTGGACGCGTACTTCGCGTACTTCGGGGACGCGGCGGCCGGCCCGGCCGGCGACCCGTGGTACGCGTACCGGCTGGGCACGTGGCAGGTCATCGTCCTGGACTCGGACTGCGAGCGGGCCGGCGGCTGCGGGCCCGACTCCTCGCAGGGCCGCTGGCTGGCGGAGACCCTGGCGGGAGCCGATGCCCGATGCATGCTCGCCGTCACTCACCACCCCCGGTTCAGTTCCGGCCAGCACGGCGACATCGTCGAGGTCGGCCCGCTCTGGGACGCGCTCTACGCGGCCGGTGTCGATGTGGTCGTGAGCGGCCATGATCACGACTACGAGCGCTTCGCGCCGCAGGACCCGTCCGGTCGCGAGGATCGCCAGCGCGGCCTGCGCCAGTTCGTCGTGGGCACCGGCGGCACGGCCCTGCGAGGCTTCCCGCGGGTCGCGCCCAACAGCGAGCTACGGGCGGCCGTCGCGCACGGCGTGCTCGCGTTCACGCTGCGACGCGAGGCGTTCGACTGGCAGTTCCACGCCGCGGGGTCCGACTTCGGCGATCGCGGGACGGCCCACTGCCACTGACCGCGCGCGGGTAGAGTCCTCGCGGAGGAGGGCCCATGAGCGCGACGATCGAGGATGTCCTGGCGGCGATCCCCGGCTGGGCAGGCCGTTCCATCCGGCACGAGCGGATCGAGGCCGGTCTGACCAACGAGAACTACCGGGTAGAAGTGGACGGCGAGCCCGCCTTCGTCCGGATCCCCGGTCCCGCCACGAACCTGCTGGCCGTGGACCGCGGCAATGAGCTGCACAACACGCGGGCGGCGGCGGAGGCGGGGGTCGGGCCCCGCGTCCTGCACCACCTGCCGGCCTGGGATGCGCTCGTGTTGGAGTGGATCCCCGCCCGCACGATGTCCGTGGAGGCCTTTGGCGCGCCCGGCGCCCCGACCCGTGTCGCGGACGTCCTGCGGCGCCTGCACGCCGGTCCGCGGTTTCGCGACGACTTCGACATGTTCCGGCTCGCGGAGCGCTATCTCCGGGTCGTGGACGAGCGGAGCCTGGCGATCCCATCCGGCTATCGCGAGCGCATGGACCGCATCCCGGCCATCGAGGCGGCCCTCGCCGTCCATCCCCTTCCCGGCGTGCCCTGCCACAACGACCTGCTGGCGGAGAACTACCTCGACGACGGGGAGCGCCTGTGGATCGTGGACTACGAGTACAGCGGCAACAACGACCCGACGTTCGAGCTCGGCAACACGTGCCAGGAGCTGGGTTGGGACGACGTGCGGGTCCACGAGCTGTGCGCGGCCTACTTCGGCGAGGCGACCGACGCGCTGCTCGCCCGGATGCGTCTCCAGATGATCATGTCTGACGTGGGCTGGACGCTGTGGGCCGCCATCCAGGCCGGCATCTCGTCCATCGACTACGACTTCGCCGGCTGGGCGGAGGAGCGCTGGGCGCGTGCCCGGGCGGCCATGGACGGCCCCGCGTTCAGCCAGTGGCTGGCGGCGGTCCGGGCATGATGCGGCCCGGGCGGCGAGGCCGCCCGGGCCGATCGGTTCCGTCAGGGAGCGCGGAGGGTCACTCCGGCGGGATCTCCTTGAACGCGTAGTCCACGTTGATGCCGGCGGAGCGCCGGACGGCCTTCGTGGCGAAGTACCAGACGCCGGACACGACGAGAACGCCGACCACGACGAGGTAGGCGAGATCGCTGGTCAATCCCAGTTCCGCGTTCGTGGCGAACAGGAACAGGAAGATGCAGCCGGTGACGAACCCGAGCAGACCCACGACGGTGACGGCCGGGAAGCCGGCGATCGTGTACCTGGAGCCCGGGGACGCCTCGTAGAGCGCCTTGGCGCGGAACGGCAGCAGCGCCCCGGACAGGGCGGTGGCCACGAACACGTAGCCGCAGGCGAACGTCACGCCCAGGGTCAACGAACCCCAGGTCGTGGCCTCGTCGCCATCGCCCCACACGAAGTTGTTGTACAGGATGATCACCGGGATGCTCGCCAGGAAGTACGCAAGGTGCGCATTGACGGGCGTATGGAACCGCTCGCTGACACGGCTGACCCACTCCGGGAGCAACCGGTCCAGCGACATCGCGACCATGACCCGGGTCATGCCGATGTAGCAGTTATGGACGATCTGGTGGCCGTTCATGATGAAGCCGAAGCTGATCAGCAGGACCACGATCGGGCTGGCCGCCACGGCGATGGCGATGATGTTCGGCCACAGGTAGACGCCGTTGAACGTGGACTCGGCGACGCCGGACCAGTAGCCAGCACCGGCGACGTACAGGAACTCCGTGCCGATCGCTCGCTCCAGGACGAAGGCGAGCAGGGCCAGGAGCAGGCCGGTCACGACGAGCGCGCCGACGATGATGAACGCCTGGCTCTGGAAGGACCGGGCGTCCTTGATCTCGCCGTTCTGCTGGGTGGAGTAGGTCGCCCACTGGAGCGACGTCCAGGCGATGGGCGCGATGAGCAGCGTCGCCAGCAGGCTGAACGGCGGGTTCGTGTCCACGCCGGCCGCGATGGTCGCCGCGATCGCATCCTCGTAGAACGACGGCGAGCCGCCGAGCGAGCTCGAGAAGGCGTTGAGCGATCCGGCGATGCTGGCGGTCGTCGCGCCCGCCAGGACCACGAGCATCGTCCCGAACGCGACGAGGATCGCGATCCACATGACACGCTGGAGCCGAACATAGTTCTTGAAGCCGCTGGTCAGGATGACCATCGCCACGAACGCGTTGATGATGCTGACGATGACGATGCCGTCCCCGGCGAACCAGACCGCCCAGTCCAGGAACATCTGGTTGCCGAGCGTCGCCCCTAGCCCCAGGAAGAGGCCGGCGAAGCCGAGATAGCTGAGCAGCCACCCGGACAGCGCGACCCACTGGAGGATCCAGATGACGAACCCGGACATGACCAGCGTGAACGCGATGCCGCCGCCCAGCACGCGGCTCTGGAACACGTAGTCGCCGCCGGATCTCGGCAGCGCCGTGGAGAGCCAGACGTAGGCGAGGGCGATGGGGATCTCCAGGACCATCGCCAGCAGGATCCCCCAGACCAGCTGGCCGCCGGGCAGGGCTCCCGGTGCCCAGAGATAGGTCCACGGGAAGATGAGACCCATGGTCAGGATGTTGTAGACGAACGCGGAACGCGAGGACATGACGCGGACGAGGCCGGAGGACTTCCTGACGAAGACTTCCGGCGTGGCCGTGGCTGTCGCCATCCGATGCACCTCAGTACGGGATTCCGATAGCGTCAGGACCGCTGGGAACTGCCGACCGTCACCTCCTCCTGCCTCCCTCTCCCTCCAGCCGGCCCCTCAGCCGGCCGTCATCTGGTAGCTCTTCACTTCGCCATCGGCGATGGTGATCAGGCAGCCCCGGAGGACCCCCTCGCCGTACTCGCTGCCGGGGTTGACGCACAGTGTCCGTCCCAGCTTCGCGGCCGCCTGCGATTCATGGATGTGTCCGTGCAGGCCCAGCATCGGCTGGAACCGCTCGACGGCGTCACGGACGGCCGCGCTCCCGGCCCCGTACAGGACGGGCTGGCCACCGGTCACGAGCTGCGCCGGCGGGTCCGTCGTCCAGTCGAGCTTGGGGCAGGTGTCCAGCGTGGACTCGATGGGCGGGGCGTGGAAGTTGAAGATCACCTTGCGATGGTCCGGCAGAGCGGACGCCATCGCATCGATCCGCGACGCGAGCTCCGGCTCCGGGGCCTCGCGCGGCGTGTTCCACGGCGTGGGATTGACGTACGGCATGCTGATCATCACGTGGGCGTCGTCCAGGGGCACGGCCTTGCCCTCGCAGGCCACGAAGGCCTTGGCGTCCGGCCGGTCCATGGCCGCCATGACCTCGTCCACGTCGTCATTGCCGCCGGTCGCGAAGCAGCGGATACCCGTCCCCGCGAGCTTCGATTCGGCGAGGTCCATCCAGCGCAGGAGGCGCTCCGTGGCGAGGTCCACGAACAGGCGCTCGATGGCGGCCGGATCCGTCCGCATCGCCTCGTACTCGTCCAGGTCCATGACCGTCGAGTAGAAGCCCAGGAAGCCGATCCGCTCGCGCGCGGCCTCGACCTCCGTGGCGGTCTCCAGCCGCTCGACGCGGCCGTGGATCGTGGCCCGGTGGGCGCCGCCGGCCTCGCGGATGATCGGGATCGTCAGCTTGCCCATGACGTCGCCGCCCATGACCAGGACATCTGCCTGGTAGAACGCCCCGGCGTTGAGGAACTTGCGCCACGTCCGCTCGGAGCCGTGCACGTCCGTCGCGTAGAAGATCCGGGTCCCCTTGGATGTCCTCGGCCGGCCCAGGAAGCGCATGTCGCCGCGCCCTCAGCCGCGCATCCGCGCGCCGTCCGGGTCCACCAGGACGTCCGGGGCGAGGACCGCCGGGATGTGCGCGTCGAAGGCATCCACCGTGAGTCGCGTTCCCTCCTCCAGGTCGGCCGTACGATACACATACCCGATGGTCCGCGACAGGGTCGGCGCGTACGCCACGCTGCGCAGCCGACCGATGACCGCGCCGTCCAGCCGCACCGCCTCGCCACCGTAGATCGGGAGGTAGCGGGCGTCGTCCCCGATGACGACCGTCGACAGCCGCCGCGCGGGTGGCGTGGCGGGTGCCACGGCGCGGGCCGCCAACGCGTCCCGCCCCACGAAATCGCCCTTGCCCAGACGCACGAACGCCCCGAGGCCCGCCTCGTCCGGCGTGTCCAGCATGGTCATGTCCGTCCCGAAGTAGCGGTAGCCCTTCTCCATCCGCAGCCCGTCCAGCGCCCGGTAGCCGATGACCCCCAGGCCGTGGGTCCCCCCGGCCGCGATGAGGGCATCCCAGACCCCGACGGCTAGCTCCCGCTCCATCGTGAGTTCCCAGCCGAGTTCACCGGCGTAGCTGATCCGTGACGTGAGGACCGCCGCTCCGGCCACGACGATCGGCGCGGCGCGGCGGTTGGGGATGCCCACATCGGACACGTCGTCGGGCGACGCCGCCGCCAGGATGTCGCGCGCGGCAGGTCCCCACAGCCCCACCGTCGCGAACTCATCGCTGACGTCACGCAGCGCCGTGTCGCCGTCGCCGGCGCGCGCGTGCCAGCGCAGCCATGCGAGGTCGGACGCGACGAACCCGGCGCCGGTGACCACGCGAAACCGGTCATCGGCGAGGCGCGTCACGGTCACATCGGCGACCATCCCGCCTCGTTCATCGCACCACGGCGTGTACAGCACGCTGCCGACCGGGCGGTCGATGTCGTTGGCGGACACCCGCTGCAGGAGGGCCAGGGCGCCACGGCCGTGCACGTCGATCTTGCCGAACGAGCTGAGGTCGATGATCCCCGCCCGCTCACGGACGGCCCGTCCCTCCGCTACCACCCGGTCGTGCCACGGCGGTGTCGTCCAACCGTACGACGCCTGGTCCCGACCGGACCGCCGCCACGATCGGTCCGGCTCCAGGTGCTCCGCGCGCTCCCAGCCGGCCTTGGTCCCGAACACGGCGCCGGCCTCCTGGAGCCGACCGTGGAGGGCGGACAGCCGGCGCGGCCGGCCGGCGATGTCGGCGTCGTGCGGATAGCGCAGCCGGTAGTAGTCGCTGTACGTCTCGCGGGCCAGGCCCGCGGCGAAGACCGGGTCGCGGTACGTGTCCGCGAATCGCCACGCCCGGTACGGGCCGATGTCCACGCCGGGATCGCCGGTCGTGATCCAGCCCGCCATCGCCTGCCCGATCCCGCCACCCCCGCCGAAGCCGTTGAGGGACAGCCCCGCCGCGGTCCACATGCCGCGCACCCCGGGCAGCGGACCCAGCAGCGGGTTCGCATCCGGCGTCATCGCATCCGGGTGGCAGACCAGGCGCACCACTTCGGCGTCGGCAAGGAACGGGAAGCGCCGCACGGCCCCCGCCATGAGCGGGGCGAACCGCTCGAAGTCCGGCGCGAGGGACCGCGCCGCATGATCCCACGGCACGCCGTCCTCCCAGCGCGACACCGGATCCAGCTCGTACCCGCCGAAGACCATGCCACCGTTCTCACTCTTGCCGTAGACGAGGTTGTCCGGGTCTCGGAAGCAGGGCATGTCGCGCGGGAGCTCGTGGCCCGGGACGGGTTTCAGGGCGATGTGCTGGTGGTCCACCGGCGTGGACGGGATGAAGCCGCCGACCATCGCCGCGACCTGCGGCGCCCACATGCCCGCGGCGTTGACGACGATCTCCGTGTCGATCGGCCCGCCGTCGGTCAGGACGCGCTGGATGTCGCGCGACGGGGAGAGCTGGAACCCGGTGACCCGGACACCCTGGCGGATGCGGACGCCCAGGGCCCTGGCCGCGTCGGCGACGGCGTGGGTCGCCCCGTGCGGGTCGAGGTGACCGTCGCCCGCGAGGTGGACCGCCCCGTACAGCTCGTCCGGGGCGATGGACGGCATGAGCGCGCGCGCCTCATCAGCGCCGATCACCTCCGCGTCCAGCCCGATGCCCCGGGCGCGGCTCGCGGTCCGCTGCAGCTCGCCGAGTTGGGCCCGCGACGACGCCAGGCGGAGGCTGCCCACCCGCTGGAACACCCCGAGGCGCTCGTACAGCTGGATGCTGTAGCGGCGGAAGGCCATCATCGTGGACGACGGATTGAGCGCCGTGACGAGGCCCGCCGCCTGGCACGTCGAGCCGGCCGTGAGCGTGTGCTTCTCCACCAGCAGCACGTCCGTCCAGCCGGACAGCGCGAGGTGATACGCCACGCTGCAGCCGGTGATGCCGCCGCCGACGACCACGACCCGGGCCTGGTCCACGCTCATGGGCGTGAACGGTACGGCGCCGCGTCGCGTCGCGTGCGGCCGTTGCGCAGCGGCCGATCCGCTCCGCTACGATCGCGCCGTGACCGACCCCAGAGACCAGACGGCGTACATCACCGACCGCGCGGTCCTGGAGGCCGAGGTCCATGCCATCGTCGACGCGGCCGACGCGGCCGGCCTGACCGTCCGCGTCCTGGGATCCATCGGCGTGGCGCTGCACAGCCACGATGCGGCGTCGATCATCCCGAGCTTCGAGCGCACGTATGCGGACATCGACTTCGCGGCCTACCGCCGCGACGCGCCCGCGCTCGCGCGGCTGCTGGCCGGCATGGGCTACGAGGACGACCGGGCCGTGTACATCGCCTCCGAGGGTGGGCGATCCATCTTCGACCACCCCGGCCGGCGGCTCCATCTCGACGTCTTCTACGACCGCCTGGATTTCTGCCATGTCATCCCGCTGGCGGGTCGGCTGGCCGTGGACCGGCCGACGATCCCCATCGCCGAACTGCTCCTCTCCAAGCTGCAGATCGTGCGGATCAACGAGAAGGACATCGTGGACATCGTCCTGCTCCTCCTTGACCACCCGCTGGGCAGCGGCGATTCCGACACGGTGGATCTCGCCCGCATCGGACGGCTGTGCGCGGACGACTGGGGCCTGTGGCGGACGCTTACCCAGAACCTGGACAAGGTGCGAGCGCTGGCCGCCGCCTACCCGCAGCTGGACGCGGGCCAGCGGGCGCGCGTGGACGCGGCGGCCACGGCGCTCAAGGCCAGGATCGACGCCGAGCCCAAGTCGATGGCGTGGCGGATGCGCGACCGCGTCGGCGACCGGCGCCAGTGGTGGACCGAGGTGGACGAGGTCCGCTGACGCGGCAGCAAGGCGACCGGTCAGTCGCCGGCGGCCTCCCGGAGGGCACGCTCGAACGACGGTCCCGAGGCGTTGGCCAGCAGGCGGTCGAAGTGCTCCGCCGTGTAGGCGACGAAGTCCACGTCAATGGTGCTGATGCCCTGCTGGAGGACGCCCCACATCGCCTCGCGGAAGTCGGACACGATGCGCATCAGGGTCAGGCGCGCAAGCCGGGGCCGCGCGGCGTGGCCACCGTACGTCGCGACGAGTCGCGCGTCGTCATCGGGGCTCAGGTCGTGATTGACGCTGAAGTTGCCGAGGTCGAAGTAGGGGTCGCCCATCCCGGCGTACTCCCAGTCCACGATGCGGATACGCGTTCCGTCGTCGATGAAGTTGGCGCTGAGCAGATCGTTGTGGCACGGCCGCAGCTCCACGGGGTCGGCGAGGCAGGCAAGCTCTATGCGACGCCCCACGGCCGACGCCAGCTCGTACTCGCGGGGGATGCGGACGCCGCGAGCCTGGGCCAGCGCCCGGTAGGCCTCCACGATCCGCAGCGGAACGAACAGGCCGGGGATGGGCGGTCCATCGTGGATGCGACGCAGCGACTGCGCGACACGCTCCAGGGTCGCCGGGTTGCGCACGGACGCCGCGCTGACCGGCGCGCCCTCGATGAAGCGGGTCAGCAGGTACCCCTCCGGGCGGATGAAGGCGGTGACCTCCGGCCCGACGCCGACGCCGGCGGCCGCGACGGTCGCGGCGTGCTCCACCTCGCGACTGATGCCCAGCAGATGCGTATCGTTCCCGGCGAGCCGGAGCACGTACCGCTCCGTGCGGCCGTCGACGCTGACCAGGAAGTTGCGGTTGGTGATCCCGCCGGACAGCGGCGTCAGGGAGAGGTCGGCATCGGCGAGCTCCGGCACGCGACGCATCGTTCGGACGAGGTCATCGTGCAGCTCACCGTGCGGCGCGTCCGTGGTCACCCCGCGCCGACGGACTCGCGCAGGGCGTCCGGCAGCGGCCGATGGACCTCCGCCGGTCGGATGTACGCCGCGATCATGTCGCGAGTGCCGTTGACGCCGAGCTCCGTGAACAGGAACGCGACCTTGCGTCGCTGGGCGGACAGGATCTCATCCCTCGACTCGAGGTCCCACAGCTGCCGCTTGAACGGGCCGATCGCCTTCTTGCGGGTGGTGTACACGAACTGCTGGTCCGTCTGGTCTGCCTTGCGCTCGTCCGCAGCGTTCTCGAAGCACCACGCCTCGATCTCGCGGTGCAGGTCATCCGGGAAGGCCGGGTGCTCGTAGAGCGCGTTCTGGAATCCGGTCGCCAGGTGGATCTCCGCGGTCTCGACGGCCGGGAAGCGGTGGAACAGCTCATCCGGGAGTGTGGACGCCCCATGCTGGACCGCGCCCGCTGCGCCGTACTCGCGGGCGACCTCGCCGAGCTCGCGCAGCACGTCGAAGTCCAGCTTCACCTCGGCGACGCCACCGCCCGGCAGCGGGATGCCGCCGTGGGATGTCCCGGTCTGGACGGAGACCTTGCTCACGCCCACGGAGCCCGGAGCCAGTCGATCCAGCTCGCGGCGATAGCCATCCAGGTACGCGCGCAGCTCCTCGACTGTCGAGTTCTTCGTCCCGACCTCGCCGATCTCGCCGCCGACGCTGACCGTGACCCCGTCCGTCTCCAGCGACCGGATGAGGGCCGTGAGCTCGGCCGCGCGGGTGTAGTTCTCCCGCTGCTCCTCGTCCACGTTCGGCCTGGAGAGGTCGACGAGGGTCGAAGAATCGATATCGATGTTGCGATAGCCAGCGTCGATCGCGAGTCGACAGGCGCGACGGATCTCCTCCGTCATCGACTCCGGGTCGGCAGCGTACTTCTTGGCGTTGAACTGGTAGTGGTCGCCCTGCAGGAAGACCGGTTGGCGCCAACCGGCGGCGATCGCGCCTGCCAGGCTGGACGTCGCGAAGTCGATGGGCCGCTGGAACGTGTACGTCTGCTCGCTGCGGGCGATCTCCAGGATGACCGCGCCCACATCGGCGCTCATCGCCGTCTCGAAGATGGTCCGCGCCATGTCGAACGTCTGCGCGCGCAGGTTGATGGCCGGGACCGTGAAGCCGTTGACCTCGCCACGGGCGCGGGCCGTGTACAGGTCCTGGATGCTGGCCGATGGCGCCCCGAGTCCCTGGCTCGCCTCCCAGACGAGCCACTGGGCGGCCAGCGTCGTTGCCTCGTCCGTACTGAACGCGGCAGTCCACGCGAGGTCGCGGATGGCCGTGGCACGGAAGGCGGCTTCATCGTCGATGACGAGTGCGTCGGCATCGAGGTGAGCGGCGGGTCGGATGGTCTGGAGGAGATCGGCGGGTGACGTCGCGACGTGGGGCATGGTGCAGTCGACTCCTGGATCGGGTGTTCGGTGTCGCCATCATCCCACGGCTGGGTCCCCGCCGCGCCTGGCACACCGCCCCGCCCAGGCTCTCAGAGCTCGGGCTTCACGACCATGAGGAAGACGATGACGATCAGCAGCAGACCCAGGACCATGCCGCCCTGTCCGATCCGCTTGCCGATGGCGGGCAGCTCCGGCGGCGGCCCGGACGCTCCGGGCGGGGGCGGCGCCGAGGTCAGCTCGATGGCCCGCTCCACGAGCTTGCGCTGCACGAAGAACGAGTACCCGTAGGCGATGGCGTACAGCACGATGGAGATCGCCAGCCACCAGTATTCGCGCTGGAGTGGGTTGATCTGCCGGATCCCCATGATGGCCAGCCCGGTGATCGGCAGCGTGATCCCGATCGGGTAGACGAGACGGGACGACACCGCGTGGGACACGCGCATGCCGAAGTTGGCGTGCTGCGGCTCCTGGCGACCTGCGGTCCCGGAGATGGAGAACGCGAACGTCGGGCCGAACGCCACGATCGCCCCCAACACGTGCAGGAAGATCAACCACGGGATCAGCGCGTCCATGTCCACCTCCAGCGAACCCGGTCGGGACTCGGCCGACCGCCGCCGAGCATAGCGCCACGCGCGACCGGTCAGGAGCCGTTCATGACGTGCGTGTGCCCTTCGCCGCGAGCGGCCGATACGCCGTGATCTCCGCCCGGACGGCCGCCCGGGCGGAGATGCCAGCCGCGACGAGGTCGCGCAGGTATTCGCGCCGGCGCTCCACCTCCACCTCGAAGTCGCCGGCTCGCTTGCCGACCCGCACGGCCAGCTCCGGCGTCACGCCCCAGGCGAAGTGCTCGAAACGGTCCGTGCCGGGGTCCCAGGTCGCGAGCACAGCCGGGCCCAGGCGCTGCACGTGGCCATGCTCATCGCGAGCGGTCGGGCGGACGTAGTGCGCGGCCAGCACCCGCATGGCGCCCGGCG
>JBBEBL010000273.1:47342-50508 GCA_040882345.1 Chloroflexota bacterium
CCGACCGGCGGTTCCGCCAGGACCGCGAGCACGCCCTCCAGCGATGTCGCCCGGACGGTGGCCGCCAGGCCATAGCCGATGGTCGCCGCCCTGATCGCGAGCCGGGCCACCTGGCCATGCGCGGTCGATGCCGCCGGATCGCCGGCCAAGTCGGGCGCGACCAACACCGTGGACCCGGGGCGCACGAGCGGCCCACCCCGGCGCGGACGGCTGGAGCCCGGTCGGCGCTCCCACCCCAGCTCGGACGCCTGCGGCAGCCAGTCGAAGGATTCGTCCTCCCCGGTCAACTCCACCGTCCGGACGCCGGCCGGGAGGAAGTCGAGCAGGGCTACCATCAGGCCGGCCACCGCAGGGCCAGGCTCCGGGGACGCGATGATCACCGGGACGCGGCCCCCCACGAGCAGCCACAGCGTGGCCGCCAGTTCCGCGTCGAGCGTGCCGGCCCGCAGCAGGTCGGGCAAGGTCTGGGGCATGCCGGCAGGGTAAACCAGAACTCCGTCCACATCGCCACGTACCCTCGGGCTCTTGCCGCGTGCTACTCCGCCCGCCCGCTCGCGTCGTGGCCGGTTCGGCGGTGGTGAACAAAAGCGGGTCGAATGGCCCCCGGTGGCATGCGAATCGCCGGCTCCCAGCGAATGCTTCGCCGACGGTGAACCGGACGCTTCCAGGGAGCGTGACGAGGGACGAATCGCCACGTCGGCGTGGTCTTCGGCGTGCGATCGTTCACCGTGGCCGAACTGCGCCGGCCGATCGGGGCGAAACTGCGACCTCCTTCACCGAGACCGAAGCGCACCCGTGTCCTACGCCTCGGGAGCCTCGACAAGGCCGCCGAGCTACGTCAAGTGTCGCGCTCCAACACGGTCATCCGGCCATGTTGACAGCGCCGGGACCGCGGGCCTAGACTCCCGGACGGCGCGCAAGTCGCTCGCCCTCGTCTAGCTCATATGGAGGCGGACTCCGAATGACGATGCGACACCTCTCTCGGCGCACGCGGCGGCCTATCGGCGCTGCGGATCGCGGGAGATCTGTGCCCATCTCGAGCTAGCCTGAGGCGGCAAAGCCGCCACCAGCGCGAACCACGAGCCGTGGGCCAGATCGGGCCCCCGGCTTTTTTGATGCCCTTCCCTGCCTGACCGGCAGATCCAGGACCGGCACCACGAGCCGCGAGGCCCACCCGACCAGAGCGTCGGACGAGGCCCGCGGCTCGTTCCATGTCCACCCCTCCCATGCACCAAATCCCTGGAGAGACCAACGTGACCACCCTCATCGAACAACTGAAGACGACACCGGTGGCCGCCCCCATCCCCATGGACGCCACGGATGCCGCGACCCCCGCGCTCCTCATCGAGGGCGTGAGCAAGTCGTTCGTCGTGGGCCGCAGGCGCAAGCCCGTGGCCGCGATCAGCAACGTCAGCCTGCGCCTGGAGCGTGGCGACATCCACGGGATCCTCGGCGCCAACGGCTCGGGCAAGTCGACCCTGATCCGCCTCATCAGCGGACTCCTGACCATCGATTCAGGTCGGGTGGAGGTCTTCGGCTTCGATATCGAACGCGACGAGATGCAGGTCAAGCGCCTCATCAACCGCGTGAGCGTGGACGCCGCGTTCTTCAAGAAGCTCAGCCCGATGGAGAACCTGCTCTTCGCCGCTCGCCTGTATGGGCTGGATGGCAACGCCGCGAGGCGAGACGCCATCTCCATCCTGGGCCGGCTGGGCATCAGCGAGAAGCGGGTCGGACGCCCGGTGGAGCAGATGAGCCGGGGGATGCAGCAGAAGGTCGCCATCGCGCGGGCCCTGCTGACCAGCCCGACGCTCCTGCTCCTGGACGAGCCGACGACCGGCCTGGACCCGCGCAGCAAGCTCGATGTCCAGACCTTCATCGAGGAGACCAACCAGACCCATGACGCGACCATCGTGCTGACGACCCACGACCTGGCGGAGGCCGAGCGCCTCACCGGGCGGATCACCGTCCTCAACGACGGACGGACCGTGGCCGAAGGCACGACGGCTGAGCTCAAGGCCCAGACCGCCGCGCGACTCGGACGGGACGTCGCGGCCACGACCCTGGAGGACGTGTTCATGACCTATACCGGCCGCTCGCTCGACGACGACGTCGAGGAGAACGGGTCGGATGACGACGAAGACTGACGGAAAGGAGGTGACAACCATGCAGACCCAGATCCGGATCGCGCTCGACATCGCGCGCGACCACCAGGCCCGGGAGATCGAACGTGCGGCCATCAGCCGACGTTTCGACGAACCGCGCCCGTCCATCCGTCGATACCTTGGCTACCGCGTGATCGCGGTCGGTCAGCGGATCGCCGCGGAACCATCGCTGGAGCTGGCCCGGTCCCGCTGAGGGCCGAGCCAGCTCCCCCAGAAACCTGAGGAGATCCTGACGTGACCATCGTCGCCCATGAGCTGAAGGCCTCGTACGCCTTCATCGAGCGCAACTTCTTCCTGACACGCCGCTACTGGGGCTGGGAGGTCGCCTTCCTGGTCTATTCCGTCGCGGGCGCGCTGTCGATCTCGCTCATCGGTGCCGACCAGGGCAGCCCGACGCTGCTCCTGACCCTGATGGTCGGGGCGATCTTCTGGAACTACCTGTCCGTCGTCTTCAGCTGGATCGCGGAGACGATCTCCGTCGAGCGCTGGGAAGGCACCCTGGAGTACACGTTCATGGCGCCCGTCCGGCGCTGGGCGCAGCTGCTGGGCTCGGTCGTGTACGCGATGCTGTACGGCCTGATCCACACCACGGTCATCTTCATCGCCCTGTTCCTGTTCTTCCCGCAGCTGGACTTCTCGAATGCCAACCCGCTGACGGCCATCGCGTTCATGCTGCTCGGCTCGTTCAGCTTCGTGGGCATCGGCATGATCGCGGCGATCCTGCCCCTGCTGTACGTCGAACGCGGCGCCCAGATGACGTTCGTGCTCCAGTCCGTGCTGCTGCTCGTGAGTGGCGTGTACTACTCCATCGACGTCCTCCCCGGCTGGATGCAGTTCTTCTCGCACCTGTCGCCCGCGACGTACGTCCTCGAGGGCGTCCGGGCGGCGTTGGTGAGTGGCACGTCCATCGTGGAGCTCGGTCACCTCGTCTGGCCGCTGCTGGTGGCCGGCGTGGTCCTGATCCCGTTCGGGCTGTGGGCCTTCGGGCGCGCGGAGCGCTA
>JBBEBL010000274.1:0-1560 GCA_040882345.1 Chloroflexota bacterium
CACCGGCGGAATCCGTGCTCTGCCACACGATGCGCCCCTTCGTCCAGGTGAAACTGTGGGTGGTGGTCGCGTCGGGAGGCTGCTCGAACCGGTGGAGATGCCCCGCCGTCGCGTGCGGCTGGACCACGAACTGGGCATTCGTCGGGTCGGTGGCGTTGCCCCACTTGGCGAACTCGATGTCGATCTCGCGATGGGCGAAACGCGCCTTGTCACTCCACGTGAAGAGTCCCAGCACCACGTTGGGATCCAGCGCGTGGACGGGGGAGGCGAGCGTGAACGTGTACGTGCCGTAGCCATAGGTCCGTGGACCGATGATCTCGGCGGAGGTCCAGGTGCCGGCGGCGTTCTGCTGGATCCGGAGGTGCAGCCGACCCTGCGTGTCCACGCTCACGTTGGCCTTGTCGAAGACGTTTGGCCCGGGGCCGACGGCGCTGCGGCTCGTCTTGATCTGCCACGACTCGCCGGACCACGTGACCCGATCCGGGTAGCCGGGCTTGCCGGCGGCGAGCGCGGTCGATGACGAGGCGACCGCGAGCAGGGCGGCGAGGGCCAGCGCCGACCAGCGGCGCGAGGAACGACGGGTCGAGGATGTCATCAGCTGGGCACTCCTGGGCATCACGGGCGGCCAGTGTGCCAGAGCAGGACCATCGGCGGCGACACCACGGGACGATTCGATGGTGCCGCCGGACAACGAACGACCCCGGGTCGGCTGACGTACCCGGGGTCGACGAAGGTGTTCGGGCGGACCGTCAGACGGTCAGCCCGGGTGCGCGGCGGCTAGCCGCGCTGGCTGCGGAAGCAGTCGCTGCAGTAAACGGGCTTGCCGCTCGTGGGGCGGAAGGGCACCTGGGCGTCCTTGCCACACGAGGAACAGGTCGCGGTGAACATCTCGCGGGGACCGCGATCATATCCACCACCACCGCCGCCACCACCGTAGCTGCCGGCCCCGCTGGAATAGCCGCCGGACGAACCGCCGTACGAGCCACCCCCGCCGCTGTCACCGCGAGCAGCCTTGCGGCTGGCTCGGCAGGACGGGCAGCGTCGCGGCTCCGTGAAGCCACGCTGCGAGTAGAAGTCCTGCTCGGAACCGGTGAACACGAATTCCTGTCCACAGTCCGCGCAGGTGAGATTCTTGTCGTTGTACAAGTGAAAAGACTCCTGTCATCAGCCGGCGCGATCCCGTCGGGTTTCTCGCGTCAGCCGTGAGAGGAGTCCGAGTTCGAAGCGTCGAGCTATGTGCGTTGCGCCCAAGTCGTTCCCTGAGCGTCGCGCGCAATGGTAGTGCATCGGCGCCGATCCCGATAGCCCCATCATCTCGCCGGTTCGGCGGCGGTGGCGGTGGCGGTGGCGGCCGCGGGTTCACCTGGGTTGAACGCCAGCGCCCGGGCGCGACTCGTTGCGGCTGCCGCCGGCCGTGGCTTCGGTGGCGGTGAACGGTGACACGATGAAGCGCCCGCGGCCCGGTTTGCGGGCCGGTTGGCGTCCCGTTGCCTTGCCTGACGTTCGGGGCAGGTGAAGTCCCGAGCGGCAAAGGAGGCCGCGGGGATCACCGCGACCGCC